>CALVQM010000027.1 GCA_944358125.1 uncultured Bacilli bacterium
TATTATTTATATTAACTTTGAAGATTATGATTATATAGATTATACTGATCCTAAAAAATTTAATCAGTTTATAAAAGAACAAATTAAAGATAATGATAAATATTATTTGTTGTTTGATGAAATTCAAAATGTTCGGGATTTTGAGAAAGTAATTAATTCGTTTAGAGCTACACTAAATGTTAGTATTTTTGTAACAGGTTCTAATAGTAAAGTTCTTTCTAGTGATTTATCTACTTATTTAGCGGGAAGATATGTTAGTATTAAAATGATGCCATTTACATTTAGAGAATATCTTTTATTGCAGGAACAAAATGGTATAAAAAGTAATTTAGATGATGCTTTTTTAGAATATGTAGAATGGGGAGGAATGCCTCAAATATATAATGCTCTTAATTTAGAAGAACGGAAGATGTATTTAACGGATCTTTATAATACAGTTATATTAAAAGATATTGTAGAAAGAAATAGTATTAAGAATATTAATTTATTAAATAGAATTATTCAATTTATAATGGAGAATATTGGGGGAATAATTTCTGCTAAATCTATTACAGATTTTTTAAAACAGGAAAGAATTTATACGAGTGTAGATACAGTAATAAATTATATTGATTATGTTAATACTTCAATGATAATTAATAAAGTTAATAGATATGATATAAGAGGGAAGTCAGTAATGACATTGTTAGAAAAGTATTTTTTAGCTGATTTAGGTATATTACAATTAAAAAATTCTACAGTAGAAAAGAAAGTGGGAGGAAGATTAGAAAATATAGTTTATAATGAGTTAATTGCTAGAGGATATGAGGTTTATATTGGGAAAACTAAAAATGGAGAAATAGATTTTGTAGTTAATGATTTTAAAGATAGATTTTATATACAAGTAGCGGATTATTTAGCAAGTGATAGTGTTATAGAAAGAGAATTTGGAATATATAAAGAATTAGATGATAATTATCCTAAATATGTATTAACTATGGATAAGCTTGATTATAGTAGAGATGGTATTATTCATAAAAATATTGTTGATTGGTTATTAGATAAATAAAAGAGAAAGAATTTAACCAATTAATTCTTTCTCTTTTGGTTTGTCTAAATATTTTATTTTACTTGTTTTACCTAATAAATAATCACTAGATATATTAAATTTATCACTTAAAGAATAGAGAGTTGCCGTACTAATAGGGAAGTGTCCTGTTTCATATTCACTAATAATAGTATTAGCTATATTTAGTTTTTTAGCTAGTTTAGCTTGAGTTAGATTATATTCTTTACGAAGTTCTTTTAATCTTTCACCACTAATTTTGGTATCAATTTTATCTAGTTCATCTTGATATCTTTTTAATTTGGTAAAACTAAAAACATAGTCAAATGATACTTTAAAATGATTACATAAATGATTTAAGTGTTTAATGGGAATGATATCATATTGTTGTTCATATTGATTATAAGTACTTCTAGCTACTTTTAAAACGTCTGCTATATCTTGTTGGGTTAATTCATAAAGATCTCTTAAATCCTTTAATTTCATTCCATAATTCATAAACTTTCACCACGTCAAGATTATCGCATTAATATTTCTTTTGGATAAATATTGACTGAAATGTTGAAAAAATAATTGACTTTTATGCTTTATACTTATATAATTTAACTATAAGCTAGGAAACTATATCATAGCTTAAATTTCAAATTATTTAAATGAAGTAATACTTCATAAAAAAAGAAGTTTTGACATGTTTTGTCGAACGTAATGAAAAGTATTTTTAAATGTGTTATGATGCGAGTTAGAAAAGAGGGAATTATTTATGACATTTGAAACTTTAAAAAGAAATCACTTAAAAAGAAATATCTTAATAGCGGTAGCTATAGTATTTATATTAAGTGCGATAATACTTACGTTTACAAGGGCTAAATATAAAACGACAGAGAGTATACCTTTACTTAATGGAACAATTAATTATACTTTAGCGGATTTAAATGTGGTAGCTATGTATGTAGATGGAAGTGAAGTAGATGCTCTTCCTAATGGTAATTTTGTTCTTACTAGTGAGTCTTATTGTACTAATGAAGATGGAGAAAAAGATTAGTCAATTACTATTAGTTATGATAGTGCTACTCAAGGTTTATCTGTTAGTCCTTTAACTAAAAAGGGAACGAAATGTTATTTGTATTTTAATAAAGTACCTAGTTCTAATATACAATTACTAGCTACAGTAAATGGTGAAAGTTCAAATACTTTCCCAACTAAAGATAGTAATTATACACCAGATAGTATTAGTTGTACAAATGATGCTACAGCTAAATTTGATTTTACGGATTGGGCAGTAGAAGTAGATAGTGTAGATAGTACTACTTGTACAGTAAACTTTAAAGATAATATTAATGAAACATTTGCTAATTATTTAATTAGTAAAGAATGTAGTAGTACACCAACAAGTGATGATGCAGCGAAGAATTGTTTAGTAAATGAAAATGGATATAGATATGAGGGGAAGAACCCTAATAACTATGTATTATTTAATGATGAGTTATGGCGAGTAATAGGGGTATTTAGTATGGAAACAGAAGCTGGTACAACCGAGAATCTCGTAAAATTAATTCGTAATGAGACACTTGATGGACTAGCATGGCATGGGTCTAATACCAATGACTGGAGTACAGCAACCCTTCAACAACAACTTAATAATGGGTATTTAAATGCAACTGATAGTACGTGTAATTTTTATCGAAGTTATACTAAAACCTGTTATTTTAGTGAGACAGGGATAAATAGTACAGCAAGAAATATGATAGAAAGTGTGGTATGGAATTTAGGGGGTACTTCTAGTACTAGTGCAACAGCTGATAGTTTTTATACAGCCGAAAGGGGAACAACAGTATATAGTGGAAGACCAACCAAATGGACAGGGAAAGTAGGCTTAATGTATCCTAGCGATTATGGATATGCAGTCCTTGCTAGTAGTTGTGCAAGAACAACTGATTTAGGAGGTTATGATAGAACAGCTTGTGCCGGAAATAATTGGCTTAAAAGTGATTCATATCAGTGGACTCTTACTCCCAGATCTTCTAGCTCGTATAACGTGTTTGACGTTTACTACTTCGGCAATTTGTACAGCAACAGCGCTGCCAGTGGCTTTGGTGCCCGTCCATCTATATATCTAAAATCTAATATCGCGATTATGGGTGGTAGTGGGACTTATAGTGATCCTTATTTGTTATCGTAGATTTTTAGTTTATTGACTGATAAATATCAATGTTGATAGTTTATCAGTTTTTTCTTGCTATTTAATAGTATACTTGATAAAATTAATCTAGGTGGTGGTATTATGGATCCTAAATTATTTGAAGCATTGAATAAGTTTATGGACGAGAAAAAGCCTAAAAATATAGATGAGGCTAATAAAGTGTTACAAGAGTTTATTCCATTATATAATAGTGGGAAGTTAAATTATGAGTATTCTAATAAAGTAGAAGCTTATGAATTTTTAGAAAAAGCAAGAGATGCTAAAAGTGAGAAAGAAGAAATAAAGTTTGTTAAAAAAGCATTAGAGGTTGATCCTGATTGTTTGGAAGCTAAAATTATTTTGGCTTTAAATCAAGATGATTTTATGAAGGTATATCATGATTTAGAACAAGCTTTAGAAGATGAAAAAAATAGATTACAGAAATTGGGTTATTTTAAGAAAGAAAATATGGGACATTTTTATGGAATATTTGAAACTAGAGAATATATAAAAGCGATGAATAGTTTAGCTAGAATATATGCGAATGATGGATTAATTGGTAAAGCTATAAGTTTAGCTAGAGAAATAATTAGATTAAATGAAAATGATAATACTGGGACTAGATATTTACTTATGGGATTATATGCTTATATGGAAGATTATAGTAGTATGAAAAAACTATATAATAAATATTCTGAAGAAAATTTATTTATGTTAGTTCCTTTTATGATTTATTATTTTAAGCAAGCTAAATATGAGGAAGCAGAAAAATATTTGGATAGAATAAAAAAAGTAAATAAACATTTTGTTTCTTATTATGAGAATATAGATGATTATGATGGTAGTTTACCTGATGGTTATTCTTTGGGTGATATATCAGAAGTTGAAACAGTAGCTTATGAATTAAGTTTTCTATTTATTACTATGCCTAATATTGAGAGTTTTATTGTGAAGAAAGGTAGTTAAATATATGAAGTTATATACACATAAAGATGATAGTTTTATAAGTAATATGGATATGAGTGAAGAAGAATTAGAAGAAATGGCTAATATGTTTCATGATGTTTATGATGCTAAAAAAGAAAAAGCTTATGAGTTTTTAGATAGGGCTAATGAAGCTTTAAATGATAGTGAAGCTATAAAATATATTAAGAAAGCTTTAAATGTTTATCCAGAGTGTTTTGAGGCTAAAATTATGTTAGCTTCTTATGAAGATAATCCGTTAAAAGTTTTAAATATGATTGAAGAAGCGGTTAATGGGGAAAGAAAAGTATTAAGTGCCGAAGGATTATTAAGTAATAATGTAAAACTTATAGATGCGATTCAGATATTGCCATTTATTCATGGGTTATATAATCTTGCCTATTTGTATGCTGGTAGTGGTATGATTAATAAAGCTTTGGAAGTTGCTAAAGAAACACTTAAATATGATAATGATGGAACTACAGAAGTTAGGGAATTACTTATGGCTTTATATGCTTATAGGGAAGATGGTAGTAATTTAAATAAGATTTATAAAAAATATAATGAAGATAATTTAGATTCTTTAATTCCTTTTTTAGTATATTATTTTAAGCAAGGAAATTATAGTAAAGCTCGCGAATATTTTGATAAAATCATGAAATATAATAAGCATTTTAAAGGCTTATTTGATAGTATTTCGAAAGATGAATTACTAGAAGATGCTATAGCTCATGAAAAATCAGAAGTAAAGCATGTCGCGGCTGATTTAGCTTTTTTGCTTGATACAGTTCCTACATTGGAAGTGTTTGTTAAAAATAATGGGAAAATATAAAAGAAGGTTAATTTATGATTGATTTTACTTTAGCTAAAGAAACTTTAAATAATTATAGTGGAAGCGAAGTAAAGAAGACTCTTATTTATAATGATAAAAAATATTTAGTTAAATTTCCTGATCCCGTAGAAAAGAATAAGAATATTTCTTATATTAATAATGCTTATTCGGAGTATGTTGGTAGTAATATATTTAGCTTGGGTGGTTTTAATACTCAAAAAACTATTCTTGGCTTGTATCACTATCATGATAAAGAAAAGATTGTATGTGCATGTGAAGATTTTACAGATGATACACATGAATTGTATGAATTTGAAAATTTAGCTTTAAGTATTAATCCTGATAAAAAAATCGGAACAGATTTTTTAGAAATTTTAGAAGTTTTAAAAAATATGCCTGACTCGGAAATATTGACTAAATTTTTGGATATGTTTATTGTTGATGCTTTTATTGGAAATACCGATAGACATAATGGTAATTGGGGATTTTTGTATAATAAGAAAGATGGCATAATGGAATTTGCACCAATTTATGATAATGGTTCTTGTTTAAATCCCATTTTTGAAGATAGGGAAATAGAAAAGTTAGATAATATAGAGTTTAAAAATATTGCTTATAATGTTTATTCTTGCTTGAAAATAGACAATAAAAGAATTCATTATTTTGATTTTATTAAAAGTATGAATAATAGTTTATGTAATGATGCTTTAATAAGAGTATTTCCTAAAATTGATATTCATAAAATTAGGGAATTTATTAGAAATATAGAGGGAATGAGTGACGTAAGAAAGAAATTTTATATGGAAGTTTTGGATTTTAGATATCATGAATTAGAAAAAGCATATAATAAATTAAAAGAGAAGCTATGACCTAGCTTCTCTTTTAATTAGTTTAGCGTGCATTACTACTTTATCTGTTTTGTTATAGCAAGTTGATAGAGTAAGTATTTTATCGGTTGTATTTAGGGTTGTATCAAATATTACAGCACTTCTTCCTTTTAGCATGTCTAGGAATGTTTGATATTCTTCATCACTGGTAAATTCAGTTTGGATATAATCATTTGTGGTTTCGATGTGATAGACACTAAATACTTGCCATAAAGTATTTTCAGTTGGGGTAGAGAGTTTTATAATATGATTATTCGTATTATTATACCAAGAACTATTAAGAATATTTCTTAAAGATCCAAACATCGTTTTATTATTCATACCATGGGCATAAAGAATGGTATTTTTATCATAATTTATAGTATCATTTCGATAATCCATAAACACCCAACCAGCTTGATTATAGCTTTTGTCATAAGAATGGGTTAAGTAATAGTCATTATTACTAGTTTGAACAAAAGGATAGTTAATGTTGGTTCCATTAACTTGGATCCAACCTTTAGTTTCATTATTTATTTTTAATAAATCATCAAAATTAACACTAATTAAATTCATTTTGATATAATCCCAATAAGGGTTGTTTTTAGGTATTTGTTCTTTTTGTTCAATAATTTCGGTATTTTCATTATCGGGTACTTCTTCTATTTTAACAGCATCTTCAATATTTTTTATTTCTTCATTGGTATTATTGGTATCAATAAAATAATTAATTAAATCAATACCAGATTTAATTAAAAAGATGAAAGCTATAAGAAATATTAGTAGAGCTATTAAGTTTTTCCATTTAAGTTTGTATTTTTTCTTTGCCATTATATCACCATAAATAATTATAACATGAATTGAAGGGGTTGGGAAAAAAATGTATAATAATAAAACCCAGAGGTTAATTCTGGGCTTTAAAATTTACGATATAAACCAATAGCTTTTCCAAGAATAGTAACATTATCTAAAATAATAGGAGCCATAGTATCATTTTCAGGTTGTAAGCGAATATGATTTTTTTCTTTATAAAATGTTTTAAGAGTTACTTCATTTTCATCTGTCATAGCAACAATAATATCACCATTTCGAGCTGTACTTTGTTTTTGAACAATAACGATATCACCATCAAAAATACCGGCATTAATCATTGATTCACCACTTACGTTTAAAGTAAATATGGTTTCTTTAGCAGGGATTAGACTTGCTGGTAAATTGAAAAATTCATTAGGCCTTTCAATAGCTTCTATCGGACTTCCAGCGGTTATTTTGCCAAGGAGAGGAACTTTAACGAGTTCTTCATTTTTTTCTTCATATTCATTATCAACTAGTATTTCCATAGCTCTAAATTTGTTGTTATCTACTTTTAAGTATCCAGCTTTACATAAGTTTTTAACATGGGTATGCACCGTAGCAGGACTTGATAAATTAAGACCTTTACCTATTTCTCTAATTGATGGTGGATAACCATGTGTAGCTGTAAATTTCTTGATAAAATCTAATACATTATTTTGTTTTTCAGTTAATTCTTTAAATTTTTTATCCATTTTGTTTACCTCCAATAACATATTAACATAAAAACATATGAATGTCAAACAATTGTATTTATTTTGTAAAATTTATTAAAAGCACTTGAACGAACAAATGTATATGCGATATAATGTTCGTGTAAGGAGTGAGGTAAAATGATGAAAAGTTTAAAGAAGTTTGGAGGAGCTATTATGCTTTATGCGGTAATATTTTTTGGGATTGTAGCAATTACATCGAGAATTAATTTTGCGAAAGAAGATATGTCAAATACTTATGAGAAAGTTGTAGCGGTTAATAAATGATTTTGTAAACTTGCTATATGTTCATTAATAAAATAAGTTTTTTGTGATATAATAACAAATGAGGTGAAAGTGCGTGGAATATAAAAAGTTTATTTATCCCTCATTTAACTTGTATACCGTAAAAACAAATCGGTTTAAGACTTGTCAAATGGAAATAATTTTTAAGAGTAAAGCTGATCGGAAAGATGTCATGTTAAAAACATTTTTGGCGGATATTATGAGTGATTGTTCGGCTAAATATCATTCGAGAAAAGAGGTAGCTAGAAAATTAGAAGAATATTATCAAGCATCTTTTTATGGTCTTACGAATAAAACGGGGAATATTCTTATGACATCTTTTGTGCTTAACTTTTTAAATCCGAAGTATGCTAGTAATAAAGATTATTTAGAGAATGTTTTAAGTTTGCCACTAGAAATGATTTTAAATCCAGCGATAGAAGCAGGGGATTTTGATATAAGGAATTTTAATATTGTTAAGAACCGGTTGCATGATGAAATATTGGGAGTAGGAGAAAATATTAGTAGAGTAACTCTAAAAAAAGCATTAAGTAAATTAGACGAATCAACTCCTACTAGTTATGGTATTTTAGGAACGGTAGAAGAATTAGAGGAGATTAGTCCTAAAAGTTTAGCTTTGGCTTATCAAGATTTAATTCAGTCTAGTTGTGATATTTTTATTATTGGCGATTTAGATATGGATAAAGTAGCTAATTTAATTTTTAAATATTTTAAAAATCCGGTTGTAAAAACAGAAGAGTTACCAACTTTGTATGTAGATAATAAAGTATATAGTAAGGGGAGAACTTTTAGGGAAACATCACACTTTTTGGAAACTAATTTAGTTCAAATATATAATATTACGAGTTTAACAGAAAAAGAGAAAGTTATTACTTTATATTTTTATAATTATCTTTTAGGTGGTGGTGGCTTAAATACGAAACTTTATCAATTATTAAGAGAAAGAAACTCTCTTTGTTATGGAGTTAAAAGTGTTTATTTAAAATATGATCAATTGTTAGTTATTCAAACTTCTATTAATAAGAATGATGTTAAAAAAGCGGAAAAGCTTATTAAGCAAGCTTTCAGAGAAATGAAGAATGGAGAATTTAGTGAACAAGAGCTTAATAATGCCAAAGAAAGTTTTATCTTTTCTCTTAATTTATCACTTGATAATCAAGCGGGTATTTTAAATAATTATGTTTTTCATATTTATGATAATTTACCTTTAATTGAAGATAGAATTAAAATGATTAAAGATATTACAAAAGAAGAAATTATGAAGATTGCTAATAAGATTAAGCCAAACATTTCGTTTGTTTTAGAAGGTGAGGAAAGTAATGGAGACAATTAAGATTAAAGGAATTGATGAAGTTATTTATTTTACGACTTCTAAAGCTGGACTTCCTCTTTATGTATGGAAGAATGAATATGCGAAAAGTTTTTATATATCTTTAAATGTAAATTATGGGTCATTGCATACAGAATTTAGTATTGATGGTAAAAAATATAAAGTACCACAGGGTATAGCGCATTTTATGGAACATATTAAGTTTAATGTTGATAAAGATACGACAGCGAATGATTTGTTTGATCCTTTGGGAAGTGATATAAATGCTTTTACAACTTTTAAATATACTAGTTATTTAGTTTATGGAACTAGTAAAATAAAAGAAAATTTAAATGCTTTATTAGATTATGTTTATAATCCTTATTTTACCAAAGAAATGATTAAGAAAGAAAAAGGGATTATTGCTTCGGAAATTAATATGGGTAAAGATCAACCATATAATCAGCTTTATTTTGCTTTTAATAAAGCTATGTATCATAAAGAGAAATATAAATATTTAATAACGGGAGAAGTAGAAGACATTAAAAAAATTGAACTTGATGATATTAATCTTATTTATGATGCTTTTTATCATCCAAAGAATATGTTTTTAATTGTAACAGGTAATGTTAATCCGTATGAAATAGAACAGATGGTTAATGATAATTTGGATCTAAAAGAATTTCCTAATTATTTAAATCCGAAAATACTTCCTGTTAAAGAACCAAAGTATGTTGTTCAAGAGGAAGTAGTAATAGATGCTAATGTAGAAGTAGAAAAAGCTAAAATTGGGCTTAAAATTCCTTTAAAGGATCTTAAAGGGTTTGAGCGAGTTAAGCTTAATATTATGCTAAGTATTATTTTATCTAATAATTTTGGTGATTCCTCTGATTTGAAAGAAGAATTATTGCAAAATAACATCATTACTTTTTTAAGTGCTACGCGGTTTGTATTAGAAGATTACATTGTTATTGATGTCACAATAGAAAGTAAAATATTAGATGAAGCGATTCGAAGGGTAATCGATGCCTTAGAACATTTACATATGAATGAAGCGGATTTAAAAAGAAAAGTAAATTCTTCGATTGCAACATTGGTACTTAATTATGAGGATGTGGAAAGTGTAAATAATATGCTTCAAACTTATTTAGTTTACTATAAAAAAATCATTCCTAATTTAAAGGAAATATATGAAAGTATTACTTTGGAGGAAATTAAAGAAGTTATCCAGGCAATCAATACCAAAGAAATGGTTGTTGTTAAGATGAAAAAACAAAATTAGTCACTTTATAGTGGCTTTTTTCTTTGGTTTAAGATATAATTTTAGTGAGGTGGATTATGAGTAAAAGAAATGTTTTTTGGGGAGTAGTCCTCATTGTTATTGGTGTGTTATATTTAGGCAGAAATATGGAATGGTGGGATTTTTCGATTTTCTTTTCTGGTTGGTGGACTTTGTTTTTGATTGTTCCATCTTTAATCTCGCTCGTTCGAAGAGAAAGTATTGGCACATCCTTTTTGATTCTTGTTTTAGGAGTGCTTATGTTACTTGCTAGTCAGGATGTGATTTTGTGGAGTACGATTTGGAAAGTTTTTGTACCCGTTATTATCATTGTTGTTGGTTTGTCAGTTATTTTTAGTAATCGAAAGATAAGAAAACCAAAAGCGAATGCGAAATCCTATGTTGCTGTGTTTTCGGGAATAGAGGAGACGATTGATGAAATTAAAAGTGATTTTCAGGTTACTTCCATATTTGGTTCGGTAGAGCTTGATCTAAGGGATGTTAAATTAAAAAATGATTTGGTGATTGATTGTTTTACTTTATTTGGAGGTATCGATATTCGTTTACCAAAAGATGTCAAGGTAGAAGTTAGTGGATTACCTATTTTTGGAGGATTGGATAGTAAATATAAAAGTAGTGAATCTAGTAAATATACGATTTATGTTAATCATACAACGATTTTTGGAGGAATTGATCTATTGTGATATAATCAAAAGCATTTTTTTGGTAGTAATGTTTTTGTGAATATGTTAATTTTGCTGAGATAGTTAATTGTTCGTGAAATACCAGAGGCTGTTTTCTTTTTAGAATAAAGATAAAATGTTAAAGGAGTAGAATAAGTAGAAAATGAAAAAATTAAAGTGTGAAATGTGTGGGAGTACAGATTTTATAAAGGAAAAAGGAGTTTTTGCTTGTCAAAATTGTGGTATAAAATATTCTATGGAAGATGCTAGAAAAATGGTGACTGAAGTTGCTAGTGAAGATAAGGATGGAGTTGAAATTGCTCAAGAGAATAATGTTGCTAATTATTTGGCTATGGCTCAATCAGCTTATGATTCACAAAACTATAAGGAAGCAGAAAGTTATTGTAATAAAATTCTTGAAATTGACTTACAAAATTATGAAGCTTGGTTTTTAAAGGGAAAGTCTGCTGGCTGGCAATCTACGAAATATAAAAAAAGATTGAATGAAACTGTTAGTTGTTTTGAAAAAGCTATTAAATATAGTCCTGAATCAGTTAAAAAGAATATTGCTAACGATTCTTTAACAGAAATTATGGAAATTTCCAAAGCTTTAGTTAGTCTGTGTTGTCGTGATTATGAAAATTTACCAGATGAAAATCATAAAAAATCTATTATGTCTGCTTTTGACCATATTTTTAATAATATTCATAATATTATAGATATTTGTGCTGCTGAACATATAGATATTAGTAAAGAAGCTTGTAATCAACAAGAATTTGCTATGGTTCAAGAAATTTATTTTTCAACTTTGATAGGTTGGAATAAAATATTACATGATTTTAGTGGAAAAAATAAGTATCCTGATCGATTTGATTATGAAGGTTATAAAGAAAATGCAGTCACTTGTATTGAGCTTTTAGATTACATTGAAGCATTTATAGATTCTACTTTTAATAAAAATAAAAAGCATCAAGATAGTTTGGAAAGAAAGATTGTTTTTGAAACAAATGAAAATAATTCTTTGGTAGTTTCTCAGGTTCTTCAAGATATATTGAATATTAATCATGAAAAAGCAAAAGAGATAGTAGATGCTGGAGTGATAGAAGATGTTAATTTTGATGATATTAGAAAAATTAAAAATTGTTTGGAATTTCTAGATTCTAGTTTTCAAATTTTTGCTATTAATAAAGATGGGATGGAAATAGAAGAAGATTTTAGTTTTGATTTTCCCTTGGAAATAAAAACATTTCTCCTTAAATTGCGTGATAAACAAGTAGCAGTTTGTTGGCATTATATGAATGCTGCTAGCTATAAAATGGAATATACTCAATATGGAAACTATTTTGCTATTGATTGTGCTTTACCTGCTCATTCTCAAGAACAAGTCGCCAAATATATTTTCGAGACTCATCTACGGTTTTTAGAGTTAAGTTCAGATTTTAAAGATTCTCTTCGAGAATTATATCCAAATGATGAAATTCCTGGCGTAAAGTTTGCTAGTAATACGGATAATAATGATATTAATAATACTAGTTCTAGTAATACTGATGATAATAATGCTAGTTCTAGTAATATTAGTTTAAGTATTGTTGTTGGCATTATTGTTGCTATCATCTTAATTATTGTGCAACATATAAATTAATGCTCCTAGTTAAGGGTATCTTTTTAATGTGTGCCATGCATGGCATATAACTAGAGGGTGACGTGTAGGTAAGAAGCACAACGAATTTTTGGAGGATTAGATAGTAAATTTAAAAGTAGTGAGAATAGTAAGTATACTATTTATATTAATCATACAACGATTTTTGGAGGAATTGATCTATTGTGAGTTTTGATGTTAAAAAGGTTAAAATTGTGGTGATGGTTCCTTATGATTATTTAGAAGTGGTTCGCGGGGCAATGTTTTCTCATGGAGCTGGCATCATTGGTGATTATACGCATTGTTCGACATCCATGAAGGGTGTAGGAACATTTACGCCTAATGATCATGCTCATCCTTTTGTGGGAGAGCAAAACAAAATGGAATACACTGAAGAAGATAGACTTGAGGCTATGTGTGATGTTTCTAAAGTTAAAGAAGTATTAAAGGCTGTAAGGGAAGTACATCCTTATGAAGAAGCTGGTATTGACATTATTCCTTTGTTGGAAGAAGATTCTTTTCAATAAACTTGTATAAAAATTAGTTCGTATATATTGACTAATTATAAAAAATTTGTCATAATATTGGTAAGGAGGAGTAAAGAAGTGAATAACAATGGAGATTCTAATGCTAATGGTTTAGCTGTAGCAGGACTAGTATTAGGTATTGTATCTTTGGTTTTCGCATTTCTTTATACTTGGATAGGTTTAATTGCTGGTATCGTTGGAATTATCTTATCAGTAAAAGGTAGAGTGAGTGTAGAAAAAAGAGGTATGGCTACTGCAGGACTTGTTTGTTCTATTATTGGTACTGCTTTAAGTGGCATTTTTATTGCTTGTGCTTTATGTGTGGTTGGTACGGCAATTGATGTTATTAATGATATCAAATAATTGGTGTTAAAAAGAAGCATGCTACATGCTTTTTTTGGTTAGGGGTGAAATTATGTATCCTTATATTACTGTTTTTAATAAAGAAATTACTACTTACACACTCATGACTTTAATTGGAGTTTTAGTGGTGGAATTCTTGTGTGTTAGAAAGTGTAAGAAGTATTCTTTTGATGATAATAAAATGATCGTTCTTCTGTTATTTGGGGCATTAGGAGCGTTTATTGGTAGTCATTTGTTATATGGACTCGTTAATCTTCCTTTAATTATTCAGGTATTTTTACATATCGATGAAATAGAATCTTATCAGACGATTATAGAGATTATTCAAGTTATTTTTGGAGGATCTGTTTTTTATGGAGGATTGTATGGGGGAATACTAGCAAGTTATTTGTATGCTAGAAAAGCAAAGTTGGATGTAAAGATGGCTAGCTATATTGCAACACCATTTATTCCTTTGTTTCATTTCTTTGGAAGAATTGGCTGTTTCTTGTATGGCTGTTGTTTTGGAATTGAAAGTAAGTGGGGTATTTTTTATCTTAATCATTTATTTTATCTTGAACCAGTCAGAAGATTTCCCGTGCAACTACTTGAAGCTGGATTTAATTTAGTGCTTTTCTTTTTGCTTCTTTGGTTAGAGAAAAAGGGAAAGTTTAAAAATAGCATTTTAGTTCTTTATCTGTTTGTTTATGCTTTAGGAAGATTTTTCTTAGAGTTTTTAAGAGGAGATACTTACCGGGGAATTTATTTTGGACTTTCCACCTCTCAGTGGATTAGTATTGTTACGCTTCTTGGTTGTGTTATTTATTATTTAAGCAAAAGAAAAAAGCGGGTTTAACTGAGACTGCTGAAAAAGTAGTGTAAAAAAATGATAATTTGAGATTTTATTTTTCAGATTATCATTTTTTATTGATTTTTTTTAAATAATACTTTTTTAAATGTTATTTAACTGTGTTTTTTTCTGCTTTTTCATCTTCTAATTTGTATATTCTCTTTAAATTAGCTAAATAGAGCGTAATTGCCCCTTGTATGGTTATTCCTGATTGTCCACAAGCATTTGATTTATCATAGTTATAAACATTTTTTAATTCAGCATTTTTGGCTTCTATTTTATATCTATGGCTATAATATTCTTTAAATTCTTCTGTCTTCATTAATTATTTCTATTAACTCATTACAATATTCTATTTCATCTTCTATTAATCCCGATGATTCCTTTTTCT
>CALVQM010000028.1 GCA_944358125.1 uncultured Bacilli bacterium
CTTTATTTTAGCTTCTTCTCTAATATTTCTACCAATACTAATAAGAGTTCTTACTGTATCCATTTTACTTTCTAAAGCTAGATTAATATACTCGGTATTATATTTAGGGAATACGGCTAAATGAACTGATTCTTCCCCAGTTAAATTGCGGTATAGTTCTTCACTTAAATATGGAATGATTGGTGCAATCATTTTAGATAAACCAACTAATACATCATAAGTTGTACTATATACAGCTTTTTTAGAATTATCAAGCTCGCTACCCCAGAAACGATCTCTATTTCTTCTAATATACCAGTTTGATAAATCTTCAGAGACAAAATAAGTTATAGCTTTTACTACTTTATTTAAATCATATTCTTCATATGATGCAGTTACATACTTAAGTAAATTATGATATTTTGATAATAGCCATTTATCAATTTCTTCTAAATCAGCATATTCTACTTTACATTCTTCTATATCAATGTTATCTGTATTGGCATACATAGCAAAGAAATTGTAAGTATTTTTAAGAGGATTAAAGAATTTAGAATATACTTCTTTTAAACCTTCTTCATCAAATTTAATTGGAGTCCATACTGGAGAAGTAAACGGTAAGTACCAACGAATTGTATCAACACCAAAACGTTCCATTAAGCTAAATGGTTCAATTGCATTCCCTTTCGATTTGTGCATTTTCTTACCGTATTTATCGAGTAATAATTCGTTTACCAAAACATTTTTATAAGGACTTATACCTTTAACAAAGGTAGATATAACAAGTAAGGAATAAAACCAACCTCTTGTTTGATCAATACCTTCACAGATGAAATCAGCTGGAAATTGACTTTCAAAAAGTTCCATATTCTCAAACGGATAATGGTACTGGGCAAATGGCATAGATCCTGAATCAAACCAGCAATCAATTACTTCTGAAGTCCGATGCATTACTTTGCCACATTTAGGACATTTAATATGAACATCATCAACATATGGACGGTGTAAATCAATTGTTTCCTCAATATCTTCAATTGCTTTTTCAATTAATTCTTGTTTTGATCCTATCATATCCATATGACCACATTCACAGATCCATAAAGGTAGTGGTGTTCCCCAATAACGACTACGAGATATGGCCCAATCATTTAAGTTTTCTAACCAATTACCGAAACGTTTTTCACCAACAAAGGCTGGATACCAATTTACTTTCTTATTATTTTCGATAATTTTATCTTTTAATTTAGTAATCTCTAAATAATAGCTTGGTTTTGAATAATAGATGAGTGGAGTATTACAACGCCAACAATGAGGATAGTTATGTTTCATCCGAATTTTTTTGAATAATTTATTGTTTTCTTTTAAATATTTAATTACTTCCTTATCAGCATCAAAAACAAACATGCCTTGCCATAAACCTTCCGTATAACACCCATCATCTCCAACCGGATTTAAGACTGGTAGATTATATTTTCTTCCTACTTCATAATCATCAGCTCCAAAAGCCGGAGCAATATGAACAATACCAGTTCCATCTTCCATTGTAACATAATTATCACAAGTTACATAAAAAGCTTTTTTATTAACGGTTAGGCTTGGTATTAACTGTTCATAACCAACATTTTCTAAAGTTTTACCTAAAAAGCGATCTAATACTGTGTATTCATCACCCAAAACGTTTGAAGCTAATTTTTCAGCGACAATAAATTTATAACCTTTTGATTCAACTCGAATATAATATTCATCAGGATTAACACATAAAGCTACATTAGAAATTAAAGTCCATGGAGTTGTTGTCCATACTAAAAAATATTCATCTTTATCTACTCTTTTAAAAGGAACAATCACGGTATCGACATCAATTTCTTTATACCCTTGTTGTACTTCATGACTAGCTAAACCAGTTCCGCATCTAGGACAATATGGAAGTATTTTTAATCCTTCATAAAACAATCCTTCTTGAAAGAACTTTTTTAAAATCCACCATTCTGTCTCAATATAATCATTATTATAAGTAATATAGGGGTGTTCTAGATCAATAAATTGGCCCATTTCTTTGGTAAGACGCGAAAAAGCATCTTCATTTTCCCAAACAATTTCCCGACATTTTTGGTTAAACTCTTTAATACCATATTTTTCGATATCTCCTTTACCAGTAAAGCCTAATTTTTTTTCAACTTGAACTTCTACCGGTAAGCCATGCGTATCCCAACCAATTTTTCTTAAAACCCGATAGCCTTGCATAGTCTTATATTTACAAAAAGTATCTTTTAGAAATTTAGCTACCATATGATGCAGTCCTGGCATACCATTAGCAGTTGCTGGTCCATCATAGAAAACAAAATTATTATCCTTATCTCTAGAGTCAATACTGCTTTTTAATATATCAATTTTATCCCAATAATCCCTTATATCCTTTTCTACTAAATTCACATTTCTTTTATCTAAATCTTTAAAATCTTTCATAAGTCCTCCTTCTAAACATAAAAAAGGTAGCACCAAAGGGCGTAAAATACGCGGTACCACCTTTATTTATTACTATTTTTTTAACGCTTTATCGCGGAATATTCTATTTACTTAAACATTCAACTCCCAAGTGATCTTTTAAAAGTTTGCTTCTTGATTTCCACCAACCATCAAGTCTCTTTGTAAGCTTCCCTTCTAAACGTCTTGTTCTTCGTTTTTCACATCATTTATATGATTCATTGTAAGCATTGAAATAATTGTCTCTAATATATTAGGATCTTCTACTTCTTCTGTATACAACACACCATCTTCTATTACTTCTTTAAAATATTTATATTCTTGTTTAGGCCTTTCTTCACTATCAATTTCGATGCAATATAAATATTTTTCCTGATTTAACTCTACGATATCTAGTACCATATACTCTACATTATCTTCTAATGTAATAATATCATCTATATTCATTACCTTCCCCTACTTTCTTCTTTCGCATTCTCCAATAAATACATATCCCAATCATCAGGAATTTCTGCTGGAAGCTTAACGACATTAGTTGGAAGATTTTCAATATCAAGTTCTGTTGGCTCTTCTTTCATATGTCTAGCTTCTGGATCAAGTTTTTCTGTAGCTTTTTGCAAATTACTATTTACCCGACTAGCAAATTCTACAGGTGTCTCTTCTTTCATGTGCTTTGGACTACTTGATAAAGCTTCATCTAAATTATTATTAACCGTAGATAATATATCAGGATTTTCTTCTATAAAATTGCTATTTAATTCTGATGCCATATGACGAGCTCGTTCATCAATTCTCTCTTGAGCTTCTGCTAGATCATTATCATTTATAGATGCTGGAAGTTCAGGATAGGCTTCTGTATAACTAGCATCATAAGCCATCTTTTCATTCATTAATTCTTTATTTAAATTAATATTATTACTATCTATATTATATACAGCATTCATTCCTGCTTCTTTTAAAGTATCACCAGCACTATTTATTTGCTCTTTAGCTCTTGCACGATCATGAACTACATTATGCGAAAACTCTTTTATTTTATCAATTAGATCTTTTTTAAATGGATCAGGTAATCTATCAGGAACACTTTCTAATTTTTTAGCTAAAAGTGTTTTCATTACAGCAAAACTACTTAAACCAATAACTCCTATTTTACCTAATGCTACAAGCATAGCTTGCAATGTATAGCCAGCGGCAATATTATAATTAATAGCACCTATACCACCTACAAAACTAGCTAGGCTATGATTTATAGCACCCGTAATACCTGATAATAACGGAGCTGCTTGAGCAAGACAACTATTAGCATAAATCATTGCTGGTACTAATGTAGATAAATTCATAGATACAATTATTAACAATAAACCAATTAAGATTACTTGCTTTTTATGTTTTTGCCACCATTCTTTTTTCTTGGTTTTACGAATAGCTTTAACAGCCTTTCTTTTACCTAATTTTTCCCCAATTTTTTTAGCTGCTCCTAATCCTTTATCTAACAAACTTTGAACAACATCTTCTTCAGGTTCGACTAAATTTTGTTCTTGATTATTAGATTGTAATTTTTCTGTTGATACAATCTCTTTAGGTTCACTAGAAGGTACTGGCTCCACTTCTTCTTCTTGAGTATTTTGATTAACTAATGCTTCATTAGAATTTTCTTTATAATCACTTCTTTGTTCAGAATTTGTTAAAGGTGTAACTGTAGTTTCATTTGATAATCTCTTTGTTTGAAGATCATTTAAATTATCTAATAAATTACGATATTCTAATTCTTTACCCGCATTTATTAATGCTCCATTTACTTCAACAAGAGCTTCATTTGCATCAACACTTTTTAGCATCTTATATTGTTCACTTAATAAATTATATTCTTCTAAATCACTAGCAAGTATTTCTTTACCTTCTGCTAAAAGGGCATTTGGAGTATTTTTAGCTCTTTTAATTAGTTCTGTTAATTCAGCTTCAATTTTCTTTTCGACTTCCTTATTTTGATTAGCAATTTTTTCTTCTTCTGATACTTTTGGTGCAAAATATTTCGTTTTACTAATTAATTCTTTATATTTTGCTAAATCTTGATAAGATACATTGCCACCTTCACTTACTTTATATAAATTATCTTTAGAAGAAGTTAAAATATTTATAATAGCCAAAATATTTTCATATTCTTCTTTATCTTCAGGCATAATTATCGCATCATTTACCTTGGTTAAAGGAATATTATTAATTCCTTGATAATTTCTTACTTTATCTTCTAAACTAGTTAAATAATCCTTTAGATCTTTAATCAATTTTTCATTTTCTTCCATTAATTTCACATCGGGATCATAACCATGGAAATAAGATGTAGTTTTAATTAAATTAATGAAAGCTTCACGATCAGGACCATTTACATAAGCAATATCCCAAATGGGCGTTAAAGCAAATTCTTGTTCATTAGCTTTATTTAAATAATTTAAAACTCGAATTAATTTTTCTTGTTCTTTTTCTAAAGTTGCTTTTTCTTTTTTATTTGCTTTAGCTTTAGCTATTAATTCTTTTAGACGATCCAATTCTTTAGAAATGTCTTTAATTAGTTTATCATTCGGTTTTTCAATCTTTTCCTCTTTCTTATTTTTCGTTTCTATATGTAATAAATCAATTTTGGGTAATAATTCTTTTACTGCATCTTCTTGATGAGGATTGACACATAAAGTGTTATTAATACAAATGATTGGATCTTTTTCATTAACATTTTCAATAATTTTTAATAATATATATAAGTTATCATAAGTCTCTTTATCATTAGCTAAAATAGAAGCATTATCTAGACCAAAACTAGTATTAGTACCTCTCTTGGCATTTAAATAAGCATTTCTAATTGTTGCCATTTCTGCTTCTATTACCTTTTTAACTTCCCCATTTACTTTATTCTTAACATCAATCATTGCATTTTTAAGAATAATTTCATTTTCTCTTAAAGTTGCTAAAGTATTTTGTAAATTGGTTATTTCTTGCCAAACTCTAGTATCCGTAATATCTTTTTTACTTAATTCTTCTAATAATTTACGGTAACGATCTTGATCAGATCTATTAGTATTTAAACTATTTTGTAATTTATTAAAACGCTCTATTTCATTTTTATTTACTGTATACAATGCTTCTTGTTTTTCTTCTTGAGCCATTTTTTTAGCATCTACCATTTCTTCTTTTAAACTATCAAAGACAATATTTAAATAATCTTCATTCCCAACAGTTGGCACATGATTTGCTAGTTGAAAATAAAATCTAGCATAGGCTTTAAATTCGTCAACTCTTCCCTTTTTTACCAAAATATTCGTTCCCGGAATAACTTCTAATTCACTTGCATCTAAATTTCTTGCTTCGTCCATTATATCTAATAATGTTTCTTTTAAAGCTTCTTCATTCATACTAGTTTTCCCTACTTTCACACCAAAAATATAATTTATAAATCTTTATAATTATATCATAGTTAAGGGGGATAAGCAACTTGAATTTTATGCTTTTTTATGATAATATTATTAAAGAAATAGAAAGAGGTTAAATATGAATCCTAATATATTTAGAGAATATGATATTCGGGGAGTATATCCAACTGAAATTAATGAAAATGTTGCTTATACGATTGGTAAAAGTTATGGAAGTTATTTACAAGAAAAACTTAATCAGACAACATGTATAGTATCTTACGATAACCGTGTAAGTAGTCCTTCTCTTGCTGCTTATCTTATTAAAGGTATTACAGATAGTGGGCTTAATGTTTATAATTACGGTCTTACTACGACTCCAATGCACTATTATGCTCGGTTTATTCATAATTTATTTGGTATTATGATTACAGCTAGTCATAATCCGAAAGATGATAATGGTTTTAAATTTTCTTTTGATACTCTAGCAAACGCTCGTGGGGAAATGATTGAAGATTTTAAAAAATATACCCTAGCTGGACAATTTAAAAGTGGTAATGGAACAGTATCAAGTGGTAATATTACCGAAAAATATGTAGAATACATAAGATACGGAGTTGAGTTTGGAAGACGAAAAAGAAAAGTCATTTTAGATTTGGGTAATGGTACTACTTCCATTGTAGCTCGAAAAATATTTCAAAAAGTAAATGTTGATTTTGAAATATTATTTGAAGAAAGTGATGGTAATTTCCCTAATCACCACCCTGATCCTAATGTGGAAGCTAATTTGGAAACTTTAAAGAAAACCGTAATAGCCAAAAAAGCCGATTTAGGACTAGCTTTTGATGGTGATGGCGACCGGTTAGGTATCGTAAATGAATTAGGAGAAGTTGTGCCTAGTGATCACTACATGATTTTAATTATTCGGGATATTATTAATAAAGTTAAAAACAAAACTTTCCTTTATGACGTTAAATGTTCAAAAGCATTAGAAGATGAAATAAAAAGATTAGGTGGAATACCGGTATGCTATAGAACGGGGGCTAGTTACACCCAAGCTAAAGTTAAAGAAGATAATATGCCTTTTGGTGGAGAATATTCTGGACACTTTTATTTTCGAGATAAAATAAGTGATGTTGGAAGTGGTATTTATGCCGGGCTTAGACTTTTGGAAATATTAAGCCGGACTAATAAAAGCTTAAGTGAATTACTTTCTGATATTCCTAAATATTATAGTACGCCAGAAATAAAGTTTCCCAGTCCGGATAATAAAAAGTTTGATGTTATTAAAATGATTAAAGAATTTTGTGAAATGCAAAAATGGTCTTTAAATACAATTGATGGCATTCGAGCTAACTTTAAAACTGGTTGGGCACTAGTTCGAGCTAGTAATACAGGTCCAAATATTACAATGAGGTGTGAAGCAACCGATGAAGCAGGACTTAAAAATTTAGAGACAATATTTACCAATTTAATAAATACTTACAATAAATAAAGCTTCCTAAACAATAAAGAGTGATAAATTTATCGCTCTTTTATATTTTTAAATAATCTTGCTTAATTATTTCTAATAATATCTCAATTACTTATCTCTTTTAATTCTATCATATTCTCTTAAAAAGAAATCATCAGTCATACCGGCTATATAATCAATAACCATTCTTTCATGAGTAGTATTACTTTTATAATCATCACTCATATTTTCTAAAAAAGAATTAATAATAGGTGAATTTAAATTATTTATTTTTAAATCTTCCAAATAAGTATCAAATAAACATGTAAATTTCTTTCTTAATGTTTCTTTTTCTTCCTTACTCATTGCTTTATTATAAATATGCTCATAATTAAATCTTTTCAAATCTTCTATTGCTTTAAATATTTCATCACTTAACTTAATATAATTTTTTCCATAACTATTATTAATAATATCTAAAATACAAGTATTAACTATTTCTTTAGTAGTAGATCCAAGTACTTCCGTAATAGATTTAGGTATATCTTCCCTTTTTAAAACATGTAATCTTACCGCATCATCTATATCTCTACCCAAATAAGCAATTAAATCACTTACCCGAACCACACAACCTTCTAATGTCATAGGCTTCATTTTCAAAAGAATATCTTTTTCTTTATAACTTCTTTCATATTCTTCTAAAAACTCTTCTTTAGTCTTTTTTCTAGGATGATACTCTCCTAAAGCAAATTCTCCATTATGACACATTATCGCATCTAATACTTGAACTGTAATATTAGTACCTTTCCCATAATTTTCTAAACACATCAAATTTCTAACACTTTCAATGTTATGATTAAAATAACCTTCATTATGTTTCAAACTAATATCATTTAATATATATTCCCCTTGATGTCCAAATGGTACATGCCCCAAATCATGCCCTAAAGCCGCTGCTTCAATCAAATCTTCATTTAATCCTAAAGCTCTACCTATGGTTCTAGCTATCTTGCTTACAAACTGCACATGGATCATTCTTTTAGCTACATGATCATGAATAGTATTAGAAAAAACTTGTGTTTTATCTTGATAACGAATAAAAGCTAGTGAATAAATAATACGATCAATATCTCTAAAAAAAGGTGTTCTAATATCATCATGATTTGGTTTTAAATATATAGCTTCTTTATCTAAACAAGCATAACAACTTAAATTTTCATTATGATTACTCATTTTCATATAAATATCTTGTTTCATATTTCCTCCTGTACTAATTTTAATTTTATCAAAATCCATTAAGAAAGTCTATCCTTTTCCCAATAGAAAAGATGTCCCACTTTAGGACACCTACTATAATGTTACATCTTCACTAATACCAAAACGTTCAAGTATATTCATAATATTTTGTTCAATAATCGCTTGTTCTTCTTCACTTAAAGTATTTATATCTACACTGTTAGTTACATCAAGACTATTTAATGTACCTTTGCCTAAATGAATACTTCCTTCTAAATCAATAATATTTTCTGTTCCATAACTATCTACAGCATAACTAATACTAAAATCAAAAGACATTTCATTTTTACTTTCTAATATATTACTAATATCTAAAATCAATTTATAATCTTCCCCATAACTACTAGTTGTTAGTTCTACTCGTGAATTTTCATCTTTAAAAGTATAAGTAAGATTTAACATTTCTTCTTTTCCCTCCTGATAACTCATAGTTAAAGTATTATCTTGATAAGTAATATCAAAATTAGTATCTTCATCACCAATAATCATATTAAATATTTCATTTTGATAAGTAAAACGCATAATGCTATCATTTTCTACTACCAAACTACCCGCAATAATATGATTTCCCGCATTTACATACAAGTTAAATTCCATATAGGGAGCATCACTTAAATCTATTTCTCCTTTTAATAATTCTTTTATATCACTAGTAGATAGACCACTAATACTAGAAAGTGCTGTAAGTAATTCGTTATTACTTACCATTTCTTTTTGCATATATTTTATAGTACGTTCTAAATTGCTTTTATCTAAAACATAGGTAATTTTCTTACTATCAATTTTTCGATCATTAATAGTTATTGCCTCATTATCCACCCGAAACTTATCTTCATCTAAAGAATTAATAAATAAATCTTTTAAGCAAGATAATATAATATGTACATCATCATAATTTAAATTAATATCATTAGTAAAATTAACATCAAAATTAGCCACTCCTAAATCTAATACTTTATCATAAATATCATCACTATTTAAATAAGCTCTCCCATTTAGATAAGATAAAAATAAATTTATAAATGCTTCTTCATTATAATTAGCATCTAAATCTAAATTAAGAGTTCTAGCTGGATAATTTACCCCTAAAGCTAAATCTAAAGCATACCCATCTAAAGATTTTACCCCTTCGCCTATCCCTTTAAGTTCTAAATCAGCATTTAAAACAAAAGCATCTTTCAGAGGATCTAAAGAAAAAGTACGATTTAAATTTTTATCCAAATATCCATCTACTAAATCATAAGTACTATTTATAGCACTAGTAAATACACTTTTAGGATTAACAGCTAATCTTTGATATCCAAAATATAAACCTATAGCAACTGCAATAACAAGTAACACGATAATTAGTATTATTTTCCCTTTCTTTTTTGGTTTTACTACCTCTGTAGGAGGAACTACTATTTGATTAAGACCTGGTTCCATAAAATTATTCACAACTACTCACCTCTTCTATATAATACCCTCTTATTGTATCAAAATTTTCTTCCTTTGCCTATCCTATTTCCTAATTTAAAATAAAAAGTTTTAATTCTTTTACCTAAATAACCATAAACAATCATAAAAATAACTAAACAAATAATTAACAATAAGCCCAAAATCAAAATAATAATAAAATAATTATTATGATACTTTTTTAATAACTCTTCTTCTTGATATTTCTTAATCAAATTTTGAGCTTCTTTTTCATTTTCCGTATCACTATTTTTACTATAATTAAGAAAATACGATTTCGTTTCTTCCTCCAATACTCCATTATTTTCTTCATAATAATACTTTAAAACATCTATATAATCAGGTATTTCATATAAAGAAGGTGTAAGAGGACTATTTACAAGATTTAAGTTATTCTCTTGCTCAAATAAATAACTTACTTGATAAAGCAAATCTTCTTCCCTCTTCAAACTAAAAAATTCTAATCCATAAGGAAAAACATCAATATAGCCCATATTCACGGTAATAGATGGATAACCTATAACACTTCCTAAAAAAGATCCCGGAGCGTTTAAAGTGCCATTACTATTTAAGGGATAAACTTTATTTTTAGTTGTCGGATAAACAAGTAAATCTATATCATATTCTTGAAATACATTTAAAATATAATTTTCAAATAACTCCTTTTTTTCATCATCATTATCATAAGTCCATGCCCCATTACATTCTTCTAAATAACCATCTAAACTATAAATCTTCCCTCTAGCTAAAACTAAATCATGAAAACTTCTAATACTTCCTACCGTACCATTTATATAACTATTAAAGCCATCACAAAAACTTCCACCACTCATCGAAGTACTAGCTAAATTATAATAATAGGAATTAAGTAATTCCGAAATAGATACTAATTCTGCACCCATATCTTCTAATAACTTAATTTTTTCATTAGCTAAAGCTTTAATATCTAGATCAGTAGCCTGATTAACCCGAACAGAACTTTCACTCCCATTTAAATAACTATCAACAACTCCTATTCTAACCCCTTCTAAAGAAGTTTGTTCTAAATTATAACTTTTATTATCCTCATTAATAACACTTAATATTAAAGCATTATCTTCTACCGTTTTAGATATTACACCAACTGTATCTCTTTTAATATCATAAGGAATTATACCATCACTACTAATAAGGCCAATACTCGGACGCATACCTACTAAACCAGTTGCTGATGCTGGAACACGAACAGAAGAATTAGTATCGGTACCTAAACTGGCTGAAGCCATTGATATTGCAACAGCAACAGCACTACCACCACTAGAACCATATGGTGTATAACTTGTATTAAAAGCATTTCTTACTTGCCCATAACTGCTCAAAGAATTACCAGCTGAAAAAGCAAACTCACTCATATTCGTACTAGCAAGAATTATAGCCCCAGCTTCTTTAAGTTTTTGAATTACTAAAGCATCTTTTATAGGATAATTATCACTTAAAGCTAAAGAACCAGCTGTAGTAGCAAGTCCTTCCACATCAATATTTGTTTTAACAACTATGGGAATACCATGTAATTTGCTGCGAACCTTTCCTTGTGCTCTTTCTTGATCAAGCTCACGAGCTTCCTCTAAAGCTTTTTCATTAATTTCTCTTATAGCATTAAACTCACTATTATAAGCATCAATTCTTTCCAAATACAAAGTAACTAATAATTCACTAGTTAAATAGCCTTTATCTAAAGCAACACTTAAATCACTAATACTCATATTAGTAATATCCACCACAGCTTTTGTATAAGCTGAAACACTTATCGGCAAAAATATAATTAATAATAAAATTACTTTTACTAATTTCATAATAAACCTCTATAACTATTATATATGATAAAGAACTAAAATGAAAATAAAAAACTTAAGTTAGTGTCGAATTTTGTCGAACGGTTTTTCTTGCCTTTTTTAGTACAATCATTCATAATAGAAGCTGTTATCTTATTTGGTGGTAGCGCCTGCTTCATTTATGAGTAGTAATAACTACTTGAATTTATTCAGGGGGTTTTATGAAAGTAGGTGATGTAAATGCATGAGGAAAAAAAGACCTTATACATTATAATAATTCTACTGATTTTAGTACTTCTAAAATTATGCTAGAAGAAAAGACGTTAGCTCAAAAAGCATAACGTCTGCAGAAAAAAACGCAGGCGTTATCCACCAAGTGGATAACACTTACATATTTATTTTACTTTATTTTTTTATCAAATACAATTTACAATTTATTTACATTAGTTTTTTTAAAAAATTCTTACTTTTTAAATATAAACCTGTATATCGATCATAATAAGTATTCAAAAAAGTATTAATTTCATTTTTAACTTTATCACTTATCTTTAGCTTACTAATACTTTTTATATCTACATAATAATACATTCTAATTAATTCAATAGTTTTTTTATCAACAATAAATTCATTCTGATAACATTTAGAACAAATATATCCTCCTCTGTCTCCATCAATCGTAATAATACCTACTTTAGAACCACAAGATACACAAGAGTCTAAATTAAGTCCTACACCTAAATAATCTAAATATTTGATTTCTAAAATATTAGTCATAACAAGAGGATCTAATCCTTCTTCTATTTTTAAAATAGTCTCTATATAATTATCATAAATATTATCATTTGTTTGTTTTAATACTTGAACAGTTAATTCCGTAATATAATTTACATAACTAATTAATACAATATCATTTTTAATATGACTTAAAGAGTGTATTACATCTACACTACTTAATGTCGATAATTTATTTTCTTTATAATAAATATTAAACTTCCCATAAGTAAACTTCAAAGTAGTAGCGCGAAAAGGGCTTTTCAATTGCTTTGCCCCTTTACACATAACCGAGATAATTCCCTCTTTCGTATACACATGAATAATCTTTGAAGTTTCTCCATAAGGTATTTCTCTTACAATTATCCCTTCTATTTCTTTAATCATATACTTCATTCCCAACAATACTATTATAAAACAAAAGAAAAGAAGATTAAAGTAAAACTTCAATCAACTTGTTACTACTTTGAATGGGTCATTTTGGCTACCTGTACCAGTTAGTTGGACATCAGCACGGATATTTATGACCGGACGCACACCAGGATATGTAGTAAATACATCATTACCGCCACCAATATGACCGGACGAAGATACTACAAGCATACTAGCTATAGAGCCGTTAAAGCCGTGAGGAGACATAGTCCAATAAATCTGGTTAGTATTTAGATAAGTATTAGGAGAGCTTGCCCGTAGTATACCTCCTAACATTGCTTCATCGGCACTGATTAATCCTATCGGATAAGTTAATGCACCATTTCCGTATTCAAACTCATCTATTGTATATATATCCACTTTTTCACAACTTAAATTTGGAGTACTATTATTTATTCTTATACTTGGTTGATAAGTAGTTACTGTTTCCCCAGTTCCTGTCCCACTATTTAACCGTCTATCTCCACAAAATCCGGCATTTCCATCTATATAAGTCGTATATTCTAATAAACTTGCTCTATACCAACCATTTAATGTTGTTGTATCATTGCTATTATCTGCTCCTAGAACTGTACTATTATTTATATTGGCGTGAGTCACTGCATAATCCGAACTATTACTTCCATACTTAAACCCTACATACATGTTATTATCACCTGGACTATTAAATGCTTTTGTACCTATTTGCGTTCCTGTGCCCGTTTCATTAGAACCATCTGGCTTATCACTATCTGCTACTCCTTGATATATTATTCTTATACTTCCGTCTCCATTAATTCGAATAATTCTCCACCAGAAACCAGCAAACTGTACCCAGTTATTTGGTTTCCCTGTATAGTAGTAAGTTGTTTTTCCTGTCCAGTCTATTGTGCTATTTGTCGGAGCATTTTCACTCGCTAGAATTACATCTCCTGCTTTAACTCCTACCGTCACTTCATCAGTAGAACTTGCTTCATTTCCTGCAGCATCTTCTACTCTTACACTGACTAAATGTATATCATCTTTTTCTAATCCTTCAAACGTATACGTATTTTCTTCTATTCTTATTTCTTCTTCATCATCTAATTGAAAATAATAGTAAAATACACCAATATTATCTGTAGCTCTTACGGTAACTGTAATACTAGTATCATCACTGCCAATAACTAAATTATTTATTACAGGATCTTCACTATCTGGTATTAAATCAAAATAGACACTACACTTTGTTCCAGCATAGCTTAAATTATTAAAATCCAATAATCCACTATCATATAATATTTCATAGCCTTCCACCTCTTCATCATCTACTACACATGTAGATTGTTCACTATTTAATGTATACCCTACATGTGGTGCTTTTTTCGTACTTACAGTTTCATCGCCTTTGTTCAAATACATAGCAACAACATTAAAGTCATAAGGTGAAAAATTAATTGTTCCTGATACTAATGGTACACTCTCTGTAACTCGATATTTTGCTCTTGTGAAAGTTAGTATTACAGCACTAAATATTAGCACTACTACCATTCCAATAATAATATTTCTCTTTAAATTGCTTCTTTTTAATACCTCAAAATCCATAACTTACTCTCCTCCATGAAGTTCTACTTCATTTAAATAATTATTTATATAAGCTATGATATGGTGAGTTACCTAGCTTATATAGTAATTATAATTCTGG
>CALVQM010000029.1 GCA_944358125.1 uncultured Bacilli bacterium
AGGCATGAAGAAAAAGAATTTGATAATTATATTGTCAGTGTAGTTTTAATCACAACAGATACAACTACACTTAATTCGTTTACAAAGGATTATGAAGTTTATTTAGTCGTTGTAGATAAGACTAATGAAACATCACAAGGTAATCTACTATTAAAAGAATTTGCTAGTTATGATAATGCAATTTCGTATTATAATGAATTAAAATCTAAAATAGATAATTATAGTGAAAATGATATAAAATTACTTACGAATTAGATAAAATATATCTATTCTTAAATTTTCGTAAAAAATCGTAAAAATTCCAAAATTATCTTCTTGACTATTATAAGTCAAGTGTTAAAATATAGTAAAATCAAATAATTAGGTGGAAACGAAGAAAAACTCCTAATTTTTTTGATTTTTTGTTAAAAAAGCATTGACTTTAAAATCTAAAACCTTTAGAATAATATCCAATATTTGGAAGAAAATTAATTGTTTGAAGTGGTGAGCAGTATTAACTTACTTCATCTGAAAGATTGGTGATGTAACAATGAGTAATCATTTATTTAAACGATTTGTGGTTGATGATTTAAGTTATCAATGTGTTAATAGTCTAATAGAGAGACTTATCTAGGGTTATTATCCTTTTTAAGTCTCTCTTTTTTAGTGTTTGGAGGTAAATCATGGCAGATGAAATTTTAGAAAATGAAATATTATCGAAAAAAGATTTAATAGATTATGATATTGAAAGATCTTATTATCGTGTTTGCAAATTAATTAGAAAATATAAAAGATTAAAGTGCAAAAGTTTTGGTGAGCCACAATTAACTATAACAACCAAATACAAATATGTTTTTGTAGATGAAAAAACTATCGGTATTAATGATTATACTAAACTAGATCAATATATAGATGATGATACTGAATACAAGAAAATGTCTAGGAAAATAGTTTTTGCTACTGAAAATATGAGCCCAGAAGAATTGGTTTATTATACAGTTTGCCTTTATAATGGTAAATCTGAATATCGTTGTACTCAAGAAATTGGTTGCTCTGCTGATGGTTTAATTCCAATTAAAAAAAGTTGCATTATAAAATTTGCTTGTGTGTTTGATATAGAAGTTTATAACGATGATAAATTTGGCGAAGATGAAGAAGCAGATTTTCAAGATTTTATAGAAAAATTTAAGTTGTAAGAAATTGCAACTTTTTTAATGCCTTAAAGGAGGTGGTGCCTATGATTGTAAACATACTAATTCCAATGATTTGACAAGTGAATACAAGCAAGTTAATATACTTATAGGTGATTAATTATGCTTTACTATATTCCTAAAATCATAATTATTTTATTATCTTTAATTTTAATCCAGTCTGATAATGTTTTTAATGATAAAACAATTATAGAAAGTGAAATTGAAAGCATTGATCCAATAATTAAAGAAGAAATAATTAATGATAATCAAAATCAAGAAGAATTAGATGCTAATATGGAAATTGAAGAAAAAGTAGAAGAGGTCGTAGAAAATGATACTATTTCTACTACTGATTCACAAGAACAGCCATATAATGAAAATACTTATCAAGAAGAATCAGAATCAACTAATAATGTTGTAGAAAGTCAACCAGAAATTATAGAAGAAGAAACTACTCCTAGTATTGTTGAAGAAGAATCTTATATAGGTGTTCCTAGTCCAAATGATTTCTTTTATTCTATTCATTTAGGTAGGATTGATGAAAAATATAAAACATTAAGTGATTGTTATAACGATGCTCCAAGAATAGCCTTTAAAGACACAACTGATATTAATAATATTGTGTGTTATGAAGTTATTGATGATTTAGGAACAGTTTTAGGTATTTATATGGATGTAAAATGCAATTCTGAAAATTGCGAAAGATATAAAGATTAGTTTAAATACTAATTTTTTTATGGAGGAAAAAATGTTAATTATATTGTGTTTGGCACTATTAATAATGGTGCTTTTTTTATACTCTGCTTGTGTTATATCAAGTAGAATTTCAAAAAAGGAGGAGATCGAAATTGAAAGTGAGAAAAATGATTAAATTAATGATGTTTCCTTTATTTGCTCTTTTAATGCTTTTAGGTACTCAAACTGTTAATGCTCAAACTGTTAATCTTACTAAAATAAATACAGACTGGTTTAAATCATATACATTTAAAGGTGAGTATAGCAGTTGGTATTTAAAAGATTATTCTTTTAATGGTAGAACTGCTTATTGTATCGAACCTACTATACCAGAGGGTGAATCTTATAACACGGGTGATTGGAGTGTAACTAATTATACTAATGAACAAAAAGAAAAAGCCCTTTTAATTGCTTATTACGGTTATGACTATCCTAATCATCAAACAAGAGAATATAGAGCAGCAACTCAAGCCCTACTTTGGGAACTAATGGGAACATCAACTGTTGGTTTTTCTTCTGAAAGATATGATCGAGGTACGATTTATAATGTAGATAAAGAAAAACAAGAAATTATGAATTTAGTAAATAATCATACTAAGAAGCCATCATTTAATGGAACTACTATTACTTTAAATGTTGGCGAAGAAATTACATTAAATGATACAAATAAGGTATTATCGAATTATGAAGTTTATTCATCAGAAAATGCTGATGTCGATATAAACGAAGATAATAATACTCTAACAGTTAAAGCAACTGCAGTCGGAAACATTACAATTAGATTTGCAAAAAAACAATATTTAAATACTCAATATTTAGTATATTATAGTGAGGGACATCAAACTCTACTTTCCCCTGGGGCAGTTGATCCAGTTTATTCAGATTTAAATATCAAGTCTTTAGGTGGTAAAATTGAATTTACCAAATATGATAAGGATAATAATACCAATACTCCACAAGGTTTAGCAACTTTAAGTGGTGCTATTTATGGTATTTATGATGCTGAAACTGATACTTTAATTCAAACAGTTACTACTAATGATGATGGTTATGCAATTAGCAATAACCTACCAAAATTAGGCGAATACTATTTACAAGAAATCACTCCTAGTGAGGGTTACCAAATTGATTTAACTAGATATTATTTTTCTAGTAGCCTAGAGCAAATAAATGCTAGTTTAATTGTAAAAGAAGATGTTATTACTCGTGATTTTGAATTTACTAAAGTAATAGCAACAGATAAAACTGGAATAATGACACCAGAGGCAAATGTAGAATTTGGTATATATGATCATAATAATCAATTATATACTAAAGTAACTACCGATTCAGAGGGTAAAATATATGTAACCTTACCTTATGGAAAATATACTTTAAGACAATTAACTTCTACTACTAATCATGAAATGCTGGAAGATTACGAATTTGAAGTAAAAGAACTCGGTGATACAGTTAATAAGGTATTTGCTAATGCTGAAATAACTGCTAAATTAAAAGTTGTTAAGGTAGATGCTGATACTGGACAAACTATAGCATTATCTGGTATTAAATTTAAAATATTTGATTTAAATAACAATGAATATGTTTGTCAAACCACGGACAGAGTTCAATGTGTGTTTGAAACAAACGAACAAGGAATTTTAATGACACCATTACCTTTAAATTCTGGAAATTATCGCCTAGAAGAAATAGATCAAGTAATTAATGGTTATTTATGGAATTCTGAAGCACTAGAATTTTCAATAAATGAAGATTCTAATTTTGAAAATGATGATGTATTTGGAACTATCATAGAACTTGAGTTTGAGAATACTTCTGTTAAAGGAAAAGTTGAAATTAATAAACTTGGTGAAGAAATCGATCTAACTGAAAATGGCTATGTCTTTAATAAAATCAATTTAGAAAATGTCGTTTTTGGTTTATATGCTAAAGAAGATATTTATGATACTTTAGGCAATTTAATATATGAAAAAGATACATTAATTGCTGAATTAGTAACCAATGCGGATGGTTATACTAGTATTGATAACTTATATTTAGGTGAATACTATCTAAAAGAATTAAAAACAGTTAGTAATCATGTTTTAGATTCAAATATCTACACTTTTAAATTGGAATATAAAGACCAATATACTGCTGAAGTTCTTTATACTATTGATTTAGAAAATCTTGTGTCAACTGGATCACTGATCTTTAGTAAAGTGGATTTTTCAACTAGTGAACCACTACCTAACACTTTAATAGAGATATACAACGATAAAGAAGAATTAGTCTTTTCTGGTAGAACTGATGAGTCAGGACAAATTAAAATTGATAGACTACCTTTAGGCAGATACTTCATTTTAGAAAAAGAAGCACCAAGTGGCTATAAAATTAATACAGAGAAAATGTATTTTGAGATTAAAGAAAATAACGAAATTATAAAATGCACTATGACAAATGAAGTGTTTGAAGTACCAAATACTGGATTAAGTAATATAAATTTTGAAATTATAGTAAGTATTGTTTTAGTAATATCTGGATTAGGATTAATAGGTTATGGTTTCTGTAAAAAGAAAAAGTAAACTAATAATTGAAATTATAGGACTACTAGTATTAGCAAGCGGTATTTTTATTCTTATATATCACTATTCTAAAATAGAAAAATTTGATAAAGAATCAGATATTAAAATTGAAGAATTTTTAAATAAAGAAATATCACTAAAAAATGAAGTTAGTATTGAAAATGCTACCATTAAGGAAGAAAAAATTGATAAACAAGATTATAGTTATATAGCAGTTTTAGAAATACCATCTATTTATTTAAAACGAGGTTTAGTAGATCCTAGTAGTCCTTATAACAATGTAAACTATAATATTCAAATAATAGATAATTCTACCATGCCCAATGTAACAAATGGTAATTTTGTTCTTGCTAGTCATAACGGAGCAAGTTATATATCTTTCTTTAAGAATTTAAATAGAATGAATATCAATGATAAAATTTATGTTTATTATCAAGGTTATAAATATGAGTATTCTTTAACTGAAATATATGATACTCCTAAAGATGGTAAAGTTGAGATTATAAGAGATTATGATAAAACAACTATTACATTGATTACTTGTAAAAAAAATAGCAAAGATACACAAGTAGTATATATTGGTTATTTAACTAATACTACTACTTATTAAAAATTACTGGAGTGATGGTAAGTATCTAAAATTCCAAAGTTTATAATATTACACGATTATACTTATACTGATGGATCAATACCACCACTTGCTAGAATTTTATTTGCTCAAATATCTTCTCTTGCAAAAAATGATGGCTATTGTCATGCATCTAATAAGTATTTGAGTGAGATAAATAATGTTGATGAAAGAACTATTAGGAGATTATTAAATCAATTAGAATCTTCTAATTACATTGACATTGTCATTGATAAAAAACAACCAAATAATTTAAGAAGAAAGATTTATATAAATGATATCAAAGGACAAAATTGTCCTATCGGTACGGATAATTAAGTCCTATCTAGTTAGGACAAAAATATCCTATAAATATATAAGTAAAAATATATAAGTGAATATATAATTTATAAATTAAATTAATTTAATTAATTTATTCATGAATTAATTGGAGGTGGAAATATAAATAGAAATAAAGTTGAATTGATAGGAAAAATAACCAGCATATCGGAAATTAAAAAAGACATAAACAATAATGAGTTTATGTTTTTTGATATAGTTCAAAATGAATACATTGATGATAATCTCTATAATTCTTCTTTTTATAAAATTAGATTATACAACAATTTAATTAAAAGATATCAAAGTGTTTTGTTTAAAGGGAAAAATATATATGTTAGTGGCTATTTAAATTCATATAAAAAAGATAGCAAAGTAATTTATTATATCTATCCTTTAGAAATAAAAGAATTGGATAATAATTATACTTTAGATGAATCATCAAGTCCTACTATTAGTTATGATCCAGATGGTGTTATGGTTTGGAATGGTAAAAGATGTGAGTCTACAATGTGTACTCCCGAAGAACAAAAGGAAATGGAGGCTTTGTTAAGTGAATATCAATGATACATTAATATATATTTATGCTAAAGATGATTATAAGGCTAAAAATGATCTCGATACTATAAAAATAATATGTGATAACCACGGAATTAATGTTTTAAAAGTGTATAGCGATATAACTACTTCTAATAAACTTGATTTAAAAGTTAATTTAAAGAAATTAATAAATGAAAATAAAGACTGTAATTTATTAGTTTTTAGTGTAAATAAACTAGGTAGAGATTTAAATGAATTATTAGAAATTAGAGATATGTTACAAGAAAAAAATATAAAAGTTTATGATGCTATACAAAAAGAACTGATATTTAATGATATGTTTAGTTATATAAAAGAAATGCAAGAAAATATTTTAGATAAAGGAAGTGATAAAGATTTGCAAAGAAATTTAAATGTTTTATTTGTAGAACCAAATAAATTACCAGTAAAAAAAACAATTAAAAATACATTAGAAGAAAAGCAAAAATTAGTTGGAGGTTTAATTGAATATACTTATATCGAAAATTGCAATGATATTACTATTATTTGCAATGAGGAAGGTAAAATTTTAGGTTTACCACTTAATCGAGATATAGGACATGATATTATTGCAGGTAATTTTTTAATTGTTGGTGATGATCCAGAATTAGGTGAAGATCGTTCTCTAACGGATGAACAAATTGAAAAATATACTAAATATTTTGGAAAAGAATCTATCGAAAATACCAATAAAAAAATTGATAGATTATTTTGGGGAATTGATTTATAGTTTCTTATTTGAAAGGAGGTGGTAATTTGAATAATACATATTTTATTGGAAGATTAGTAAATGATCCAGAACTAAAAGAAACAGATAGTGGTAAAAAGGTATTAAATGTTACTGTTGCAGTTCCTAGAAGTTATAAAAATAAAGACGGTAATTATGATGCTGATTTTATTGATTGTGTCTTATGGGATCATAATGCTGAATATGTTTCTAAAATGTCTAAAGGAGAACAATTAGCAGTTCAAGGTAGAACTGAAACAAAACTTTATGAAAAAGATGGAAAATCAGTTAAAGATTATAAAGTTGTTGTTGATTATGTTAAAAATTTAGATAAGAAAATAGAAAAAGATAACGAAATGGAAATGTAATTAAATATGAAATTTAAAGCAATGAAAAAGAGTTAAAAAGCCCCGAAGCAATCTAACTCTGTTGTAATTATATCACAACTCATTGCTTTTTTTCATTAAGTTAAAGGAGGATTGATTATGAGAAATATTGTTAAATTAAGGGTGATGAATATTGTTTAAGTTCATAGGTAATTCCCTACAAAATTTAGGGAACTCTATGAATTTATTAGCCATCGAAAAATTAGAGGGTGGCAACTATAATGTTGATTCTATATTGCAAGCCATTAAAACCGTAACAGACTGGTGTTTGCGAATTGGTATTGCTCTTGCTGGTGTATCATTAGTTGTTGGATTTGTTATGTATGCAGTTGCTGATGTTGATAGAAAAGCCCATGTAAAACAAAGAATAATCCAAACTATGTTTGGTATCGTTGGTATTATATTAGCCATTTCACTTGTAAACTTAATCATAGGTCTATTTTAGGTGATGTCTATGAATTTATATATTAAAAATCAAAAGGATCTTGATATATGTTAAGTGCATTAGATTTACTTAGGCGACTTGGTTGGGCAGTAATAGATTTTATTTACAATTTAATTGATACCTTATTTAATATCATAAAGGAATTAAATTTATATGATATTGTCGATAGTGTATCAGAAAACACAATATTTTCCAATTTCCATACGGGAATTATTGCTATTGCTATGACACTACTTGCCCTTTTTATTATGTGGCGATTTGTTATGAAAATATTAGAGCCAGATGATGGATTATCTACTCATCAAATAGTAATTGAAATAGTAAAATGTGGAGTCCTTATTTTAATGAGTGTATTTTTATTTACTCAAGCAAACTCTTTCTCTATGAAATTAAGTGGCTATACTTCTTCTATGTTTAGCAATAATGGTACTACTATATCTGATAGTATGCTCGGTATGTATATAAGTCATTCAGAGGGTTACAAAAATAGTGATGAATTTGAAAACGAAGATATCACCAAGAATTTGGAAAATGACAATTTTACAGATAAGCGAATGTATAATGATAAGTATGTTACTTCTTCAAGGTGGATATTACCAGATGAAAAAGATTATAAGTATAGTATAAATTGGATTATGGCTATTCTTGTTGGAGGCTTTTTCCTTTATGCACTATTCTTTAGTGGTATGATGCTTGCTCGTAGACAAATAGAATTTTTGTTTTTATTCATAATAAGCCCAATAGTATTTGCTACTTCTGTTGGAAATAAACAAAGGCGATCAGCAGTAATCGAACAGTTAGTATCTCTCATTTTACAAGGTGCAGTTGTAATGATGATTATAGGAATTACCGTAATTGTAATGCAGTCAATTAATAGTACAACTTTCTTTTCAGATTCGCCTGCTAAAGATATGGCTTTAAAATCATTAATGTTTATTGGTTGTGGTACTTTCTTACTTACTGGATCACAAGTAATCAATAGATTTATTGGTGGTAATGTTTCTGCAAATAGTGGTCGTGAACAATTAATGAGTTTAATGAGTTATGGTCATGCTATGTCAACTGCTACTCATATTGGTAGTAATGCTATAACTGGTGCTGGTGCATTTGGTTTAGGTGTGGCATCATCAGCAGTTGGTAAAGTTGGTGGAAATCAATTAGTCAATAAAGTTGGTAATGCTATTCAGAAATTTGGTAATAAAGTCAGTGGTGGTGGAACTTCATCTAACCCTATCAAGAGTGGTATTGGAAGTACCATTGAAAAATTTGGTGGTAAAGTTAAAAATGCAACTCCATCTAATATAGGTAAAAATCTTCGTTCTCATGGTCGAGAAAATATGGGTGAAGCAGTAAGTTCTATTATGCCACAAAGAAGTATGTATCGCCGAAGATATAGGTCAAGGGAGTGATAAGTTATGTATATAACAATTAAAAGTATTAAAAAAACATTAGGTAAATATATAGAAATGACTGATTTATATATAGGACTTCCTATGCTAGTAATTTTCTTAATAATGTTTGCATTTACGAATTTAAAAATACAAGCATTAATATTCTTATCCATTTGTGCATTTCTATTAATACCTATAAATTTATCAAAAAAGAATCGTATGTATAAAATTATGATTCTTCTTATAGAATACTTATTTAAAACAAAAGAATATTACTTTTTTAACGAAGAAATAAAAGAAAGTAAAATCAAAACAATAAGTAAATATATAAAACAATAGAAAGTGATGGTGATAGTATTAAAACGAATAAAGAAAAAGTTATAGAAAAAGAAAAACATAAACTAGAAAAACAAAAGCCAAAGTTTATACTTAAAAAACGACTTAAAAAGCGAGTTAAAAATTCGCAAGTTTTTTCTAATGTTAAAGCAGTTGCTGATGATGGTTTAATTGAATTAAAAACTGGTGAAGTAGCATCTTTAATTGAAGTTAAAGCAATAGACTTATCTCTAGCCAGCAGAAATGAAAAACAAAATTTCTTCTATTCTCTAAAGAGTTTATATCAAATAAAAGGGCTTACCTTAAAATGCTATAAACTAGATCAGAAAATTAATTTAAATAATAATAAGATTAATTTAGATGAGTTAATCGAATATTTTAAAGAAGATGCTCAAAAGCATAAACTTTTAGATGAAAGCAAAAGACTAATTGAAGAACTTGAAGAAAACTATTATACAGTTTCGAGTGTCTATTATTTAGTGGTTATTGCTAAAGACTTAAACATATTAGAAAAGCAACTAGATGAAATTGAAGATATTATTTCTAATATTACTCCTAAACTAAATATGGAAGTAATTGATAACAGATTAGAAATATATAAATTCTTAACTAATTTATATATGAATCCAAAAGCACTAGATGATCTCGTGTGGAGTGATCTACCATCTTTAATATCCCCATTAAATTTGCAAGAAAAAACTAATATGTTAAAGTTTGATGATAATGATATACAAATGGTAACTATTAAAAATATTCCCCCATTTGTTGATGAATTGTTTTTTGAAGAAATTTTTAATGTTCCAAATGTTAGGTCTTGTATTAGTATTAAAGATGCTATTAGTCAAGATGAGTTAATCCGTTGGGTTAATTCACAATATCAATTTTTATTATCAGATAGAAATACTACTAGAAAATTAAGTGATGCTACTGAACTAGATACTCAAAAGGAAAACTTCCAACAATTAATGTTAGAAATTAAAAATGGTGATGAGAAAATAAAAGAAGTATCACTTACTCTAGTAATAACTGGTACTAGAAAAGAACGAGAAAATACATTTAGAGATTTAAAAAGATTAGTAGATAGATACCAAATAAAATTAGATATTCCAAAATTAAGACAAATGGAGTGCTGGCAAAATTTTGATATTACTTCTACTTCTTTAAATGATTATTCAATTTATTTGCCTACACTTACTTTAAGTGCGGGTTTTCCTTTTACAAAAACTTATTTTAATGATTCTAAAGGATATATGCTAGGAGTTGATTTACATACTTCGCTACCGATATTCTTTGATCCTTTTACTTTAAATAATCATAGGACATCATATAATATAGCCATCGTATCTTCTACTGGTGGTGGTAAGAGTTTTACTATGAAAAAGATAATTATTAATGAGTATGCTCGTGGTACTAAAATATTTATCTGGGATGCTGAAAATGAATATAAAAATTTGGTGTTATCTAATGGGGGCGAATATATAGATCTCTACTCTAAAAAGGGTGGTATTATTAATCCCCTACAAATAAGGTATATACCTAGCGATGATGAAGATAAAGAAACAAAAGAAACAGATTGTCCTTTAGCCAAACATTTAGGCTTTTTAGAGGCTTTCTTTAAAACTGCTTTTGAAGATATTACGGAAAAAGAACTAGTTATGTTACTTGCAGTAGTAGAATCTTTATATAACAAAAAAGGTATATTTAAAAATACTTCTATTAATACTTTACAAAGTTTAAAGCCTAGTGATTATCCAATATTTAGTGAGTTATATGAGTATTTACCTATTTATAAAAAAGATTTGGAAAGTAATGAAAAAAAGAAAATCATCGATCAATTAGAGATACTAGTTTCCAGATTTTTAACTGGTACAGATTCTTTCCTTTTTGATGGGCATACAAATATTGATTTATCTAATGATTTAATCGCTTTTAACTTACAAGAACTTCTATATAGTGGTAATCAAAGATTAATTAATACCCAAGTTTTAAATCTACTAACTTATTTAAATAATAGTATTGTTGCTAATAAAATTCAAAATGAAAAATCAAATACTAGAAAAAAACATATAAGTATTATTGTAGATGAGTTTCATTTATTTATCGATGAGAAAAATAGCGAGGTATTAAAAAACTTTGGGCAACTTGCTCGTAGAGTTAGGAAGTATTCAACTAATTTAATTGTTAGCACTCAAAGTGTAAAAGACTTTGTAGGTAATGCTAATGTATTAAGGCATGCCACTGCAATTTTTAATAATTGTCAGTACACTATGATAGGTATGCTTAAAGAAGATGACTTAATTGCTTATTTAGAATTATTTAAAAATAACCCTTTGACTGATACTCAAAAGGCTTTTTTATTATCGGCTAAACGAGGCGAATTTTTACTAAATATAGATAATAAAAATAGACTTCGAGTATGGATTCGTGCTACCGAGTTAGAACGAACAATGATGGGTGAAAATTAGGAGGTGTTAATTTGAGTATAAGGTCAACTATTGCTATGAAGCAAAAAGATAATACATATAAATCTATTTATTGTCATGCTAATGGAAATTTGGAATACAATGGTTATATTCTATATAATGATTATCAAGATCCAACTAAAGTAAAATTATTAATGTCTTTAGGGGATATATCTGTTTTAGGAAAGTATGTTTTTCCAGACACTACTAAAGAACATAATTTTGATAATAGACAAGATGATGTAACTGTTGCATATCATCGTGATCGTGGTGAAGAACTACATTATGAAATAAATCGCACAAAAGAAGAACTGGTAAAAAACTCTATGGATTATTTGTACTTATTTGAAGATGGTAAATGGAAATATGGTGTTATTGATTTAGATAAAACAAATGTAGAGTTCATCGAGTTAGAAGATGCTTTGCTTGAAAAAAATATTATTGATATACCACAAAATAATAATGATATTTATTTAGATAAATTAGTAACAAGAATAGTTCAGTATGCTAAAGATTTTGATCCGTATGAGTTTCAAGATTCTTATGACAATGAAGAAATTGCTTTTGAAGATACCAAAAAGCATTTACAAACTGTATCTGGTGCTTATGATATAATTGATGCTCTTTGCAATGATATTCATTATTTTACTAGTGAAAGTGATTTAAGTAATCATGATATAAATGATTTGTATAAGGAAGCCACTAACTTATTAGTAGAACTTAATCAATATTCAAAGACTTTAGAAAAAGATAAAGAAATGGATATTTAATGAAGAAAAAAATAATATCCATACTTTTAGGATCAACTGGTGGTTTGTTTCTTATTGGTTTTATTATTTTAATACCAGTCTTAATGATATTAGACTTCTTCGGTGCAAATATAACAGATGGCTATATAGAAAATAATAGTGGTTATGCAGAAGAATATAAAAAAGTCTTAAACGAAAACATAAAATCCAAAAATGGTTATGTATCTTTAGAAAGAATATTATACTTTTATTTAGCCGATAACTCTTTGACTTTTAGTGAAATATATACGGATAATTTAGATAGTGAACTAAAAAGACAACTACCAATTAGCCAAGTATGTGAAATTCAAAAATATAAAGTTTTAGAAGTATGTAAAGAAGATAATATCGTTGATAGTGGACAAATAGATGAAGAACAAGCCAAGCCATTTGCTCCACCCATTGATTTTGCTAGTTCTACTATAACTAGTTTTTTCAAAGAAGAAAGAATTGTGTATGGTGAATCTGATGTTCATTCGGCATGGGATTTAGCAAATTCGGCTCGGACACCAGTTTATTCCGTATGTGATGGTACTGTTGAAACAGTTGATTTTCCATATTCAACTAATACCATAGATACGAGCGATACTCAAGGTGGAAATATAATTAAAATAAATTGTGAAGTAAATGAATTGACTTACACAGTCTTGTATGGACATTTATATCCTAACAGTTCTCAAGTTGCTGTTGGTGATACTGTAACAAAAGGACAAGTAATTGCAAGTGTTGGAACTACTGGTTACTCGACTGGGGATCATTTACATTATCAAGTTTCATTAAATAATGAAGTTGTTGATGGTATGAGTTTAATTGATTTTACTTATGAAATAGATTCTACCCCTAGTTTTGATCAACCAGATTTACCGTTAAGACCGACATATTAATTACCATCCTATAAAAACTTGGAAAAATAAATATTTAGGATGAAAAGCCCTACTATAAAAGCCCCTTAATATATATGATTAAGAGATTTTATCCTTTTAATCAACCTATAAAGTAGGATGAATTTTGCAAGTGCAAAATAAGAAATGCACCTACATAAACCCTTATGAAATAAGGAATAAGTTTATGTGAGTGTGCATTTATCTTATCCTGCTTTTTATATTATGCCAATATTAAGGGGCTTTTCATCCTATTACAAAGGAGGAATATATGAGAAGATTTAATTTAAAATTACCGATAGAATTATATGATCGTATAAAATTAATGGCTAATTTCTATAATGTATCTGTTACTAAAATGATAATACAGTTATTAGAAATTGGTTATATTGATATGTTACAAGGAGGTTATGAAAATGAAATTATCAATAAATAAATTAATTGCAAATGATATTATTAATTATGGTATGGATCAAACAAGTGAATTTAATTATTCTGTTTCATTAAATGGATATTTAAATGATTTTGATGGAGAATCACAAAAGTATATATTAGATAATTTAGATGATATTATTGAGTGCATAAAAGACAATGAAAATGTGGCTGACTTATTTATTAGTGAACAAAGTGATGGCGATAAGGATTTTGATATGGTATTTTACTGGGGAAATTTACTTACTCAAGTTGAAAGAATTGTTTGTGAAAATGCTAAATCATTAAAAGTGAATTTAGAGTTTGAAGATATTAGAGAAATTGCAGATAATATTTTAAGAAGCGATACTTTTAATGATGATTTAGAATATGAGATTAAAAACTATGATAATGGTAGGGATATAGATTAATGAAAGTTCGCCTATATACAGACAATGAAATAAAAATACTTGAACAAAATATTTTTGTTAGAAAAGTAAAATACAAACGAGAAATTGAATACGATCCACTTTTTAAATTATGGGTTATTATGATGAGATTCAAGTTTCCAGAACTCTCTGCTCGTGAGATATTTTCTCGTGCTGGATTTGATGTTAATATACTTCATCCTAAATTACCACAAAGAAGAATCAAGGACTGGGTTGATAATTATA
>CALVQM010000030.1 GCA_944358125.1 uncultured Bacilli bacterium
GTTTTAAGACCAATGAATTGTCCTCATCACATGATGATTTATGCAAACAGTATTCATTCTTATCGGGACTTACCTATTCGTATTGGCGAAATAGCCAGAGATTGTCGTTATGAAGCAAGTGGAGCTTTAAAAGGCATTGAAAGAGCGAGAACTTTCTGCCAAAATGATGCTCACCTTTTTGTAACTCCCGAACAAATAGAATCAGAATTTACAATAGTAGTAAATCTTATTTTAGAAGTTTATAAAGAACTAGGTATTAAAGACTATCGTTTTGAATTATCTTTAAGAGATCCTAAAGATTTAGTAAAATATTATAATGATGATGAAATGTGGAACCATGCTGAAAATACTTTAAGAAAAGTATTAGACCATATTGGTATTCCTTATACTGAAAAAATAGGGGAAGCAGCTTTCTACGGACCAAAACTAGATGTTCAAGTTCGTCCTGCTGTAGGAAATGAATATACTCTATCTACTTGCCAATTAGACTTCTGCCTACCTATGCGTTTTGATTTAACTTATGTTGATAAAGATGGAAGCAAAAAAACACCAGTCGTTTTACACCGAGCTATATTTGGTAGTCTAGATCGTTTCATTGCTTATTACCTAGAAGAAAGAAAAGGCTTACTTCCATTATGGCTTTCACCCGTACAAGTTAATATTATTCCGGTAAATAATGAATATCACCTAGATTATGCTAAAAAGCTATTTGATAAATTAAAGGAAGAAAATGTTAGAGTAGAACTAGATGATCGTGATGAAAAATTAGGCTATAAGATGCGTGAAAGTGTTTTAAAGAAGAAAAATTATGCTGTTATTATTGGTAATAAAGAAGTAGAAAATAATACCATAAGTTTCCGTAAGTGTGGAAGTGAAGAAACAACTACCCTTAATATAGATGAATTTATTAATTTAATTATTGATGAAATCAAAACAAGAAATATAAAAAATTACTCTTAAAAGGGTAATTTTTTAATAAAGTAAAATTTGATGTCCAATAAAATAAAATATTTGTGAAGTTTTGCTGTTGAATTTAAGAAAAGGGTATAATATGATTTTATCATAGGAAGGAGAAAAGAAAATGGGAAAGAAAAGAAATCTAATCTTGGCTGGATTAATTAGTGTATTGTGTTTTCCTGCTGTAGCAAGTGCTGCCACAACTAAAACCGTTTGTGCTAGTGATTGTGACTTTACTGATATTGCCGCAGCAATTGCATCAGAAGAAGTAGCTTCAGGAGATACAATTAAGTTAAATGAAGATTTAACAGTTAACACAATGATTAGTGTTAACAAAAGTGTGACTATTGATTTAAATGGTCATAATATTACAGGTGAAGGTGTAAAATATGTATTTGATTTCAATGCTAAAGACACCGAATTTACCTTAACTGATAGTACAGATGAAGCTGGTACTATTGAAAATGCAGATAGAGGTATTCTAGTAACTGCTGGTGAATTAACTTTTGATAAAGTTACTTTAACTAGTGCTGATAGAACTATCCAAATTAACCCTGTAACTGATGGCGGAGCAGCTAAAGTTATAGTTGAAGGTGGTGTTATTAAATCAACTGGAACAAATGCTACTAGAACTATTATGCTTTGGGGTAACAACGTTGCTGGTGAAGCTTCATTGGTTGTAAATGGTGGAGAAATTATTGCTCCAATAAGTTCAGATAATTCTGCTGCTATCAATTTAGGAAGCAATAATGCTGCTGGTAACACTGTAGAAATTAATGGTGGAAAAATTACTGGCTATAATGGTGTTAGACTTTATGGTAATGGTGAAAAAGATATGACTGTTCTTACTATGAATGGTGGTAGTATTTCTGCTGTAAATGCTGGTATTTTACAATCAGCTACAGAAGGAACCGAAAATACAGAAATCTATTTATATGGAGGAAGCATTACTGCTAAAGACGATGCAGAAGCTTCTGGATTAGTTGGAGGAGATGCTGTAGCTATTCATCATACTCAAACAGGAATACTAGTAATTGGTAAAGAAGATGGTACTGGACCTACCTTAACTGGTGAAACTGCTGTTGCTGTTAAAGAAGGTGACGTAACAGTTAATGGCGGAACAATTATTGCTACCGGAGAATATCGTGAACAAGTAATTGCTCGTGAAGATGGTACAGATGATTCTGGTGCTGCCATAAGTATATCAAGTAATGGTTCTTATACAGCTGGTATTACTTTAGAAATAAATGGTGGTAATTTAACTAGTAAAAATGGTAATGCTTTATTTGAAGGTATAGCTTATACTGCAGATGGTGAACCAACTGCTGAAAAAAGTTTTGTAACTTCTATGGAAGTAACTAACGGAACATTTACTTCTGCTATAGATAAAGCAAGTGTAGTTGCTACATATGCTGAACCATTTATAAGTGGTGGAACTTATAGTAGTGAAGAAAATCTTGATGAATATACCAAAGATGAAATTATTTTTAGCCAAGATGAAAATGGAAACTTTGTAGTAGGTGAAGAATTAGACGATGCAATTGATACTCCAACTGAAGATACAACTACTCCAAGTGAAGATGTACCAGAAGTTCCTCAAACATTCGATGCTTTAGGAATTTATGCTGGTATTGGCCTAGTTAGCGTTGCTGCTATCGCTGGTGCTGTAATCTATCTTAAAAGAAGAGCTTAATAAGCCTTTGTGAGAATAACTTTGTTATTCTCTATTTTTTTTTCAAAAAATACTTGACTTGGAGTATACTACAAGTAGTATGATAAACATAAATCGAGGTGATTAAAATAACTATCCAGGAAGTAGCAAATAATTTTTCTTTAAGTAAAGATACATTAAGATATTATGAAAAAGAAGGTTTAATTAATCCAGTTAAGAAAAATAAAAGTGGTATTAGAGAATACACTGCAGAAGATTTAAAACGTATTGAATTTATTAAATGTATGCGTAGTGCTGGCTTATCTATTTCTGTTTTAAAAGAATATATAAAATTATATAACGAAGGAGTAAAAACCCAAGATTTACGTATTAATCTTTTGGAACGAGAAAGAATATCTTTAAAAAACAAAATAGAGGATATGGAGAAAGCTTATGAAAAATTAGAATATAAAATAAAGCTATATAAAGAAAATAAAATGTGATAAAATAATAGAGTAGGAGAGATGAAAATGGAAAAAAGAAAAGTATATTTTACGAAAGAAATTACCCCAGAATCTTTAGTTAAGATTTATGAAGCATTAGGTGTAGAAGCAACAGGAAAAGTAGGAATTAAAATTTCTACTGGTGAAGCTGGAGGTCATAATTATTTAAAACCAGAACTAATTAAAACTTTAGTTAACAAATTAAATGCTAATATTTTGGAGTGCAATACAGCTTATGCCGGTAAAAGAAATACTACAGAAGCTCATTTACAAACAATCCATGATCATGGCTTTGATGCTATTGCTACTGTCGATTTAATGGACAAAGATGGTGAAATAGAAATACCTGCTAATGGTAAACATCTAGATGTTGATATCGTAGGTAAAACTATAGCGAATTATGATTATATTATTAATTTAGCTCACTTTAAAGGCCATGCTATGGGCGGCTTTGGTGGCGTAATTAAAAATCAATCAATTGGTATAGCTTCCAGTAATGGTAAAGCCTATATTCATACTGCCGGAGCTACAAGAAATCCGAATGAGTTATGGAATAAATTACCTGAACAAAATGCTTTTCTAGAATCTATGGCGGAAGCGGCTAAAGCTGTAAGTGATTATATGAATGGCCATATTTTATATATTGATGTTATGAATAATTTGTCTGTTGATTGTGACTGTGATTCTAATCCTGAAGATCCTTGTATGAAAGACATTGGTATTTTAGCTAGTTTAGATCCAGTTGCCGTAGATCAAGCCTGTATTGATAAAATATGGAAATCTACTGATCCAGGACGTGATCATTTTATTGAACGGGTTGAAAGACAAAATGGTCGTCATATTTTACCATATGCTGAAAGTATTGGTTTAGGTAATAGAGAATATGAATTAGTGGAAATTGCTTAAAGAAGGTTTACTTAAATCTTCTTTTTTGATACAATAAATTTGTGATTATAATGAAAAAAATAAAAATAGATAAAAACTGGATAATATGTGGTATATTAATAATTTCATTTATTATATGGTCGATGTTAGTAGTAAATGGCAATTTATTAGATTTAGATTATAGCATATTTAATATCCTACATACTACTATCTTAAATAATTTTCTAACAAATATATTAAAAACTCTTACCTATATGGGAAGTGCCAGTATATTACTTATTATAACATTTATAAGTCTTATCTTATTTAAAGATAGATTTATCGGTATTAGTCTGGGACTTAATGGCTTTTTGATATACTTACTAAATTTATTATTAAAAAATATTTTTATTATTCCCAGACCAGATATTATATCATTAATAGAAGAAAAAGGCTTTAGCTATCCATCAGGTCATGCCATGGCTTCTTTAGCTTTCTATGGGTTTATAATTTATTTACTTAATAAGAAAATGAAGCCCTCTCTTTTAAAAAAGGTCTTAATTATAATTCTTACTTTATTAATATTATTAATTGGCTTTAGTAGAATTTATTTAGGAGTTCATCATTTTAGCGATATTATTGGTGGTTATTTAATTAGTTTAGCTTATTTAATTATATTTATAAAATTAATGAAAAAATTGGGAAGGAAAAGAAAAAATGAAGTACAAAAAGGAAATTAAAAATTTAGGTCATAGTTTTAAATATGCTGGTATAGGAATATGGTCATCTTTTAAATCAGAACGTAATATGAAAATTCATGTTTTTGTCATGTGCCTCGTAATTATTTTTGGTATTATATTAAAAATAAATGTAAGAGAATGGATTACCTGTGTTATTTTATTTGCTATCGTTATTGCCGGTGAACTATTTAATACAGCCATAGAAACAACAGTTGATATGATTAGTTTAGAGAAAAGTCCTCAAGCTAAACTAGCCAAAGATATATCCGCCGGAGCTGTATTAGTATTTGCTATAGCTTCTGCAATAATTGGCTTAATTATTTTTATTCCCAAGTTTATAGCATTATTTTAATATTACTAAATCGTAAGAAATAAACTAAAAAATCTATGTTATAATAATAAAGAGGGTGCGCCAGTTCGGTACTTAATATATAGTTGGTGGGAAGCCAACCTGGTAATCTCTAGCCAAGAGCCAGTAGCAAGACTCCCTGGAGCCGAAGTCGTGAGATTAGGTTTAAGCAAAGGGTGAGCAAGGAATCGAGCCGTAATGCGAAAGCGTGAAGTTATAGAGCCTCGTTAAAATATAAACATAGTGGATGCAGATACTGTCCTCAAAGTAGTATGCAATATCGGGAATATCGTAAAAGGCAAGATATTAAACGGAATCCACCGGGGTCAAAGGACATGGCGAGTATCACATAGTTATATTAAGTATACCTGGGAGGACTTATAATTTCCTATTACAAAAGGTTTCATATACTGATTGTTAAGGGTAATGAGTATACAAGAGGTTTGTAACTTTAGATACTCAAAAGGATTATAAGTAGTCGGACTAGTTCGTAGTAGCGAGGAAGGAAGTAATGACTCTGGAGCGAAGGAGCTAGCATATAGTCGTTTCTTTAGGGAAACACTTACTATACTAGAGAGGAAGATATAAGTGGCAAATGAACGAAAAGATATAAAATACCAATTGCAACAAGGCTATAAACTACAGACTTTAATTCATTTAGTAAATAAAGAAACGTTAATAAAACAACATGAGAAACAAAAGCGAAACAAAGCAAGCGGAATAGATAGGGTGACTAAAGAAGAATATTCAGTAGGACTTGAAGAAAGAATAGACGACTTGCTTGAAAGAATGAAGAAGTTTAGCTATAAACCGTTACCAGTAAGAAGAACATACATACCGAAGGCGAATGGTAAGTTAAGGCCACTTGGAATACCAGCATATGAAGATAAACTGGTACAAGGATGTATGGCAGATATACTAAACGAAATATATGAAAATATATTTCTAGATTGTTCTTATGGTTTTAGAGTGAACAGAAATTGTCATCAAGCGATAAGAGAAATCAATCAAACAATTATGACAAAGAAAGTAAATTATATACTTGATTGTGATATTAAAGGTTTCTTTGATAATGTAAATCATGATTGGCTTATGAAGTTTCTAGGAGAAACAATAGAAGATAAGAACTTTCTTAGATATATTAAGCGTTTTCTAATCAGTGGATATATGGAAGATATGAAATATTATGAAACAGATAAAGGAACACCACAAGGAGGATTAATATCTCCAGTACTTGCAAATGTATACTTGCATTATGTATTAGATTTATGGTTTGAGAAAGCGGTTAAAACTAAACTTAAGGGAGAAGTATATTTAGTAAGATATGCAGACGACTTTATAATAATGTTTCAGTATGAAAACGAAGCGAAAATGGTATATGAACTGCTAATTAAAAGACTTGCAAAATTTGGACTAGAAATAGAACAAGAGAAAACAAGAATATTACCATTTGGAAGATTTAAAGGAACAAAAGAGACATTCGATTTCCTAGGTTTTACTCATTATAATAATGAAACCAGAACAAGGAAATACAGAGTTGGACATAAAATGTCAAAGAAGAAACGGAAAATTAAGAATTGTGCGATTACTAAATGGTGCAACGATAACAAACATAAAATATTAACTGAATTAATAACTATACTAAATAAGAAATTAATAGGAATGTATGCTTATTATGGAATAAACGGAATGATGAAAGAATTATATAAACTATATTATCATGTTAAATACGCATTATATAAAGCATTAAACAGAAGAGGACAACGGGGAATTAAATATAAGAAATACTTGATAATATTAGAGAGAATTCCGATAGCCAAACCAAAGATTTATAAAAATATATGGATTGGAGTATAAAAGACTATATGAAGAGCCGTATGCGGTAGTACTGCACGTACGGTTCTGTGAGGGGCGATAGACTTCCTCTCACGATAGATAAAAGAAAGAGAGGTGTAGTCGAGTTCGTCTACTCGACTTTTTATTATGAGTTATTTAGAGTCTATTACAACAGCTTTCATTGCCTTTCCTTTTATTGCCTTTCTTTTTACCATTCCCTTTATTTTATATAATTATCATAAATATGGATCTATTCATTTTTTAAGAGTATTTATTATTTATACTTTCATTTTATATTTAATTACGACTTATTTTTTAGTAATTCTTCCTTTACCAACCTTTGAAGAAGCCCTCAAAAATACAGGTCCATATATAAATTATATACCATTTAAATTTATTAGTGATTTTATTCATGAAACACCCTTTATTTGGTCCGATCCATCTACTTATATGAAAACTATAATTGACCCAAGTTTCTATGTAGTACTATTTAATATTGTAATGTTCATACCATTTGGTATGTATTTAAGATATTATTTTAAATGTAGCTTTAAGAAAACCCTTCTTTACTCTTGTTTATTAAGTTTATTTTTTGAATTAACCCAACTAACTGGACTATATTTTATTTATCCTAATCCATATCGTTTATGTGATATTGATGATTTAATCCAAAATACTTTAGGAGGAGTTATAGGCTTTTTAATCATGGGTTGGTTAGACAATTATTTGCCTACCAGAGATAAAATTGATGAAGAATCGAGGAAAATGGGGGAGAATGTTTCAGGCTTTAGAAGAATAACCGTTTTTTTTCTAGATTTATTCTTATATTTACTATTTACTATTATACTATCTATTTTTATTCAAGATACAACAGTTTGGCTCATTACTTTTTCTTTCTACTACTTACTTTTTCCTTTTATTAATAAAAATGCTACTATAGGAATGAAGTTTTTAAATGTTAAAATGAAATATAAACATTTAGATTTCCTTTTTAATTTATTCCGTTATCTATTTATCTATCTTTACTATTATTTATTACCAATCGGTATTATATTAGGAGTAAGTATTATAAAAGATTATTTTAATTTAGAAAATTATACTTTTATTTTATATGCTTTAGCTTTCTTATTTATTATATTATTTTATTTAGTAAATGCTATTATTTTATTAAGAAAAAGAAAAATATTTTATGATAAAATATTTGGCTTTCAATTTGTTAGCACTATCAAAAATTATGATTTATAAAATAAGTGTCAATTTATAACTATTTTATTTCAAGTACTTGATTTATGCTTCAAAATATGATAAATTTGTATTATAGAAGGAGGATTGAGGATATTGAAGAAATATCTCATAGGTTTAGTGGCATTTGCTTTCATGTTCCTACCAATGTTAGTAAATGCCGAAACAATAACTAAAGCGAAAACACCAGAATATAATGCCAAATATGATTTATTTGTTGCTAATGGAACGCCGATTGTTATTGAAGAAAAAGAAGATGGTAGTACATATGCTACTTGGGAAGGAGGAGAACAAAAGCTTACAAAATGGACGTTAGTAATAGGAGGATACTATAATCCATATAATGATGATTCAAGTGTAAGTGGTATTGATATCGCATCTACATCAATTACCATGAATAGTGGCAAAGTTTGGATAATTGTTGGTGGCAATGTTGTTGACACCGAAGGAAGTTACGATAAATATGAGACTATTCATGTTGGAGATATTAACGTAGAAATTAATGGCGGTAGTGTAAGTGAAGTATCAGGTGTAACAGGAGCCAATCAGATTACAAATACTGCTTTATCTGAAAATTATTATGATAAAATAGAAAGTTATTATTATGCAGATAATGTTGATATTACCGTAAAAGATACATCTATTACTTATAGATTATATATAACATCATCTTATACTTATGCTAAAAAAGCTACAGTAACATTTATTGATGCATCTATTGGTAGCATTGACGTTAACGATAACAAGAGTAATAAACCAGTAGGTCATCATTCTATATCAGCAGGTACAAATGGAAAAGTAGGAGAATTTATTGTAAATATTACTAATTCTGATGTTGATCAAGTTGATATTGGTTTTAGGACAATGGTTGATAGTATGGAAGTAAATATAGATGGTACGTCTACTATTGGTGATATTTATGCTGGTTCTTATTATGGAAGTCTTACTAATTCAAAAGCTGATGCTTGGCAAAATCTTGGTAATATTTCGTATGGACAAGTAAATAAGTTAGAATTTAATATTGGTGAAGGTGTTAAATATAACAATATTTATGCTGGATTTCAATTTGCTAGTTTAGATGGAATATCTGAATATGATACTTTCTATTCTAAATTTACTGATAAAATAGCAGCAGGTTTAGGTGAAAGTGTTAAGAAGGCTCCAGTTGTTATTAATACTGCTGTAGCACCTAGCGTTACTGATTCTGAACTTGAAAGTATGTTTGATACTAAATTTAGTAATGTTAAAGTAAATTACATTACTACTCCAGAAATTCCTACTGTAGATCCATCAGAAGAAGTAGATGAACCAATTTTTGGTATTGTTGATACTGAAGGCGTAGATGCTGTTTTAGGTGAATCTATCGAAAATAACGAAAAAGTTAATGAAGCTTTAAACAATGGTCAAAATGTAACTAGTTCTGTAGAAATTACAACTACAAAAGAACCTTCTAAAGAAGAAGTTACTCTTATAACAGATACTCTTGCTAAAAAAGCCGAAGATGCTAAAATTGTTGGCTACTATGATATAAGTGTATTATTAAAAGCAGATGGAGTAGAAATTGATAGACTTACTACTTTATCTAATCCTATTGCTTTAACAATTGTTCTTCCAACAGAATTACAAGAAGTAGCAGAAGGGTTTACAAGAACATATTATGTTGTTAGAGTTCATGCCGGAAAAGCAGAATTATTAGAGACAACCTTATCAGAAGATGGTAAATCATTAACCTTTGAAACTGATAAATTCTCAACTTATGCTTTAACATATGTAGACTCTCTTGCTAGCGAAGAAACTCCGACTACTCCTGAAACTCCAGAAGTACCTCAAACATTTGATAGTTTAGTTACTTATATTGGTGTTGGCGTAGTTAGTATTGCTGCTATTATTGGTACAGTAATCTACATTAACAGAAAACAAACTAATTAAGAGGACTTAAAAGTTCTCTTTTTTCTTGCTATAATATAAACTGTGATGTATATGATTTTAAATATTAGTGGTAGAACAGATATAGTAGCTTTTTATACACCCTGGTTTATTAATCGTTACAAAGAAAGATTTGTTGATGTAAGAAATCCCATTTATCCTAAACTTGTTAATCGCATTTATTTTGATGATGTAGACATGATTGTTTTTTGTACCAAAAATCCACACCCTATACTTCCGTATTTAAAAGAAATAAAGAAACCCATTTTATTTCAAATAACTTTAACACCATATAAAAAAGATATTGAACCCAATGTGGTAGATAAAAAACAAGTAATTCTAGATATCAAAAAAATATCTAATTTACTTGGTAAAGAAAAAGTTTATGTCAGATATGATCCCATATTTTTAAATGAGAAGTATACCCTAGATTATCACATAAGAGCATTTGAAAAACTATGTAAAGAATTAGATGGTTATATAACCCATATTATTATATCTTTTATTGATGATTATAAAAATGTACGTAAGAATATGAATATTTTGCATATTAAAAATTTTACATCTGATGATTTTAAAAGATTAGGTTTAGCCTTTAGTGAAATAGCAAGTACTCATGAAATGACTGTCCAAACCTGTAGTGAATATAATACTTTAGAAGAATATGGCTTTTTAGTAGATGATTGTGTATCAAAAGAATTAGCTAAAAAAATAACTGGTAAAAATTATCCCAAGTGGTCTAGTCGTAATAATAAATATTGTGGCTGTGCTAAAATGGTTGATATAGGTACATATAATACTTGTAGTCATTATTGCAAATATTGTTACGCAAATTATGATGAAGATAAAATTAAAGATAATATAAAAAAACATCATGTAGATTCCACGATGCTTATTGGCTATCTAGAAAGTGATGATGAAATTAAAATAAGACGAAATTGAAAATTAGAAATTATATTATTTAACAAATATAATAATTAACAATTCTGTTAACAGATTTTGAGTTTCTTTATCTAGTTTTTTAAATTCTTTTATTAACTTAAAAATTTCTTTTACTTTAATCTCTTTAGTATCTTTAATATTATTATTTTTAAATATATTAAATAAGTTGTTAACTAGAAGTGTTCTTTCATCTAACGATAATTCTTCTAGTTTTTTTGTTAACTTTTGTTGGAGGGCTTTACTTCTTTTACTTTGACTATCTCTTATAAATTCTGTATTTTTACATTGCCAATTAAAAGCATCATGTTGTAATATACTTAATCCTTTTGATTTTATGACAACATAATCTAAAGTATTATAAAAAAGCATGCCAATAATACTTTCTTTAGGAACATACATTTTAATTCTAGGTTCAATTTTTTGATAAACTTTAGACTCTATTTCTTTTTTTAAGAACCCTGGACCATCAAAATTATTAATTTTTTTAACTTTTTTTCGAATCCAAAAGTGAGAATTCATAACCGCACATATAGCTAAATTACCACCTTTAGAATGACCTCCAACTCTTACTTTTTTATCTAACAATCCAATTGCTTTATTTAAATAAATAGAGGCATATTTTTGACTAGCTCCCGGATAAAGATAAGTCATTTTAAAATCTTCTTCCCACCCAATAATAGAAGTATCAGTACCAGCAAAAGCAACATAAATACTATAATCCGGTAACTTCATTGTTATTGCTCCAAACTGCATATCACTATTTACTACTTTCATGTAATTATAAAGAAGTGTATCTTGATATCTTCTACTATCCTTCATAATTTCTAACATTTTAAAAGTATTACCAATAAACATTCCTCTAAAGTCTTTCTTTTTTCCTCTTAATTTTAAAGCAACCTCTTTTAAAGTTACTTTTTTACTTTTAAAAGCTGGAACAATATTTGTAAAATCAATATATGGTAAAAGAGCATAGATTAAATTATCTATTTCATTAAAAGGTAATTCATTAAAAGTTTTATCTTTATTCTTTTTAATATAATCTATAATATTCATAAGTAGCTCCTTAAGATAAAATAATTATATCATATTTATAAGAAGTTAATATTGTTTTTATCTATATTATATTTTATTTCATAAAATCTTTTTAATGCTTTATATAATAAATAAGTATCTTTAATTCCTATTACTTCATAACTAGAGTGCATAGCTAACATAACTAAACCAATATCTAATGAATTAATACTTAAGTGTTTTAGACTCACCCCAGCTAAAGTAGAACCAGTAGCATAATCATTTCTCGAAGTATAATAAGAATATTGGATATTTTCGCTCTCAACGATATGTTTAAAGATAGAAGCTGATACACTATTAGTACTACTACTAGTCTCTTTCATAATCATAATTCCACTATTTAAAGGAGGAGTGTTAGTATAATCAGATAATTCCTCATGATTAGGGTGCCTTGCATGAGTATTATCAGCATTCAGTATAATAGATTGATTTAAAGTTGTTGTTAAATCTAATTCTAGATTTGCACATATCTTTTTTAGAGTATCAATTAAAAAGTTAGAATCAGCTCCTTCTAAAGTATTCGATCCTATTTCTTCACTATTAAAAACAACAAAGACATTGATATCTTCACTTTTACTTTTTAAAAAAGAAGTAAGTCCCGCATAAGTACAGGATAGATTATCAATTCTAGGACTAGCTAAAAATGTATTATTTATAATTGTTGGTTCTTCTTTGTTGTATAAAAACAAATCATATTCAAATAATTTATCTTTTACTTGACTATAATTCCTAATTAAATCCTCCAAAGTATCTTTTTTATTTAAAGATACAATAGGCATTAAATCTATTTCTGTATTTAAATCCAAATTAGAATTAGCCGCATCATTTTGATGAATAGCTATACTAGGAATAATAGCAACTGCTTCTTTTAAATCAATAATCTTTTTTTTATAAGTATTTTGTTTTTTAATGATAATTCTACCCGCTATAGACATAGGTCGGTCCATAAATCCGTAATTAAGAATTCCCCCATAAGGAGCAATATTAAGCTTTAAATATCCATTCTCATAATACTCTGAAGTAGGTTTAATTATAAATGATGGCGTATCTCCATGAGTACTTATAATTTTAAATTTATTCCTTTTATTCCCAATAGAAAACGCTATAATAGTGGCATCATTACGAATAACAAAGTATTTTCCTTTTTCTAAATTCCAAATTTCTTCTTCTGTTAGTTCTTGAAAATTATTATTTAATAATATTTCTTTAATTGTTTTAATACAAGTAAAAATACATGTCCCATTTTTTAGAAAGTTAATTAAATCTTGATTAAATTGATCCATAGAATTCACCTGTATTAGTATGAACTTAAAAATTATTATTATAAGTACTTTTATCGTATTAAAAAATATGCTATACTAATCAATAGAAGGAGTATGTTATGAAACGTGTAGGTTTAATTGGGGGTTGTTTTGGTATGATTCTACTTTTAACTGGTTGTGGAAATGAAGTGGAACTTACATGTACTATGGAAGAGAGTGCTAGTTATGTAACTTCAACTCAACAATATCATTTTGTTTATGCAGATGAAGAGTTAGTGACTATGGATCAAGGTGTCATGATTGAAGTAGATGATAGCTATAGCTATATGAATTCTTATTTATCTAATTTAACAGAAGATTTTGAAGAAGAATTAGATGATTATGTATCAGAACTTGGACAAGATGTAGTTGATGGAGATGTAAATGTTGATGGAAATCATTTTACAGCTTCAATGAGCTATAATGTTAATCACATGAGCGCTGATCAATTAGATTATATTGCCTATGAAGAAGAATTTGCTAACTATGAAGGAGCTAAAGCTTATTTAGAAGATCAAGGCTATACATGTAAGTAAAAAAAGACTGTTTAGGGTTTCATAAACAGCCTTTTTGTTTGTTTAGTTATTAATTTTGGTAACTATAAAAATTTACAAAATTTCAATGGTTATGATTTTTGTCAAGACATAGTGACTAAAAATAGCAAAGTTAAATAATCGTCGTATGGCGATTTTTTGAAATTTTGCTAATTTAAAAGTAAATTTAGAATCTAAAATATTCTTTTTTATATTTATTTAGTAATTTATTATATTGCCTTTGTAATCTCTTTAGTTTTAAGTCTACTAAAAGCAATTTGACTTTTAATAATATGAT
>CALVQM010000031.1 GCA_944358125.1 uncultured Bacilli bacterium
AGCCAAACTTTTTAAAATCGACTGATAATATTATTCGACTGATAATACAAATTATCTATCGCGACTGATAATTTAAATTATCAGTCGAATAATATTATCAGGGATTTTGTCAATGAAGTCTTTATTTTAGGGCTTCTTTTTGTTTTTTTTTCCTGATAAAACAAATTATCAAGGAACCCTGATAATTCAGGTTAGCTTCATAAAATAAAAATGATAAACTGTTGATGGTTTATCATTTTTAAATGAATGAAGAATAGCGAGCGCTATATTCTAGAAATAATTTTTTTATTTTGGCAAAGTTTTCAGGACTAAAACGATTTTGGAAACGATCTAGATTTAATAGTTTGGGATTTCTGATTATTTGTTCCCAATTTTTAGAGATAAAGTCAAAAACAAAGTTTAGTTCTTCACTACTTAAGTGAATGTTTTTACTTATAGCAAAATTATTTACATCATTTATTGTCATTCTTCCCATATAAGCTTTTATTAAATTATACATACTATCACCTAATATATTGTATGAAAAAAACTAATTTTTAAATACTAATAATGGTGATATTAATGCCTAAAAGAATAATTGTTATCCTTATGTTTATTGCTAGTATTTATGGTATATTTCTATATCGGGTTTATAGTTTAGCTTATCAAAATAGAGATTTTTATTTAAATGAAGCTAGAGCTATTAATGAAGTTTATGTAAGTGGCTCTTCGGCTCCTAGAGGAAGAATATTAGATGTTAATGGTAATATTTTGGTAGATAATATAGGTGTTAATACTATTTATTATCATAAACCATCAGGTGTTACTTTAAAAGATGAATTGTTTGTAGCTGAAGAACTAGTTAAAATAACGAATTATGAGTATATGTATGATATAGATAGGTTAAAAGAGTTTTATAGTATTATTAATAGTAGTAAAGTTGATAGTTTAATAACGGAAGAAGAATATCAACTTTATAGTGAAAGGAAACTTACTAGTCAAGATTTATCTGAAAGGAAAATGAATAGAATTACAGATGATATGATTGATAGTATGAGCACTTTAGAAAAATATAGTTCTTATTTTTATTTTTTGATGAATGAAGGGTATAGTTATGATAATAAATGTTTGATAGAAAATGCTAGTGAAGAAGTATATGCAAGTGTATTAGAAAGAAATTTTTTGGGAGTATTTGGGGAGATGGAATGGAAGAGAGTTTATAATTATGGGGATACTTTAAAAACAATATTTGGGGAAATTAGTAATTCTTTACCAGCCGAAAAAGATTATTTATTAGATCAGGGATATAGTTTAACAGATAAAGTAGGAATTAGTGGTTTAGAAGAATATTATGAAGAATATTTAAAAGGAAAGAAAGCTATATATAAAGTAGGGAGTAATAATAGTTTAGAGTTAGTTAAAGAAGCAGAAAGAGGAGCGGATTTAGTACTAGAAATTGATATTAATATGCAGATAAAAGTAGAAGAAATTATTAAAGAAGAAATGTTAAAAGCTAAAAAAACAGCGAATACAGAATTTTATAAAGAGTCTTATGCTTTAATAAGCGATCCTGCTACTGGTTCGATAAAAGCTCTAGCAGGTATTCGTTTAATTACTAATGGGGTTAATAGTTCTTTTCAAGATGTAAGTATTAATGTCATTAAAAATGCTTATACGGTTGGTAGTGCTGTTAAAGGTGCTTCTATGGCTGTTGGTTATAAAAATGGTATTATTGATATTGGAACAAGTATTACTGATGGGTGTGTAAAACTTAAAAGTATGCCTGCTAAATGTTCTTATAAAAGATTAGGTAGATTAAATGATGTTCAAGCTTTAGCCTTAAGTTCTAATTATTATCAGTTTATAATTGCTTTAGGAATTATGGGTTATAATTATACATATAATATGGAAGCAGAGGCAAGTATGGAACATTTTAATCTTTATAGAAATACTTTTGCCGAGTTTGGTTTAGGTGCTATTACAGGTATTGATCTACCAAATGAAAGTTCAGGACTGAAAGGAACAACGATAGCTCCTGATCTTTTAATGAATTTAGCAATAGGTCAATATGATTTGTATACGCCGGTAGAGTTACTACAATATATTAATACGATAGCTAGTAGTGGGACGAGGTATTCTTTAAGTTTAATGAATAGAGTGATAAAAGATGAGAAAATTCTTTTAGAGCATACCAAGAAAGTATTAAATCATGTGGAATTAGAAGATAAGTATATGAAAAGAATTCAGGAAGGTTTTCATAGTGTTATGAAAAATGGTACAGGTTATTGGTATATTAATACTAGTATTCCAGCAGCTGGTAAAACAGGTACTAGTGAATCTTATATTGATAATGATTTAGATGGTAATTTAGAATCTTTTGTTCTTGGTAATACCTTTTTGATGTATGCTCCTTATGATAATCCTAAATATTCGATAGTTGTTATTAGCCCTAATACTAGTAATTTAGATAGTAATAGTAAGTACCGAAGCCCGGTAAACCGGTTAATTGCTAGAAGTATCAACGATTTTCTCTTTTCAAGTTAAGGTTTTAATGGTATAATACTACTAGCGTTTATAAAAGGAGGTGCTTTTTATGGCTAAAAATGAAAATAGAAATTATGTTACTTTAAGATGTACTGTATGTGGTGAAGAATTAAGATGTACTAGTAAAAACAAGAGAAATACTCCTGATCGTTTAGAAATGAAGAAGTATTGTAAAAATTGTCGTAAACATCAAGTAGTAAAAGAAAAGAAGTAAGACAATTAAGTAGTTTGGGGATATATTTATGAGACATAAAAAATATGTATTAAAAAAGCCAGTGGTGAGAAATTATCCAATGGTTCGGGCACTTTATGGAAGATGTGAAAATAAAGTAGCAGTTAATCAAACTTCTAGTCATGCAATGGCCAGAAGAAAGAAAAAGAGATTTGGAATATTTACAAAAAGTGAGGAGTGATGAGATGAATATTAATATTAATGATATAAAAAATGGTATGACGATTATTATGGATAAAAATTTATACCAAATTGTGGAATTTCAGCATGTAAAACCAGGAAAAGGTTCGGCTTTTGTTAGAATGAAACTGCGGAATTTAAGAACTGGCTCTATTACAGAAGATACATATAATACGAATATTAAAATCGAGAAAGCTCATATAGATAGAATGCCTATGCAATATTTATATGCAGCAGGAGATAATTATGTATTTATGAATAATGAAACTTATGAACAAGTAGAAATTTCTAAAAAAGTACTTGGAGATCAAGTTAAATTCATTAAAGAAAATATGGAAATAACAGTTGATTATTATGAAGGAGAAATATTAGGTATTAGTTTACCAGAAAAAGTAGAATACGAAGTTATTGAAACAGAACCAGCAGTAAAAGGTAATACGACTAATAATGCCCAAAAAGATGCTACTATTGAGACTGGTTATATAGTAAAAGTTCCTTTATTTATTAATACCGGTGAAAAGATTATCGTTTCAACGAAAGATGGGAAATATTCATCTAGAGCTTAAATTATTATAATTTAAGTTTTTTTGATATGGGAGGATTTATGGCAAAATTTATGTATATGAATTATCAAGATGTAGATGAGCAAATAGAAAAATTAATACATGATAAGAAAAATGTTAATGAAATTAGAGAAGAAGAGCCTATAGGATATACAGAATATGGATTGCCAATTAGGCATTATACAATAGGAAAGGGACCAAAACATATTGTAGTAAGTGGCTCTTATCATGCGGCCGAAATTATTACGACAATTTTTGTGGTGCATTTAATGAAAGATATGGCAAAAGATCCACACTTTAAAAAGAATGAATATACTCTTGATTTTATTCCGATTGTAAATCCTGAAGGGTATTTAATTACAACATCTATGCAAGATTTATATTTGGGTAACAATACCGTGGAAGAAGAAAAAATATCAAAAGCTAAAACTTATTGGGCTAGTTACCGAGCTGATGCAATGATACCTGCGAAAGTTAAAAAGGGTGAATTACCAGAAACAGCTATGCTAGAAAAGAAAAGTTATCAAGCTTTATTTGATAATGTAAATTTAGAGGAATATTTAAAGGGTTATCCTAAAATAAAAGATAATGTTTTAAGTATTGTACGGGAAAATAGCTATCCCATTGGGGTACTGGCTGCTTGGAGTGCGAATGCTAGTGGCATTGATTTAAGTCAAAATGTTCCTTATAATCCAGCGATCAAAACTTTACTTGAAGCAGATGGCCCTGTATATAATCATCTAGCTTATGCTAATACTAGAAAAGATATTCCAGGACCTATAAATACACCATGTCGTAATTTAGCTCATTTTACTTTTGAAGCAGAGAATTTAGCCATGCTTAATTTTATGGAGGAGTTAAATTCTAGGAAAGATCAAGAAATTATTGCTTACTTTAATTATCATAGTGTTATGGGAAAAATGTATCAACGTCCGGTAAAAGAAGATTGGTTATTAAAGTTATATAATATAGATTATGAAAAGAAAGTAATTGAAAATTATGTATCATCAAGAATATTTAGGTCTGCTAACGCTTATGATATTATTGAGTCTGAAGATCCTTATAGTTATATCAATGAATTTTTAAGACTTCGTTATGGTATTGATATTCAAGTGGAATTATCGAGAATGGGATCTAATCCTATTGGACCATTAGCAGATCCAGATACTTTTGAAAATGTTACTATTAAGCCTAATATTAAAGCTTTTAAGTATTTTGTGCAAAATTATGATTTTATTGTAAATTATTCTTCTTTTATTCAATCTTTAGTAAGTAAATTAAAGGAAGATAATATTTTATTTAGTGTTTATCAAATTTATGATTTAATTGATAAAATAGTGAGGGAAAACCCTACTTTATATACCAAATTACAAGAAGAATTAAGAAGTATGGAAAGTAATAATGCTCATGTAATTAGTTATTTTTATGAAGAACTGAAGAATGCTTTAAATAATAATGTGAAAGAAAATGAAGAAGTAAAAAAATATGTTCTTGAAGATAAATTTAATATTGGTTTTCATGAATTTTTAAATTCTCTTACGATGGAATTAAATAATCATAGAAGTATGCCTTTAACGGAAGATGAACTATATTTATTAATTGATAATATTTTCCGAGATTATCCAGAGTTAATTGCAAATATCAAATATAATTCGCTACATAATTTAGAAACAGATGAATTATATCAACAGTTATATTCTTTAATTCATAATCAAATAAAAATGGGGAATTTATTTAATAAACCAAAGGGTCGCTAATCTGTTTTGATAGAAGAATAAAAAAGATATTCTTCTATTTTTTTGTTTTAAAAAGAGAGAATAAACTCTTTTTCTAATACGCATTATTTGATATAATATTTATAGTGGGGTGATATTATGTTTGTACCATTAAAAATAGTTACGGAATATAGCTTACTTAAAAGTACAATTAAAATAGATGCTTTAATTTCCTTCTTAAAAAAACATAATATACCTAGTTGTGCGATATGTGATGATAATTTATATGGGGTTATGGAGTTTTTTAATAAAATGGTTGCTAATAATTTAAAACCAATTATTGGCCTTAAAATCTATATAGATAATTATGAAATACTTTTATATCCTAAAAGTGATTTAGGATATAAAAATCTTCTTAAAATACATACTTTAAAAGAAACTAAAGAACTTTCTTTGGATACATTAGAAAAATATTTGGAAGATATTAAAATAGTTTTGCCATATTCTAGTTTTTCTTTGTTAGAAAAATATCCGCATGCTTATTTAGCTTATCAAAATGATACCGAAAAAATTGAAGCGATGCTTATGAGTGAAAAGGGCCTCTATATGAGAGAAGCCAGGGTTTTAGAAAAAGAAGATACTTATGATTTAGTTTGTTTAGAAGCTATAGATAAAGGGTGTTTAGTTGGAGAAATTACAAATATTTATGATAATTATTATTTGAATTTAAATATTAAGGATGAGGATAAGGAGCCTACTATTCGTTTTATTCAAGATATTGATTTACACATAAATAAAAAGGGTTATTATATTCCGGTGTATAAAAAGGGTGTAGATTCAAATAGTTATTTAACTACTTTAGCCATTAAGGGTTTAAAGAAAAGATTAAATGGTATTATACCTTCCTTGTATCAAAAAAGACTTAATTATGAATTATCGGTAATAGAAAAGATGGGGTTTGTTGATTATTTTTTAATTGTTTATGATTATGTTTTGTATGCGAAAAAAAATAATATTTTAGTAGGTCCGGGTAGGGGTAGTGCGGCTGGAAGTTTAGTTAGTTATGCGATTGGTATTACTAATGTGGATCCTATGAAGTATAATTTGCTTTTTGAACGGTTCTTAAATCCGGAACGTATTAGTATGCCTGATATCGATATTGATTTTGAATATACCAAAAGAGGAGAAGTAATTGATTATGTTAGAAATAGATATGGTTTTAAAAATGTAGCTCCGATTATGACGTTTGGTTCTTTAGCTAGTAAACAAGTTTTAAGAGATGTAGGGAGAATATTTCATGTTGATAATACTTTACTTGATAAGTTTGTAGGGATGATTGATGCCAAAAGTTCTTTAAAGGAAAATGCTTTAAAAAAAGAAGTAAAAAGTTTTTTACAACAATTTAAGGAACTTGCTAAAGTTTATCAAGAAGCTTTAAAATTAGAAGGACTTAAAAGACATGTTTCAACACATGCAGCTGGTGTTGTAATTGCTAGCATTCCTTTAGATAATGTTATTCCTTTAACACTTAATGCCGATGCTTTTATGACGGGGGTTACGATGGAATATTTAGAGCCTTTAGGACTGTTAAAAATGGATTTTTTAGCTTTAAGAAATTTAACGATTATTGCAAATGTATTAGATTTGATTTATGAAAATACGGGGTCTAGACTGGATTTAAATAAAATACCATTAGATGAAAAAGATATATTTCTTCTTTTTACAAATGCTGATACCGAGGGTATATTTCAATATGAGAGTAGTGGTATGAAAAACTTAATGAAGAAATTAAAACCAACTAGCTTTTCTGATTTAGTAGCTAGTGTAGCTTTATTTCGGCCAGGACCTATGAATAATATTGATATGTTTGTAAGAAGAAAACATGGACAAGAAAAAGTTACTTATTTGACTCCTGATTTAGAACCGATTTTAAAAGAAACTTATGGGGTAATTGTCTATCAAGAACAAGTTATGCAAATACTTGTGTTAGTAGGGGGTTATTCTTATGCAGAAGCTGATAATATTAGACGAGCTATGTCCAAGAAAAAAGAAAGTGTTATTTTAGAAGATAAAGAACATTTTATTAGTAATGCGAAAAAAAGAGGTTATAAAGAAGAAGTAGCTAGAGAAATATATGATTTAATACTTAAGTTTGCTAATTATGGTTTTAATAAAGCTCATTCTGTTAGTTATGCTTTAATTGGTTATCAGATGGCTTATTTAAAAGTAAAATATCCTCTATATTTTATTACCAATTTACTTAATATGAGTTTAGGTAGTGAAATTAAAACTAAAGAATATATTGATGAAGCTAGAAAAAAAGGTATTAAAATATTAAAACCAGATATTAATGAAGCGATGGATAGTTATAAAGCTTTGGGTAATTCTTTAATGTTACCTCTAGGTAGTATTAAAAGTTTAGGAGCTGTAGCATCTAAAGCTATATTAGATGAGAGACTTGATCATGGCTCATTTAGTAGTTATCTTGATTTTGTAGTGCGTATTTATGGAAAAAGTAATAATAAAAAAACGATTATAGCGTTAATTTTAGCAGGAGCTTTAGATAGTTTTGGTCTTACCAAACAGATGATGGTTAATAATTTAGATGCTGTCATTAATTATGCTACTTTAGTTAGTGAGATCGATGCTTCTTTAGTTATGGCACCATCATTAGAAGAATATCCGGAATATGCGGAAGAAGTATTAAGAGAAAAAGAATTAAGCTCTTATGGTTTTTATGTAACAAATCATCCAGCTAGTAAATATCAAGATAAAAATATTATGAAAATAGAAAATATGGCATCTTATTTTGACAGGCGAGTACAAGTAGTTGTTTTAGTGGAAAAAATAAAAACTATAAAAACTAAAAAGGGAGATAGCATGGCTTTTATTACGGCTAGTGATGAGACAGGAAGTGCCGAGTTTGTGATGTTTCCAAATGGTTATTCTATGCTTAAAAATATGCGAAATGGTGATATAATATCTATACAAGGATTAGTTACCAAAAGATTTGATAGTTATCAAATTGTTATTAAGGGATTACAGAAAGTAGGTAGTAGTATAAATGCATGATATAAAAGCGTTTTTTAAAAGTATTAATTTTACGTCTATAAATCAAGATTTAGAAGAAATGACGATTGATAAAGTTATTTTGAACAAAAAAGAAGAGGTTTTTAACGTCTATCTTCATAGTAAAAAAGTTTTACCTATTACAGATATAGATGCTTTAAGAGAGGCTAGTTTAAATAAAATAAAGGGAGAATATAAGTGTAATATTTATATTACTTATGATGAAATTAAAGATGCGGATTGCTTGGATTATATAAAGGAGATTGTTAAAAGACTTACCGTTAAAAAACCATCTTTGATTAGTTTAGTAGAATGCGTACCGGTAATTGATGATGATATCATTATTTTTGAAGTAATGAGTCCGGCTGAAGAAGAACAGGTTAAAAAAGAAGAAGCGAATATAAGGAAAGTGCTCACTGATTATGGTTTTAAAGATTACTTTATTACGACAAAATTAAATGAAGAATTACGAAAGAATGTAGCATTAGAATTGGAAAGTGTTCAAGCTCCTATTCTATATCAGGAAGTAGTAAGAGAGTTTGTTCCCGGAAATATTATTATTGGTAAATCAATTGTGAAGGAACCAGTAGCCATTAGTTCTATTAATAATGTGGGAAGAAATATGACGGTGGAAGGTTATGTGGAGTCGGTTTCTTTACTGGAAAGAGAAAATATTAATATTATTACTTTAAGTATTAATGATAATTCGAAAAGTATAATGGCTAAAATATTTCAAAAAGATAAAGAAGAATATTTAAAGATACGAGATGTTTTTAAAGAAGATGAATGGTTTCGTTTAAATGGAAATGTTGATTTTGACTCTTATTCGAAGTGTTTAGCTTTAAGTGTTAGAAATGTGGAGAAAATAGAAAATAGAGAAATAATTATTGCACAAAATGAAGATCCAAATATTATTCTTGGTAGTCATGTTGAAGGGGAAATAACTAAACTAGAAAATATTTTAGGAGCTAGCGAAAATGTTATTATAGAAGGTTATGTATTTGGGGAAGATTTGCTGGAAAAAGATACGATAAATATTATGACTTTAAAAGTAAGTGATGATACAAGTAGTATTTTAGCCAAAGTATTTAAGAAAAATAAAAAAGAATTTGCTTTAATTAAAAATGGGATTAAAGGGGCTGTAAAAAAAGGAAAATGGTTTCGGCTTTCGGGGAATGTCGAGTTTGATAATTATTCCCATGAAATGGTTTTGCAATTGTGGAATATAGAAATTATTGAGGCTAAAGGTGAAGAAATTAAAGATACAGCCGAAGTAAAAAGAGTGGAATTACATGCTCATACCATGATGAGTACTATGGATGGGGTAATTGATGCGAAAGCTTTAGTAAAACAGGCTTTAAAATTAGGACATAAGGCTGTTGCGGTAACGGATCATAATGCTGTGCAATCTTATCCGGATCTTTTTCATGCGGTATGTGATGCTAATAAAGGAAAAACGGGTAGTGATCGATTTAAAGTTTTATATGGAGCTGAATTAAATGTTGTTAATGATGATATTGATTTTATTTATAATTTAAAAGAGTATGATTTATTAGGTCAAGAATATGTGGTGTTTGATACAGAAACAACTGGTTTTTATGTTGGTAGTGATCAAATGATTGAAATAGGTGCTGTAAAAATTAAAAATGGCGAAATTACGGATCGTTTTGATGAGTTTATTGATCCTAAAAGACCGTTACCCCAAAAAATTATTGATTTAACCTGTATTACTGATGATATGCTAGCGGGACATGAAAGTGAAGAAGTAGTTACGAAAAAGTTTTTAGCATGGACGGGTGATCTGCCAATGGTTGCTCATAATGCCAAGTTTGATATTGGTTTTATTAGTGCAGCTTGCAGTAAGTATAATCTTGGGGAGTTTACGAATACCGTTTTAGATACGATGAGTATGGCACGTATGCTTCACCCTGAATGGCCTAATCATAAACTAACGACTTTAGTTAGACGTTATAAAATTGAATGGGACGAAGATGCTCATCATAGAGCGGATTATGATGCGGAAGGAACAGCTCATGCTTTTCATAAAATGTGTGAAGAGTTAGATTCGAGAAATATTGAGACTACGACTAAATTATTTAATTCGGTTGATATTAATGAATTAATTAAGTTCTCTTTCCCGTTTCATTTATGTTGTTTAGTTCAAAATAAAGTGGGATTAAAAAATTTATTTAAAATTATTAGTTATGCCAATACTACTTATTTATTTAAAAATAGTGAACCTAAATTACCAAGAGGAGAATTAAAGAAGCTTCGGGAAGGTTTATTAATAGGTAGTGGTTGTATTAATGGAGAAATATTTGAAGAAGCAAAAACGAAAGATGATGAAGAATTAGCAAATTTGATGCGGTTTTATGATTATATTGAAGTACAACCTATTAGTGCCTTTAAACATTTATTACAAATGGAATCTAGTGGCTTTCATAGTATGCATGATTTAGAAGAACATTTAAAGAAAATTATAAGGGTAGCTCGTGATGCTGGAAAAATGGTGGTAGCGACTAGTGATGCCCATTATTTAACACCTAAAGATAAGATTTATCGGGATATTATTATTGCTCAAAAATCAAATGGAAAACTTCACCCTTTAAATAAAAGAGGAATAGAACAACCAGACATGCATATTAGAACTACTGATGAAATGTTAGAAGAATTTGCTTTTTTAGGTTCGGATTTAGCATATGAAATTGTCGTTACTAATCCAAATAAAATTGCTGATATGATTGAAGAAGTAGAAGTTATTATTCAAACTGGAGGAGTACCTTTTTCACCAAGAATTGAAAATTCGGTGGAAACAGTAACCGAAATGGTTTATAAGAAGGCTGCCCTTTGGTATGGAGATCCTTTACCTTTAAATATTGAAGAACGTATATCAAAAGAATTATATGGTGATGCGGTTTTAGATAGTATTAAAGCAAGACTTGAAAGGGAAGAACATTTAAGTGGTGAGGAATTAACAACGAAAGCTTTTAGTCTTTTACATGAAACAATTTTAAAAGGTTTTGATGAGGTAAAAAGGGTTGTAAAAGATGAATTAGTCTTGAAACTAGAAGGTGAGCATGCTAGTAAGTTAGCTGAATTAGAAGAAAAAATGAATAATGGGGAAGTTTTAGATAAAGAAGAAGTAGAAGCTCAATTAAAAACTTTAAAAGAGACCGATCCCCTAGCAGATATTGATAAAAAAGTGAAAAAAACGCTTGGTGGTATTATTGGTGGAGGCTTTGACGTTATTTATTTAATTGCTCAAAAATTAGTTAAGAAAAGTAATGATGATGGCTTTTTGGTTGGATCTCGTGGTTCGGTTGGTTCTAGTTTTGTGGCGACGATGATGGGTATTACCGAGGTTAATGCTCTACCACCTCACTATCGTTGTAAGAACTGTAAATATTCAAGCTTTGAAAATGAAGAAGGTACACCTTTAGGAAGTATTTATAAAAGCGGCTTTGATTTACCTGATAAAGCTTGTCCTAAATGTGGAACTTTACTAACGAAAGATGGTCAAGATATGCCATTTGCAACTTTCCTGGGATTTAATGCGGATAAAGTACCTGATATCGATCTAAATTTTTCTGATTTAAATCAAGCGGCTGCTCATGATTATACCAAAGTATTATTTGGGGTTGATAATGTTTACCGAGCTGGGACAATCGGTACGGTAGCTGAAAAAACAGCTTTTGGTTTTGTAAGAGGTTATGCGGAACAAAAAGGTATTGTTCTTAATAATACAGAAATCGAGAGACTTGCTAAAGGTTGTACAGGTGTAAAAAGAACAACAGGACAGCATCCAGGAGGTATTGTTGTTATTCCGGGATATATGGACGTTTTTGATTTTACTCCATTCCAATATCCGGCGGAAGATATAGATGCTGCCTGGCGTACTACACATTTTGATTACCATGCGATTGATGAAGATGTATTAAAGCTTGATATTTTAGGTCATACGGATCCAACACAACTACGTATGATCCAAGATTTAACAGGTATTGATGTTACAACAGTGCCAATGGACGATAAAGAAACAATGGGTATTTTCCTATCACCTGAACCTTTGGGTGTTACAGCAGATGCGATTATGAATGAGACCGGAACACTTGGGGTACCAGAGTTCGGAACGCCATTTACAATTGGTATGCTTCGGGATACGAAACCAAAAACATTTGCCGAACTAATTAAAATATCAGGACTTTCTCATGGTACGGATGTATGGCTTGGCAATGCTCAAGAATTAATTAGGAATAATATCGTTCCCTTTAGTGATGTAATTGGTTGTCGTGATGATATTATGGTATATTTAATGTATAATGGTATGGAACCAATTAAAGCTTTTAAAATCATGGAGTTTGTTCGTAAAGGAAAAGCTAGTAAAGATCCGGAAGGTTGGGCAAAATTTAAAGCAGAAATGGTTGATGCCGGTATTGCTGATTGGTATATTAATTCTTGTGAAAAAATTAAATATATGTTCCCTAAAGCCCATGCGGCGGCTTATGTTATGAGTGCTTTTCGTATAGCTTACTTTAAAGTTCATATGCCAGGTGTTTATTATGCAACATATTTCTCTACTAGATTTGATGATTTCGAATTAGAAACAATGGTTAAAGGATATGATGCGATAAGAACGAGAATGAATGAAATTATTAATAAGGGATATAATGCTACGAATAAAGAATCAAGTGTTCTTGAAACACTAAAATTAGCGTTAGAAGCTACAGCTAGAGGTTTTAAATTTGGAAATATTGATATTGAGGCAAGTGATGGTAAAAACTTTATTTTAGCTGATGATGGTATAACTTTAATTTGTCCATTTAGAACTCTAGATGGTCTTGGTGATAGCGTTGCTAGTAAAATTATTGAGGAAAGAAATATTAAACCTTTTTATAGCATTGAAGATTTTAGTATGCGTGGACATGTTAATGGAACAACTGTCGATAAACTTAAAAGTTTAGGAGTATTTGGTAATTTACCAGAAACAAGTCAATTAAGTTTATTTGATATCTAAAAAAACAGCTTAATTCATTTGAGCTGTTTTTTCATTTACAATACTTTTAGGATAGGGTTTTCTTACGTCAGTACGATATAAAATATAATCTACAGAAGTATTATAAAAATCTGCTAGAAGATGTAATGTTTCAATCGGAATATTAATCTTTTCTAATTCATATTTACTATAATTTGATTGATCAATATGAATTAGTTTAGCAATATCTTTTTGAAATAAATCTCTATCTTCTCTTAATTCTTTTAATCTGTTCATTTTCCAAACCTTCTTAATTGAAAGTATATCATAGCTTAACCCCTATTTTATATTTGCTAGTTATATTTTACCTTTGATAAAGAAATAATTAAAGGAAGTAGTACTTAATGATTGAAAAATAAATGATAAAACTTTGGTTTGACATTTTTTTTAAAGTGTTTAAGGTATAATTTCTTTGGTGAATATAATGGTTATATATATTGATGTTTTAATAGTAATAAATTTCTTATTTGATTTTTTCTTACTTTTAACTATTAATGTAGCTTTAAAACGGTTTACTTTAATAAGACGTTTAGTATTAGCTAGTTTATTTGGGGAAATTACTTTATTTAGTTTATTTGTTCCTATATCAAGTTTTATGTTAAGCATATTGAAAGTTTTCTTGGGTCTTATGATGGTTATAATAGCTTTCGGTTATAAAAATATAAAATATACAATTTATAATGTTATATATTTGTATATGTTAAGCGTTATTCTAGGGGGATTTATTTATTATTTGCAGGGAGAATTTCAAATTAGTTATGCTGTTATACTTGTTATAGCGCCTTTTATTCTGTATGTATTTGTTTTTAGTATAAAAGCGTTACGGGAGATTAAAAATTATTATTA
>CALVQM010000032.1 GCA_944358125.1 uncultured Bacilli bacterium
CTACTTCATTTAAATAATTATTTATATAAGCTATGATATGGTGAGTTACCTAGCTTATATAGTAATTATAATTCTGGGCATACTAAAAGTCAAGAAAAATGTCGCTATTACTTTAATTTTGTTTTATCTCAAAAAGTAAAATGAGACAATGTCTTTGGTGATTAAGATATGAAACAATTTAACTATGAACTAGATTATTTTAGAATAAAAGATTTAAGACTTCAAAAAAAACTGTCTCAAAAAGAAATAGCTAATTATTTAGACATAAGTATTGCAGCTTATTCCCAATTTGAACGTATGGATACTTTAATTCCCATCGAACTATTAAATAAATTATCTAACTATTATAATGTATCTTTAGATTATTTATTAAAAATTACTAATAATCCTAACATTAAAATAGATAATAAAGAAATTGATAAAAGGCAAGTTGGAGAAAATTTAAAGAAAATTCGTAAAGATCATAAATTATATCAAGAAACCCTTGCTAAAGAAATTGGAACTAGTCATTCTTTAATAAGTGAATATGAAAGTGGTAAAAAACTAGTATCTTTAACTTATGGCTACGCTATATGTAAAAGATTTAATATTTCGTTAGATATTCTTTATGGCAAAATAAAACATCTATAGCAAAATAGATGTTTTATTTAAAAAGTATTACATATCTATCTAAATTATATGGTAAAGGAACGAATTTATATAACCACTTAACTTTTAAATATATCCTCCTTTCAAAAATCATTTTATCACATTCCTATGTCGGATTTTGTCAAACCGTGGAAAAAACTTCATTTTTTTTCAAAAAAAATTCCATTTCTTTCTTAAGAGATGGATTTTTTATTTTTCATTTCTTTCAATTTCTTTATAAGCTAAATAATCTTCTATTTTTCCTGATTTTTGAAACTTTTTCCAAGCTTCTTTCTTATTCATAATATCCTAACCTTTCTATTTTAATTATGGGATATTATGAATATTTTTATTCATAAAAACCTAATTCTTTAATATAACGCTCTTTATCTTTCCAGTTTTTAATTGTTTTAACAAATAATTCTAAATAAACTTTCTTACCTAGCATAGCTTCTAATTCCACTCTAGCTCTTGTTCCCACATCTTTTAATCTTTCCCCTTTTTTACCAATAATAATTTTTTTAATCGTATCTCTATCAACAATAATATCGACATGGATATTAATAATATCTTTCTTTTCTTCATATAAAGATGTATGACAAGTAAGACTATGCGGTATTTCTTCTACAGTTACATCAAATAATTTCTCTCTTACTATTTCACTAATCATAAAATATTTACTATTACTTGTTTTCATATCATCTGGAAAATATTTAATATCATCTTTCAAATACTTTTTAATAACATCAATTAATCTTTTCGTATTATCTTTTGTTAAAGCTGATACTGGTACTATTTCCGCAAAAGGATATAAATCTTTATATTCAGTAATATTATATAAAATATCTTCATCACTTATTTTATCTATTTTATTTAATACAAGAATTACTGGTGAATCCGTCTTTTTTAATACGTCCATGATAAACATATCACCCCTACCAAGTCCTGTACTAGCATCGACTACAAATAATAAGCAATCGATATCTTTTACTAAAGACATAGCTTGTTTATTCGTAATTTTACCTAGTTTATTCATCGGTCTAATAATACCCGGAGTATCTAAAAAAACAATCTGATAGTCAGGTTCATTATAAATACCTTGAATAATATTTCTAGTTGTTCCTGCTACTTTACTAGTTATAGCCACTTTCTCATTTATTAATGTATTTAACAAAGTTGATTTCCCTACATTAGGTCGTCCAATGATACTTACAAAACCACTTTTCATAGATCCTCCTAAAACATTTTAAATAATTCTAAAAAATATGGCCCAAACACAAATAAACTAATAACAACAGAAACAATAGACATAACAAAACTAGCCGCTGATCCACAATCTTTAGCCACTTTAGCTAAAGGGTGATATTCAGTTGTTGTTAAATCAACCGCTGCTTCAATCGCTGTATTAATAAGCTCTAAAGCTAAAATAATACCTAAAGCAATAAAGATAATAGCCCATTCTGATAATCTTATTTGAAAAATAATACCTAAAACAATGGCTAATAAAGTAGCACATCCATGAATCCATAAACTTTGTTCATACCGATAAGCATGCACTAAACCATCTAGGGAATACTTAATACTCTTTAAAAAACGCATTGGCCCATATACTTTAACTTTATCTCTTTCAAATTTTTTCTTATCTTGTAATTCCTGCTTCATTCAATATCAACTCCTGTAATCCAAACATTATTTCTTCATCTAATTCATTCATATGATCATACCCTAGTAAATGAAGTAACCCATGCACAACTAGAAAACTTAACTCTCTTTTAATACTATGTCCATAAGTATTTGCTTGTTCAATCATTTTCGGAATACATACATATATATCGCCTAAAATACGCATATCTATTTGTATATTATCACTCGTATCTTCTAAAGCAAAACTTATAACATCTGTTACGCTATCTATCCCTCGATACTCTTTATTAATTCTTTGTATTTCTTTTAAATCGACAAAGATAATACCAAAATAAGCATTCTTTACATGTTCATGTTTTAAAACTTTTTTAATAACATCATCTAAATATTCATAAGAAAAATCTACATTTACTAAATCGGTAATCAGATAAGTATTTTTCATAATATATTTACTCCCATTCGACTAAGTAAATATAATACCATAATTATTAAAATAATGAAACATAAAATATTATAAATAATATCTTTTTTAAATATTCCTGGTAAATGTTTTTTTATAGCCCCTAATCCAATATAAATAAGAAAACCAATAATTGCTCCTAAAGAATTTAAAATAATATCATCTACATCAAAACTTCTACCAATACATAACTGCACAAATTCCACTGTAGCTGATGATATAACACTAACAATTAAGATCGAAAGAATTCTTTTCGGTTTAATATAAGTAGATATCAAATATCCAAAAGGAATAAATATAACAATATTCCCTACTACATTTAAATAAAAAGAAGTCGATCCAATTTCATAGCGAAACATTTCACTAAATGGTACTAAATTATATCCTCTAACAGTATTTAATTCTGCTCTTGTTAAAAGTTCATATAACAAAAGGATATAAATAATAAAAAGTAAATTTGTAAATTCTTTATAAAAAACTAACTTTTCATTATGATTTTTAATGGCCGCAATACGAACAACCGCTATAACAACTAAAAAGATAGTTAACATAGGCCACATATTATCAATCGATTCTGTTAGGATATTCGTTATACTCTTTACCATCTATATCACTCCTAGATACTTCAAAATATTCTTGCACTCCTATTTGTTCTTTTACACTAGCGAACATATCTATATATAGTTTATTATTTTTTACTATTTTTTGCAAGACTTTTTCTTCAATTATATCTTCAAAGTCATCTAGTTTTAGCGATAATTTTTCTAAAACCAAATCTCGAGCTTTTTTTAAAGCTTCTTCTTCCGTATAAGTATATTCTTCAATTTCTACTTCATATTCCTTTTGTAAATAAAACTCTAAACCAAATAATTTAAATAATAATACATTTTCAACTCTTTTTTCATCACTCACTCTACTTTTTAATAATACTGTTTCATTACTCCCCTTTTTAACCATAAAATTATAACGCATCTTTCCTGTATCTTTACTTCTTTTTTCCATCAAAGGAACACTTGCATCGACATCATACCAAACTTCAGCATACACTTTACCTGAAGCACAAACATTTTCTTTAACTTCCTCATTTAAGGCAATTGCCCCACTTATTAATATTTCGCCTTTTGTAACATAATCATTAATACTAACTAATGAGACCCCTTTTTCTGTATATATACTTTTGATAATACCCGATTTACTAGCAACAATATGACAAGTACTACTATCCTTTTGATATTCCTTAATAATTCGTTCTTCTACTCTAACATTAAGCACCATACCTTGAGCATCTATCTCTAACCATTCAATTTTATCTGGATATTTATCTTTAATGTTTTCAATAATTTCTTCATATTCTTGATAACTTTTCTTAAAACTTAAAGTAGTTACTCCTGCTTCTTTTAGAGAACCCATAATCAATTCTCGCAAACCAGCATCTTCATGAATAACATTAATTTTAACAATTAAATTACTTAAAATAAGAAAAATTACCACGGCAAATACGATACCTGTAATTATAAGATTATTTTTCTTAAGTTCTTTTTTTATTTTATATATTCCTGTTTCATCAATTACTTCTATTTCATAACTAACTAAATATTTTCGTACTTTTTTTAAATCAGAAGAAAGAATAGAAAAACTTAAACCATCTTTTTCATACACAATATTCTTGATATCTACATTTAAGCGATTTAATTTTAATAAAAGCCATGTTTTTTTAGGTGTTTTTATGCGAATAAAGAAATAATGCTTCATCTAATAAACCTCAAATCTAAAATTTCTCCTTTAATCAAGATTTCATGTTTATCCATATTTGATACAACTAAATTATGACCATCTATTTTTAATATGAATTCCGGAAGCTTAAGTAGAATTACTTCATCACTCAAACTTAACAGTTCCAAGTAATAATAAACATGTAAACAATTTCCAAATAAATCAATATAATAATCTTGACTACATAAAAAATTTTTCAAACTTTTTCTAATCTGCATAAAACTTCACCCCTATAATTTTATGCCAAATCCCATATAAAAAAACCTAATTATATAGGTTTATTCTTTTAGCAATAACTCTTCTTTTCTTCTTGGTATCAGTAAGTTTTTCAGCTATTTCATAATAAGCTTTTCGACTAAATACCTCATAAATACTACAAATTTTATCAACAATACAAACAATAACGCTCTCTTTATATCTTGGAGGATTAAAAGTTAAAGGAAACATATGCTTTGCTATAATATCAGCTTCTATCCGGTTTACATTATAATCTCGTCTAGCATTAAATAAAGCTATTGTCGGATGAATTCTTCCATGTAGTCCAACATCTTTTGTAGGCTTATATTTTGCATGCCAATCATACAAGAAATAATCATGTAATAAGGCACCCCGAATAAGCTCTTTTTCATGGACTTTCAGTCTTAACAATTTAGCTAAACGATAAGAAAAATAAGCAACAGCAACACTATGTAGTAAACATGTAGTATTCCCATGTTGAATAAATCTATTCATTTTCTGATACTTCTTCTTATCTAGTACTTCATCTAAATAACTTTTAAAAACTAAATCTTCTACTAATCTATTTTCAAGTTTTGGCATTTAATCACTCATTTTCTATTTAGCTTTAAGGGTATCTAATAATTCTTTAAGCATATCTTTAATAACAGCATCATCAGCATCATTAGAAATTTCTTGTACATGTTTATTTACAAGAATTCCCCCATAAACTTTTAATTTTCCTTTTTCATCATAAGTATGATCCGTATAAACTACATAATTTTTATTATTCCAAAAACAAGTAGCAATAATTTCATATTCTTTTTCCTTAATATTTATTTTATATTCCGCTAGTCTATCCATTTTAACCTCTACTATTACTTATTTCTAAATTATTTTCATAAACTTCCGCGATTTCATTTTTATAATTTTCTATTTTTTCAATAGCTAAAGCATCAATAGAAGATGAAAGTTCACTTTCTGTCACTTTTTCATAAGCATTTAAAATGGCTAAACTATCTTTACGAAGCATAACACAACCATTAAAGGTAGCAAGTTCTTCTCTACCATCAGGATAAATAACCTTACCAGGCATTAAAACAGCATATTCTTCATTAAATTCCACAACTGTTGACATACCCGCTATAGGATATGTTTTATCAACTTCATAAAATTCATAATCATGCCCAATTTTAAACAATTCTCTTCCGTCTTCATTAAAAGTTTTTTCAACTGGTAATATAGTATTTGAAAAATCAAAGTTAATTATAAACTTACTTAAGCGTTCAGCATATTCTTCATCTACAACACTTACAGATGAAGCGGCAGAACTTTCTTCTTCAAAAACAGATGATAAATTATTTTCTTGACTCTCTATTTGAGAATAAGCACTACTTAAATTTTTATCTTCTGCAACTTTTGTCTTTTGAGAAGTTCTTTCATAACTTATACCAACAGCAGTTAAAGCTGTAGCCAAAGCTAAAGCCCCTGCAAAAAGTCTAATATTTTTTTTCATAACTCATCACTTCTTCTAAATTTTATTATTTGGCTTTAAAAGTGTCTTTTGTATTGTAATAATATTGACAAGCACTAATAATCGATAAAATAGTAGCAATAATAATTAGAGCATAACCAACATTAATTCCAATAAGTTCAAAAGGTAAATTATAAAATAATGTTAAAGCCATTCCGATCATCATACACATCGTTTTTGCTTTACCTGTAAATGATGCTGCAACAACTTTACCTTTTTTACCACTAGCCATTTTAAAAGAATCAACAAATATATCACGAGTAATAATAATTACCGGAATAGCAATACTAATAAAACCATCATAAGCAAGCATAATTAATACCCCATTAACTAAAACTTTATCCGCAATAGCGTCCATTACTTTACCAAAATCGGTAACAATATTTCTACTTCTAGCAATATGTCCATCTAAAAAATCAGTTAAAGCTGCTAGAACAAATAACACCCCAACGATAATATATTTTAAATCAATCATAATATTTCCCGCTATTTGATAAACCGGAAATTCAACTCCTAAATTGTACCAAGGTACAACTAAAATAATTAAAATAACAATGGCAGCAATAATTCTACCTATAGTTAATTTGTTTGGTAAATTCATAATATCCTCCTTTAAAACCTTACATAACCTATTTCATTTGTTACATGATTATCAATAGTAATTTGTTTTACACTCCATACAATAGCCAAAATAACAAGTAAAAATATAACCACATATATTCCTATATAATAAGCTGTATTATGTTTTCTTGGCTTTCTTGTATATGGACTCATTACTTTACTAGCTTCTTCCCTAGCTTCTTTTTGAGCCATTTTCTCAATTTCTTTAACAGGTATTTTTGATGTATATTCAAACATATACTCATTAAACTCATCAATTATCTTTTCACTATCTAAACCTAAATATTTCGCATAATTATTAAGATAATCTTTAAGTTCAAAAATATCTTTAAAACAGCCAATTTTACCTTCTTCAATATTAAGTAAAAAATTTACATTAATATTTAAATCCGTACTTGCTTCTTCAATACTTACCCCTGATTGTTCTCGAGTATTTTTTAACATACTCCCAATACTATCCAAGGCTTCTTCACTCCTAACTTTATAAAATAATAATCTTCATAAGCCATGTTCTGTTACCCAAAGGGCTGACAAATATTTATCTTCTAGAAAAATCTAGACCCTTACTCCATTCTTCTTCTTTCGTAAGAGCTCTCCTACCAAATTTTGGATTTCTCACTCGTGGGGTTTACCGCGTTCCATTTCCACCGTTTCCAGCTTGTACGTTACTATGGCACTTTCAAGGATACTAACTCATGAGTATAAACTTTTAGAGCCTTCTCCTGCCGTTAGCAATTGCTACTCTAGGTTATTTTTTTCCTAGACACGAACACTACAGCCATCACAGGTCTGTGTGAGCATGGACTTTCCTCTACATAATACTTATGCAGCATTTGTCCGAATATTATTATTCATATTTTCCAAAAACAACTTTTTCTAATTGACTAATTCTCCGTAGTAAATCAACATTACTAGTTCCCCCATTATTAGATGACTCACTAGCAACCAATTGCTCTCTTAAAGAACGGATTTCTGCTTTAAGTTTCGCATTATCTTCTGTTAAGTCTCTAATTTCATGTTCATTCCTTTTAATAATATTGATAAACTCTGTATAGTCTCTTATTACCATATCAAGGTACTTATCTACTTCTTGAGGGCGATATCCTCTAGCATCAATTTTAAATTCTTTATCAAGTATTTCCTGTGGTGTTAAATAAATTTTATCACTATACACTTTATCACTCCCTTAACACATTCTAATTATAATATTTTTAGGAGTATTTTGTCAATCTCTTTAAGTTAATTGTCAAACTTTCATAAAATAGATTTTGATGATGAATTTTAAAGTTTTTTATGATAAAATGAGTACAAGGAGTGAATTTATGAAAAAAATATTATATCTTATTGGAGTTTTAATACTAGCCTTTCTTTTAGCATTTACCATTACTTTAGACTTTATTAACATATCTAAAAAAGAAACCTTTAAAGAAAATGATTTCCAAATAACTTTAACAAATGATTTTAAAGCAAACGATCTAGCTGGTGCTACAGCTTATTTTGAAAGTAATAAAGCGATTGTTGTAGCTAAAAAAGAAGATCTAAAAGACTTAAAAGATTTAGGAATTAAGAAAAACTCTAGCCTAGAAGATTATGCTAAAGTCATATTAAGAGCAAACGATAGCGATTATACCTTACAAAAAAAAGGCAATATAATTTATTATGAATATGAAAGTAAGGTCGAAGATAATCTATTTTATTATTTTGTAACAGTAGCAAAAAGTGATGATGCTTTTTGGGTAATTAGTTTTGCTTCCCATGAAAGTAATAAAAACATATATAAACCAGAATTTATAAAATGGGCGAAATCAATTAAAGTATAATTGAGCCCATTTTTTAATGTAAACAAAAAGTAAAGGACTTAAGCAAAGTAGATATTTTCTCACTTTTATAGTATAATTAATTAAGGTGAAGCACATGAAGTATCCTAACAACATAAAGAAGAATTATAAAAAAGAAATTAATTACAAAAACCGAGGAATGGATTTAGAAAACTTGATTAATGATGCTTGCAAATACTATTTAGAGCATGATTTAGCGGTTATTTATAAGAAACCTACTCCTATTGGTATCGTAGATGTTGATTATAAAAATGGTGCTACTATTAACAAAGCCTATTTTAAAGAACCATCTACCCTCGATTACAATGGGATATGGCAAGGAAAATATGTGGAATTTGATGCCAAAGAGTGTAAAAGTAAAACATCTTTTCCTCTAAACAACATTCATCTTCACCAAATAAATCATATTAAAAAAATTATCGAACATGGAGGTTTTGCTTTTTTAATTATTAGTATGAATGAACGCTACTTTCTATTTAAAGGATCAGACTTAATTACTTTTATTCATAATAATACCCGTAAAAGCATACCTTTCAAAGTTATCGAGGATTTAGGTTATCCCCTAAAATTCAATTATAATATTGGCCTTGATTATTTAACTGGTATAAAAGAAGCTTATAAAGGAGTTGGTTATTTTGAAAATACCAAAGATTAAAGTAAAGAAAAAAGAAAAAAAAGAGAAAGTAGAAAAAAAGAAAAGTGTTAAAAATGGTGTTTTAATATTTTTAATTAGTATTGGTATTATTATTGCCTCAGCTATACTTGCTTTTGCTTTATATATTATTATTACTTCCCCTGATTTTGTTGTTGAAGAATTATATACCAAAGAACCTACTGTTTTATATGATATAAATGGTGAGGAAATGGCACGTATCGGTAATGAAAATGTCGAATTAGTTACTTATAGTGATTTACCTCAAGTGTTAGTTGATGCCTTAATTGCTACCGAAGACTCAAGATTTTTCCAACATAATGGTTTTGATGCTGCCAGATTTATCAAAGCAAGTCTTGGCCAACTAGCAGGGCAAGATGCTGGTGGTGCTTCTACTTTATCCATGCAAGTTATCAAAAACACTTATACAGATCCTAGCTTAACTAGTGGTATAAAAGGTATTATTCGTAAATTTACTGACATATATATGGCCGTATTTAAATTAGAAGCTAGTTATACTAAAGAAGAAATCATTGAATTTTATTTAAATAGTCAATGGTTAGGCGGTGGTTCTACTAACTATGCTTCTATTAATGGAGTTGAACAAGGAAGTAGATATTTCTTTGGCAAATCTGTTTCCGATTTAACTTTAGCAGAAGCTAGTCTGCTTGTTGGAATGTTTAATGCCCCTGATGCTTACAATCCATACAACAATCCAGATTTAGCTAGTCAAAGACGTTCTACAGTATTAAGTCTCATGGTTAGACATGGATATATTACAGAGAGCGAAAAAGAATTTGCTGAAAGTATACCAGTAGAAAGCCTACTAGCCGATCATACAACTAGTGAAGATAGTGATATGTATCAAGCTTTCATTGATTATACCCTCTTAAAAGTACAAGAAGAAACTGGAGATAATCCATATACTACCCCAATGGAAATATATACAACCCTTGATCCATCTATTCAAGAAACTCTCCATCTTTTAGAAACGGGTGAATTATATACTTTTGCTACCGAAAAAGTTCAATTTGGTATGGCTGTTACTAGTACCAAAGATGGTTCTGTTCTTGCTTTATCTGGAGGTCGAAATTATCAAGTTCAAGGAACCAACAGAGCCGTTGGTAAAAAATATCGTGGTATTGCTAACCAACCCGGAAGTGCAGCTAAAATTATTTTTGACTATGGACCATATATTGAATATTTAAATGGTTCAACTGGTACCCTATTTTTAGATAACCCATGGAGTTATACTACAGGAGGTTCAGTCGTTAACTCCGATAGAACTTACTGGGGCGAAATAACCATGCGTAGAGCTTTAGTTAACTCCCGTAACGTACCTGCAATTCAAGCATTCCAACAAGTAGCTTCCGAAGTAGGAGCAGATAAAATATCTGAATTTGCTCATAATTTAGGAATAGACTATGGAGAAAACTTGTATGAATCAGCTGGTCTTGGTGGTTTTGATGGTACAAATCCATTATCAATGTCTGCTGCTTATGCTGCTTTCGGACGTGGTGGTATTTATATTGAACCATACACATTTACCAAAATTATTTATACCGAATCAGAAGAAGAATATACTCACCCTGTTGAACAAGAAAGAGTTATGAGTGAAGAAACTGCTTATATGATTACTGATATTTTAGTTGATGCCGGAGCTGGAGGTATAGGTGGTTCTATTCATATAAATGGTACTGATGTTGCAGCCAAAGGTGGAACTTCTACCATTGATAGTGAATCAGCTGCTGCCCTAGGTATTCCAAGAAGTGCAACCCCAAATCATTGGAATATTACTTATTCTCCAGATTATTCCATTGCCCTCTGGTTTGGATACGATAAATTAACAGAAGGCTACTTAACTAGTGGCACAGGTTATAATCCAAGACGGCAAATTATGGCTGCTGTAGCCAAAAGAATTTATAAAACTGGTTCCCGTTTTGAACAACCAAGCGGCGTGGTATCAAAAACTATTGAACTTGGTACTTATCCATTACAACTAGCTAGTGAATATACTCCAAGTAATTTAAAATCTACGGAACTATTTAGAGCCGGATATGAACCAACCGAAGTATCTACAAGATTTAGCAAGTTAGAAAACCCAACAAATGGTAAATCCACTTACGATGGTTCAACAATTCACCTTTCTTGGGACGCTATTAAAACTCCTGATGCTATTGATCCAAATTATCTATCTGATTATTATAATGGCTACTTTAGTGATTATTACAGTGAATATGCCCAACAGTTCTACAATAACAGAATATCATATAACAACTCTTATATTGGTACAATTGGCTACCAAGTATATTTACAAGATTCTAGTGGTAGCTTAATCAGTTTAGGATATACAACGAATACGAATTTTACGTATTCAGCTTCACCAGGAACAAGTTATACTTTTATTATTAAATCTGCTTATAGTATTTTCAAAGATAATATGAGTTCTGGTTTAACTATTAATGTCCAAACCAATATAGATAGTAATGTTGGAGATATGGTAAAACCTCCAAATACAGGAAGTGAAAATACTCCTACTCCAGATGATGATAAAACCGAAGAGCCAACCACTGATACTGGCCTAGAATAGATGCTAAAAAAAGCATCTTTTTAATTTAAAAACAAACTACATTTTCATAGTTTGTTTTAATTTTTTTATAACTTTCTTCTCAATTCTAGAAATATAACTTTGAGAAATACCTAGTTTCTCTGCTACTTCTTTTTGAGTATATTCTAAAGTATTATTAAGTCCATATCGTAGTGTCATAATTTCTTTTTCTCGATCATTTAACGAATTAATTTCTCTTTTTAATATTTCCTTATCTAAAGCTTTCTCATACTCATTAGGAACATAATCTATTTCTGTTCCTAAAATATCTTCTAAATGTAGTTCATTTCCTTCCGCATCATAATTAAGAGCATCTTCAAAACTTATTTCTCCCCTTCTTTTTTTATTCTTTCTTAAAAACATCAGTATTTCATTAGAAATACAACGTGAAGCATAAGTAGCTAACTTAATATTTTTATCTAATTTATAAGTATTAATGCCCTTAATAAGACCAATTGAACCAATGCTTACTAAATCTTCTACATCATAGCCTGTATTCTCATACTTTTTAGCTAAAAAAACAACTAATCGTAAATTATGTTCAATAAGCTTATTTTTAGCATCTATATCCCCTTTACTGGCTTTAATAATATAGTCTCGTTCTAAAGCTTCATCTAATGGTGGCGGTAACTTATCTGATGAACCAACAAAAAAACATTCATTATATTTTTCTTTTAACCATAAAATTAACTTATTAATCATATATCCTCCCTTATTTGATAATTTAATAAACAATCTATACCATTTAATTTAAAATTCTCATCACTTAAACCGATTAAATAATTAGTAAGCTTTTTATCATTAATAACAATATAACTCGGCCTAACACACCTTAATAATCCCTGATGATTTAAAGCTCTATATGGTACATACATAGGACTACGAATATTTATACATCCTTTTAATTTCTTTTTATTTACCAAAATAATTGGCTTATTTGTAATAGGATCACTTAATTTATTACCAGTATCTAAAAATCCTGTCATAGTATAAACTTCATCACCAAAATATATTTCTACTTTATAATAATAATTTTTAATCTCCCGTAACGCTTTTATACTAAAAACAAATACATACAGAATAAAAGGCGCTATAGCTAATACTATTGCATAACTAATTTGAAACTCTACATTCAAATAATAAATAAACCCCCCTAAAATAACACTTAACATATATAAATACACTACATTATAAAATGTATACTTCATATTTTTATAACCAAAAGCAATAATAACCATAATAACACCTAAAAATACTTTTAAAATAGTTAACCCCAAACTTGGTATCGGAATAAATAAACTAAGCAAAGTAACCTCACCAAACAAACTAGCTAACACTAACCTTCTTATAAGTGAAAATCTTTTTAAAGCTACATTAATAGTTAAAAGTAAGAAAAAATCAAACAAGAAATTTACTACTACTAAAACATCGATATATACTGTCATTCTATTCACCATCAAAATTATACATTAAAAACTTTAAAAAAAATGTCAAACCAAAGATACACCTTTCATATTTTTAAACATTAAGTGCTACTTCCTTTAATTATCACTTTGTAAAAGGTAAAATATAACTAACAAATATAAAATAGAGGTTAAGCTATGATATACTTTCAATTAAGAAGGTTTGGAAAATGAACAGATTAAAAGAATTACGTGAAGACAGAGATTTATTTCAAAAAGATATTGCCAAACTAATTCATATTGATCAATCCAATTATAGTAAATATGAATTAGAAAAAATTAATATTCCTATTGAAACATTACATCTCTTAGCAGACTTTTATAATACATCGATAGACTATATTCTTTATAGAACCGATGTTAGAAAAGCTTATCCCAAAAGCATTGTAAATGAAAAAACAGCTCAAATGAATTAAGCTGTTTTTTACATATCAAATAAACTTAACTGACTAGTTTCTGGTAAATTACCAAATACTCCTAAACTTCTAAGTTTATCAATAGTCGTTCCATTTACATG
>CALVQM010000033.1 GCA_944358125.1 uncultured Bacilli bacterium
TTTTCTATTTCTTTTAAACTTTTTTCTGGTGTTGGTAAGTCTTCTGGCATTGTTCCACCATTTTTAGCTATGACCTCTCTAATGTTTTTACCTATATTAAAATGAACGGCACGTGATTCATTTTCCCCCTTTATATTATCTTTCTTTAATTTTTGCTCTGTTTGGGAAATTCTAAAAAGGTTTGCAATTAGTTCATCACTTCCCATATTATCTAATATATCTTCACGGTATCTTAGTCCTTTTCTTCTTGCAATATCTCCCGCTGTCTCACCATTATACAATCCTTTATATCCGGCATTATGAAATTTATCAAAATTTTTAACTCCGGCCTTTTTAGCTGTTTGATTTAAAGAATAATTTCCTTTTCTTGTTAAATTTCTTTGATACAATCTTTTTTCATCTTCTGTTAAATTGATGTATTCTTGCTCCGTTAATTCTTGTTTTCTAGTTTGAATTGCAAAATAGGTTTGAGCAAGAGCAATTACTTTTTTCCTAGCATCTCCATTTTGTGCAATTAAATAGCAAGCATATCTTGTTAAATGATAATCAAGTTGTTTTCTATAAGCTCCTGACCCAATTTGAACCATTTTACTGACGTCAATAAAATGGTCTACTACTTGAGCATTACTGTTTTGGCATGCTACTTTAGCTTTATCAATTATTTTTTCAAAATTTTGCCAATTTGAATATTGTAAAATTGGCATAAGTTCTCTAGCACTCCAATATTCTTCACCAAATTCATTAATATGTTTAATTTCTTCAAATGTTTTTTCCGTATAAATTTCTTTTAATTCATTCATTTTTAATACCTCCCCCTGAATTATTGTATATCCGATTATAACAAATGTTCGCTATATATGTCAATGTTAATTCGGCCTTTTTTTCATCATTTCTATTAATTTTTGCACACTGTAGTTTGGTGTTTTTTGCTCTATAATAGCAATTCCTATAAACCTTTTGGGAATGGGTGGTGTTACTTTTATTTCATATAATTTTTCACTAGCTAATTCCTCTTTAATAAATTCTTTAGTAGCATATCCGATACCAAAACCAGCACTGACTAAATCCATGATTAAATTGTAACTAACTACTTCTAATTGAGGTTTTAAATCAATCTTATTTTCTTTTAAATATTTATTTAGAAAAGCTCTAGTATTAGAAGGTAATTTTTGAAATATTAAAGGGTATTGCCCTAAATCTTTTAAATCGATTTTCTCTTTTGTTAAATTATAATATTTTTTATTACCAACAAATATATCATGTACATCTTGGATAGGAATTATTTTTAGGTCTTTTGTTTCATTCATAGGCATATTTAAAATTAATATATCTAGGTTTCCATTACGAAGTTCTTTTAACAAATTGGTTGTTAAATTGTTGATAATTTCTATTTCTATCTTGGGATATTTTTCGTGAAATTTTTCTAAATAAGGCATTAGGACATGTTTACAAACAGTGGTGGATGCACCAATTCTAATGATACCACTTTCTAAATTTTTCAAGTTAGATAAAGCATTTTCCCCATTTGTTATGCTATCTATTCCCGTTTTTACATAATCAAAAAGAATTTTTCCTTCTTCCGTTAAAATAACCCCATGTTTCGTTCTTGTAAATAGACTTACCTCTAATGCTTCTTCTAATTTTTTTATTTGTAAGGTTATCGCTGGTTGGGATATGTATAAAATATTTGAGGAGGCAGAAATGCTACCGGTTTTTGCTACTACATAAAAAGTATGATATAGTTCTAAATTGATGTTCATATAAATTCTCCTTATATTTAATATAAATATTATATATTTTATTTATATCATAAATCGAGATATAATGCAATTAGAGGTGAATATTGATGGAGGAAATAAGGCAACAAAACACATTATTAGATGAATATCAAAATATTATAGTTCATTATAAAAAGTCTTTAGAAGAGAAACAGGAATTACTTAATAAAGAGCAAGAGGAAATAGAGGCAATTAAAGAAAAATATCGCTTTCCACTCATAGATGCTGAAAAAAATATAAAGAGTAATTTAGAAGCAGTTCAGGAATTTAACAATCTGCTTACTAACTATTCTACCTTTGATGAGCACATGATAACTGATGCTATATGCTTGCTTATTCATATTGTTGAAGAACAAAATTTTCAATACCAAAAAGCTAATTATTACATTGAGTATCTATTTTATGGTATTTGGGGTGGCAGTGAAGAAAGATTTAATTTATGGAAAGCCAAAATAATAGTAAACGCAGAAAAAAGAAGGGATGAATATTATCATTTATTAGATGAAGAAGATGAAGTTAAAAAATTAGTTGAAGGAGGTGATGCCATATTACTTCAAAAGGTAGGGTATTCTATTCCTAAAAAAGATGGCAAAATCATTTTTTATTTTTTAAATGATCATCATAATATGACTTGCTCTTCTGATTTTGGACGATTTGATTATGTCAAAAATTTTATTGATTTTGTCATTCAATATCGATTTTCACACAATTTAACAGAAATATCAAAAGAGGACATAAAGTTTCTTATAACGACTTTTATACAGAATAATAAAGCATTACTTGTCAGTAATTTTGCATCTAGAGTGCAAGCTAGAATATTAAAGTTATAAACTACTTATTTTATTAGCATATTTAAAAGGGGCTGTTGGAAGTGATTAATTTCCCAATAGCCCCTTTGTTATTCTACTGACTTTAATGACTCTACCATATCTATTTTCTTTAATCTTCTGTTGGTAATTATTTGAACGATAATGGTAAATAAAATTATGATTAAGAATGAATAAATATAGCTTGGCCATAAAATATTATGCAAGAATAAAATATTGTCTGTTTCCGCTACATTAATAACATACATGTGTAAGAATATTCCAGCAACTAATCCTAGGAGAATTCCAAATATCGTTAAGAATAATGTTTCTCTATATACATAACTAGATACTTCTTTGTCATAAAATCCTAAAACTTTTAATGTTGAAATTTCTCTTATTCGTTCCGCAATATTAATCGTTGTTAAGTTATATAAAACGATAAATGCTAACATACATGAGGCACCAATAATAAGTAAAACAATTAAATTTAATCCTCCCACCATATTATCAAATACTTCTATATTATCTTCGGTAAAATTAATGGTACTAATAAGTCCTGCATCCATCCACTCACTGGCTAGTTCATCATGATTGATATCTTCATTTAGATTGGCCATCAACATGTTGTATTTTAATTCTGTTTCAAAATATTTTTCGTAAGTTGCCTTATTCATGTAAATATAATGCATCGTATAGTTTTCTACTATTTCCGATACAGGTAAGACAACTAATTCGTTATTGCTGTTTCTTACTTTAATAAAATCGCCTATTCCTACATCTAATAAATCAGCCATCTTTTCACTAATTACAATTCCATCATTTGGGAAGGTAAACTCATCATTTACTTTACTATTAAAGGTAATAAATTTATTTATTTCTTCCGTATTTGATAGAGCTATTAAATAGACATCATGACTTAAGTCTTTGGCTTCAAAAGTAAATGATGCTTGATAGATTGGCATGTATTCACTAATATTATCATTTGCTAGTCTGGAAGTTATGCTACTATCCATACTTGTAAAGGAATTTTGGAAAACAAATAAGGCATCATAATGATTAATCTTACCATATTGAAGGTCGGCAAGACCACTAATACTATCACGAAGACCAAAACCGGTTAGAAGTAAAGCTGTTGAACCTACAACACCTAAAACAGTCATGATTATTCTTTTTTTGTAACGAAACATGTTACGAGCAGTTACTTTTCCTGTAAAAGATAATCTTTTCCAAATAAATTTGATATGTTCTAAAAAAACTTTTTTTCCGGCTTTTGGGGCTGCTGGTCTTAAAATGGTCGCCGGTACATTTTTTAATTCTTTTAGACATGATACAATAGCAATAATGGACATTAAACCAAGTGTAATTAAAATTATCGTAAAGAATGGGAATAATTTTATATTTATTTGCAGTTTTGGTAAAATATAATTGGCATTGTAAATACTATATATCACATTTGGTATTAAAGTATAGCCGATTAATAAACCTACTGTTACCCCTATTACGGTGGCAAAGAAAATGTAGAATAAGTAACCATTTATAATACTAAACTCCCCATAACCTAAACTTGATAAAGTTCCAATTTCACCACGTTCTTCTTCTATCATACGATTCATTGTATTAAAACACATTAAGGCTACAACAATAATAAAGAAAATAGGAAATATTCCAGCAATAGCATCTACTTTAGCAGCATCATCCCAAACACTAGAATAGCCATTGTTATCTGTTCTATCTAGTAAATACCACTCTGGTTTTTCAATTTCGTCTAAAGCTGCCCTGGCATCAGCAATTTCACTTTCTACTTTGGCTTTTTGCTCATTTAAAGTTTCTAGACCACTTAAATATTCATTATAAGCATTATCTAATTCTTGCTCGCTTGCTTCTAATTCTTTTTTGGCACTAGCTATTTCTTTTCTGGCACTACTAATTTTGTTTTTTAATTCCGTTTCACTAGCATCTATCTTATTTTTACTTTCATTTAACGTGTCTTTAGTGGCTATTAAGGTTTCTAAATTCTTTTTTTCTACCTTTAGACTATCTAAAGTGCTTTTATAAGAAGCATAACTTGGATCGGTTTCACTTAAAGAACTTAATATTTGTTCTAAACTGGCAATTTGCGTATTTAAATTGCTCATAGTAGAGTCTAGTGTGTCAATTGTTAAACCGGATCCTGTAAGAGTACTCATAAATAAGTTATAATTTGCTTGCCAAGAAGACCTAGCATTACTAATTTCGGTTAAACCATTTTGTTCTTCCGTATTTAAAGTAAGCTCACTATTATTTAATTCATTTTTAGCATTATAAATTTCCGTGCGGCCATTATTAATTTCGGTTAAAGCACTAGCTAGTTCTGCTTCCGCAGCAGATATTTCTTCTTCAGCTTCACTTTCAATTCGTCTTATTTCAATGGTTGCTTCTTCTAATATTTCTTCATATCTTTTGGTTTCTCTTATAGGGGCTAGCTCTTCTAATTCGGCAAGTAATAAATTTACTTTTTTGGTATAGCTATCTTCATACGCTACTTCATTATAAGCGCCTTGCGCCGTTAAATAAATTTCAGTATAATATTCAGAGTTGAAATTTGCTCTTGGAACATAAATGAAAGATTCAAGTTCGCCGGTACCAATGCTTGCTATTCCCTTTTGATTACTTAAATAAAGAGGAGAATCAGCTAGGCCTACTACTGTATATTCTTTATTAGTAAGCATGCCATCTACACTTAAGCTAGTAATAGTAAGAGTATCGCCAAGTTTATATTTCGTAGCATCGGCTACACATTCGCTTTTTTCTTCCGGCATTCTTCCACTTTCTAAAGCTACATTATTTATTTCTGGTTCAATCGCATGAACACGCACTTCTTCCCCATCAATTAAAGTATCTACTGAATAACTTGGTATTACTTTATCAATATGTTCTAATTCTTTTAAGCTTGCCACATCATCTTCATTCAAGCCCATCGTACTTACAATTTTAAAATCCATTAAATGATGGTCATCATAATAGTTATCTAGTGTCGTTTCTATATCCGGAGTTGTTTCACGTAGTCCCGCAAAAAAGCCTACTCCTAAAGCTACAATAAATAATACCGATAAAAAGCGTCCAATATTTTTACGCATTTTTGTGAAAGAAAGCTTATATAAAAGGCGCATTACCAATCAAGCTCCTTTACATCTTTTGGTTTTTTATTTATTTTAATTTCTTCAATGGTTCCATTTTTTAAGCGAATTACTTTATCTGCTATTTCGGAGATAATGGCATTATGAGTAATAATAATGGTTGTCATACCCATTTCTCGGCAGGATTTTTGAAGTAACTCTAGTATTTTAATACCGGTTTTTGAATCCAAAGCTCCAGTTGGTTCATCACATAAAAGTAATTTGGGATTTTTAGCGATTGCTCTTGCTATTGCCACCCGTTGTTGTTCGCCTCCTGATAGTTGAGCTGGAAAATTATTTATCCGGTCTTTTAGTCCTACTTGTTCTAAAACAGTTTGGGGGTCAAAAGGATTTTTACATATTTGAACTGCTAATTCTACATTTTCTAACGCTGTTAAATTTTGAACTAAATTATAAAATTGAAAAACAAAGCCAATACTATTTCTACGGTAGCCAATTAACTCTTTACGCTTTAGTTTAGCAACATCTTCACCATCAACAATGATACTGCCACTGGTCGCATTATCCATACCACCTAAAAGATTAAGGATTGTTGTTTTTCCAGCACCACTGGGGCCTAATATTACAACTAATTCTCCTTTTTCAATTGCAAATGATACATTATGGGCAGCAGTAATTTTAACTTCACCCATAATATATTCTTTTTTTACTTTTTTAAGTTCAATGTAGCTCATAGTATCCTCCCTAGTATGATTATAACATAATTTTTTTATTCTTCAATTATTATTCCTTTAGAATTTACGATTTCCAGTAAGTTAAGAATGGATAATTTAGATGATATTAAATCATCTAAATTGATATTTGTTTCTTTGAAATGACTTGTTTTTAAATCACAATTTTTAAAGCTTGTATCAATAAAATTTTCATTAATTAATTCACATTTATAAAATCGTGTGGCTTCATATTTATTGTGTCTATGGATATTTTCCATTAATTTAACATCATCTAATAAAGAACTATCTATTTTGATATTTTCTAATTTTGAATACTCGAGTAAGCTTTCCGTTATGTTTAAATTACTCATGTTACCTTCAAAAAATGAAACATTAATTAGTTTGCAATTATCAAAAGTTACATTACTTAAAGAGCAATTGCTAAAAGTTACATTATTTAATTCACAATTTACAAATTTTACTTTACCAAAAAAAGTATTATCAAAAGAAACATTATTTAACTGACATTTTTTAAATAGAACTTCTCTGAATGTTTCAAATTTTATCTCAATATTAGTGATCTCTTCTGCTTCAAAATAGATATAAGTGAAGGTTAAATCTTCATAATTTTTAAATAATTCTTTTCTTAATTCATAATTATTGTTCAAAGTCATTTCCATTCTCCTTATAAATAGAAGTAAATAATTCAGTTTCATCTTCTTCTTGTATTTCATCATTAATCTCTGGTAGTTCATTTAGGCTAGATAAGCCAAAACAATCTAGAAATTCACTGGTTGTCCGATATAAATTAGGTCTACCTGGCATTTTGGATTTTCCGGCTTCTTTGATAAGACCTTTCGCTACTAATTTTCTAATAATATGATTACTACTTACACCGCGCATTGTATCTATTTCTACTCTGGTTATCGGTTGGTTGTAAGCTATGATAGCTAAAACTTCAAGACTTGATGGACTTAAGGTATTGGTTTCAGGATTTTCGACTAATTTTTGATAATATTCTTTATGAATTTCTTTGGTTGTTAATTTAAAAGCATCGCCAAGATAACTAATTCTTATTCCTCTTTCGTCACTTTCATAAGACTCTTTTAATTTTAATAGTAAAGCTTTGGCTTCTTCAATATCTATGTTCATAACTTCACATAAATTTTTTAAGTTAATTCCTTCATCACCAACAACAAATAAAATTCCTTCAAGTATTCCTAATTTATTCATAGCGTTCTCCTTTCTATTAAAATGGGAGCAAAATTGTTTTCTTGAGTTAAAGTTATTTCATCATTTTTGCTCATTGTTAAAATGGATAAGAAGGTAACAATCATAAAATCTTTCGTTGGTTCATTAAATAATTCTAAAAATTCTACCTTGTCTCTTACTTGTAATATTTTTCTAATATCATTAATCCGACGTTCAATACTATATTCTTTTTTGGTTACTTTGGTATGTAAGGGTTTGTTTAGTTTTTCCCGCTCTTTAAATTTTTTTAAAGCTTCTACTAAATCCTGCAAACTAACATCACCAAAATTCATGTTTCCTTTATCAATAAATGCTTCTAAATTCATAGGACTTTTGGTATAAAAATTGTTTCTTTTACTCTCTAACTCGACTAAATTTTCACTTATTTTTTTATATTTTTCGTATTCTAATATTTTTCTTTTTAAATCTTCTTCGGAAGTGATAGCAAATTCTTCTTCCGGTGTTTCTTCTACTTCTTGATCATTTACTAACATTTTGCTTTTTAGGTGAATTAGTTCTGATGCCATTACTAGATAAGAGCTAGCAATATCAATATTTTTGTTTTTTTCACTTTCAATAAATTTTAAGTATTCATCAATAATTAATTTAATATCAATATCATAAATATTCATCTTTGAAGTTTTAACAAGATGTAAAAGAAGGTCTAGAGGACCTTCAAAATCATTAATACTAAATTGATAATCCATTTGATCACTTCCTTACTAGTTTTTAGTTACAATCAAAACCTTGAGCTTCCATTTCAAAACTTACTTCTTTGGCTGTAGTATCTAATGTAAATGTATCAGCATTAAATATGTAAGTGCGGCTAGCACTCTCTAAATCAATTAAAGTTGTGATATTAAAACCACCAGCATTAATAAAGAAGTTAGATGTGATACCATTTGATTTATTATATGAGTCTGCTAGAGTTTGATAGGTACTATAAGTTTCTGTATAATTCGCATCTGTATTTAAATACTCAACAATACTAGTTACCGATTTTAAAGCATTGTCTTTAAAATCATATGTAACCGTTTCATGAACATTCGTACAAACTAAACTAGAATTGCCATCACCATCTGTTGCTAGTTCTACTTCAGGGTAATCATCAAGGGTTTTCTTTACTAAAACAAGATAGCCAATAGTTGTTGAAGATGTATTCGTTATGGGTCTGGTGAAAGTTTCAAAAGCTCCACCTGCTAAAAGTCCTTCGGGTACTAATTTTACTCTTTCTATTAAAGTTTTTTCATTATTATAAATTTCTAAATAATAATTTAGAACCTCCATATCTTGATAGGCTTTGGTATTATTAGTAACACTGTAAGTAATAGTATTGTTAGTGGGATCAACACTCATATTACTTACAATTACGTCTTCTCTTTCTATTTTAAGACTTGGATCATATTGATAAAAGTTCTCATCTTCATTATTTTCGCCATTATCAGGATCTTCTTCGTTTGGAGTTTCAGTTGGAGTATTTGGTGTTGTTGGAGTCGCTGGAGTTGGATCTAGATATTCATTTATCTTTTCTGTTATTTGCGGTAAAAATATAACAACAAGAACAAAGATGGTTAGAATAATAAAAATACCAACAGATGTTTTTTTTCTGGATTCAAATGCTCCAATAGCAATAGGTTTTAATTCTTCTTGCTCAACTTTTATATTTTTATATTTTTTTTTGGCCATAGCAATCCCTTCTTACTATCTAAAATTATACCAAAAAATAACGTAAATAAAAAGGACTAATTAGTCCTTTGGCTTAAAAATTAAAGCGACAATGGCCGCAAAGACGATAGATGAAACAATAGCTACACTAGATTTGGTTAACATACCCGAAAAAATACCTAAAATACCGAATTCTTTAAATCCTTCTAAAGCTCCTGTGTAAAGCATATAGCCAAAGTTGGAAATAATGGTAGAAGCCCCTCCTCCACCTAACGCGATTAATTTATCATATACACCAAAGAAAGCTAAAAGACTTCCTAAAACTGTAAATAAACTTGTTACGTGTCCAGGAGTTAATTTGGTGTTATCGAGAATGATCTGGCCAATAGCACAGAAAGTTCCAGCGATTAGAAAAGCCCAAATAAAAGTCATTTATATTACCTCCAAACTAATAGCGTGAGCAATACCAGGAATGCCTAGTTTTTGATTAGCTAATTGAACGGATTGCAGGGAACCAGTAGCAATAATTAATATTTTTTTGTATCTTTTAGATGTTAAGACTTTGTCAAATAAGACTAAAGGTAGGGCTACTGGTCCACTGGCTCCAGCATAAGTTTCTTGAGCGTTAGTATATATTTCACAACCAGCGTCCATATATTTTTTTAAATTTATATTATATTCTTTATTTAGCATTTCTAGGAAAATTTCTTTTCCTACTAAACCTAAATCACCTGTTAAAACTAAATCATAATAGTTAATGTTTCTTTTCATTTCTAGTAAATGGGTATTTAGAGTATCGGCGGCAGCTGGAGCCATTACGGCACCCATATTATTCGTATCAGTTATACCCATATCAATAGCTTTACCAATAGTTGCACTCTCTATTTTTATATTACTTGGTTCACTAGTAATTAAAGTTGAAATGGCTGCAGTGGTAGTAAAAGTCGTTGTATGTTTTTTTACAGCACCATATTCAACCGGATAGCGAAATTGTCTTTCTGCATTTAAATTATGAGAACTGGTAATAGCAACTATTTTTTTAGCTAATTTGCCACTTATTAGCGATGAGGCAATAATTAGTTCTTCAGCGTAACTAGCACAAGCACTGTATACACCTAAATAAGGTATTTTAAATTGGGCAGCATTATAACTAGATATGGAAATTTGATTAATTAGATCACCACCAATTAAAGCATCAATTTTATTTTCACTTAATTTGTTTTTATTTAAAAGATTTTCTAAAACAATTTTTTGCATTTTTATTTCCGCTTGTTCAAAGGTTGGTTCACCATAGTAATAATCGTCCATTACTAAATCATAGCTTTTTAATAAGCCTTCTTTTTCTAGAGGACCTACTACTTCAAAATTATCTTTGATATAAACATTGTTAAATTTTTTACTAGCCACCAATAATCACTCTCACAATCACTAAAATGAAAGCTGATAATATTCCATAGAGAATTACACTACCAGCAAGTTTGAAAAAGTTAGAACCAAGTCCAGTTATTAAGCCTTCTTTTTTATAATCTAGAGCACTACTTGATACAGAATGAGCAAAGCCAGTGGTTGGCAAGAGTAATCCAGCTTTTGCTTTGGTCATCCAATTATCAAAGAAACCTAAAGCGGTAAATAAAGATGAGGCAAAAATGATTATGAGACAAGTCCAAGATGCAGCGATAAGTCTGGATAAATTAAAGAAATTCATCAGTAAGATGATTAAGCCTTCCGCAATAAAACCTACTAAGCCACCAATTAGAAAAGCATATACTACATTTTCAATTTTATTTTCTTTGGGTTCATATTTTTTTACTAATTTTTGATATTCTTCTTTATTCATGATAACCTCCATTTTTATTATGAATGAAATAAAGGAAGTTATACCTTGATAATTAAAGAAAAAAGAAAAAAGCTATTTAAGCTTTTCATGAGAAGATTTTCCGAGTAACCAATCAGCTGATATTTTATATTTGCGGCATATTTGATAAATGAATATTGATAAAATTAAAGTATGGCCATTTTCATAGGCTGATATTGTAGATTGAGATGTGTTTAAGAATTTAGCTAACTCTTTTTGCGATAAATTATTTTCTTTACGAAACTCTTTAATATTATGACCTATTAGTTTTTTATTTAATTTATCAAAATAAGAAATGTCGGGATTATTAATTCTAGTAATACCTAATATATAATCGATACTTACTTTAAATAAACTAGATATATCATTTAGACTATTAGTAGGAATAAATCTTTCTCCGGTTTCCCATCTTTGATAATTTGATTTACTAGTATTTAACATTTTCGACATTTCCATGATTGTATAGTTATTATCTTTCCTTAAATCTAATAAACATTCATAGTATAGCATAAGTACCACCTATGCTTAATTTTCCCATGTATTTTAAAATTATTATCTTTTTTCCCCATAATGCGATATTTGTGATATAATATAGTTGTAGTGGATAAGTGTGCTCTTTCCATACCAAACTGTTTTAAGTGCAATATGCCTAAACTTTTACCGGCACACTTGGGTGGGTGGGATATTTTTTTAGAAGTTTAACTTAATTGTTTACTTCTTTTTTTTGGCAAAATTTCATAAATAAATGTATCATAAAGTAAACTATGTGTCAACTTTTAGCTGGCTTTTGTAACAAAAAAACTAGATAAAATCTAGCAATTATTTTTGAGAAATAAACATTGTCTTGTGGCGGTTTGTTAACCAGTCTAAAGATAAATTATATTTTTTGGCAAGCTCATAAGCAAAACTAGCTAATATTAAAGTGTGTCCTCTTTCATAGGCAGAAATAGTCGATTGAGTAGTATTTAATATTTTAGCTAATTCTTTTTGGGTAATGCCTATGTTATGACGAAATTCTTTTAAGCGAGTGCCAATAAGCTTTTTATCTAGGGCTACTTCTTTATAATTTTTGTTATCATCTAGTCCTAAAGCATAATCCATACTAACATGAAAATAATTACATAAAACATTTAATTTACTTAAAGGGATAAATTCTTTACCTGTTTCCCACCTAGAGTAGTTCTCTTGAGTGACTCCTAAAATTTTAGCAACCTCCTCTTGAGTTAAATCAGCATCTATACGAATGTCAAAAAGTTTTACAAAATACATACTTACCACCAATATTAATTTTCTCATTTCAAAAATAAATATCAGTTTTTTATGCAGTAATACGATTTATATGGTATAATATAGTTGTAGTGGATAAGCATGCTCTTTCCATACCAAACAGTTTAAATGCTTATATTCATTTGACTTTTACTAGCATGCTTGGGTGGGTGGGAAAATTTAATAATACATATATTCATGAGAGTATATGTTTTTTCTTTTAGGCAAAAAGAAAAAAGAGTAAATACTCTTTCAAATACAATTGGAGGGGCCTACCAGATTTGAACTGGTGCTCGGGGAGTTGCAGTCCCATGCCTTACCACTTGGCTAAAGCCCCATTTACAAATGGAATAATACTGCTTTTCCATTTGTATTTATTATTTTACACTACTCTTTTTACTTTGTCAATTAGTGTAAACAATTTTTTATTATTAAAATATATGGTTATTAATATTTTATATGATAATTTATTTTATTATTAAGATGATTTTTTGATATTTAATAAAATATATGATAAAATTTGAGCGAAAGAGGTGTATATTTTTGAAAAAAAAGAGAAAGTATATGATCATATTTTTACTAGTTATCTTTGCGATTATTTCAGTTGTCCTCATTGTTTTAAATATACTAGATTATTTTTTATTTAATCAGTGTGCTTGGCATACTGGTGATACAACAGATTGGGATATTCTATTTGATAATAAAGATGCTTATGATTTAGCACTTAATTCCCAGAACATGCCTGTTTTTAAAAACCCAGATAAGGCTCTTGCAGAGTTAAAAAGGGATTATAAACAAGCGATTTTAGAAATTAAAAATGAATTTAATATCTCTTTTGATTTATCTAAATATAATTATCAAGATTATAGTACTTATGGTTGTCAATTAACTACAAGTGATCCAATATTAAGGCATCAAGGTAGATATATATCACAAGTACTGGATATATATGAAAATAGTTTTATTTGTAATTAATTATTAAAAGACAGAACTTTATATTAACAATATTTTCAATTTCTTTTTATTCTAATTATAAGCCTCATAGTGCTTGAAATTCAGTTTATTTTATATTATAATGTATATAGATGAAGGAAACTTCATAAAATAAAAAGGAACATTCAATATCTTCAGGTTGAGTGCTACCGAAAATGTTGGTGCACCTAATTCACTAGATGAGTTAGGTGTTCTTTTATATTAACACTACAAATAGTAATGCTATAAGTAAAAGGATGAAAATAAGTAATGTAAAGATTAAAAAATCTTTTTTACTCATAAACATCACCTCCAGTCTTTAGACATGAAGGTAGCACCCAACTATTAAATGTTCCTGGTCATATTATACCATTAACTTAATTTTCAGTCAATAAAATGGTATGCTTTTGGATATTTTTTAAATATATAAGGAGACTAACTATAAAAAGTCAACCTAAAATTAAGCAATAATTAAAAAAATAAATTATTGCATGTGAAAGG
>CALVQM010000034.1 GCA_944358125.1 uncultured Bacilli bacterium
TTATATTTACATTATATCAAATAAAAAGACTACTGTCTTCCTTTACAGTAATCTTTGTCTACTTTTTCAGTAGTCTCCCTATTGATAGCTTTTTTTGTTTATTATCTGTTGTAGAATTCAACGATAAGTGATTCGTTAATTTCTGGGTTAAGTTCACTTCTTTCAGGATATCTAACATACGTACCTGACATTTTATTATTATCAAATTCAACAAATGCAGGACGAGTAACTTTAGCTTCTAGACTTGCTCTAATAGCTGGGTGATCTAAAGAAGTCTCTTTAACTGCAATAACGTCACCTGGTTTACAAGAGTAAGATGGAATATCAACTTTAACGCCGTTAACAGTGATATGTCCATGATTAACTACTTGTCTTGCAGCACGACGAGTTGCTGCTAGGCCCATACGATAAACAATATTGTCAAGTCTTGATTCAAGAAGTTTAAGTAAGTTTTCACCAGTAACACCTTTCATTTTAGAAGCGTGTTCAAATAATTTGTGGAACCCTTTTTCGTTTAAGCCATACATTGTTCTTACTTTTTGTTTTTCTTGTAATTGAACGCCGTATTCACTTAATTTTTTTCTTCTATCATTTCCATGTTGTCCTGGGGCATATGGACGACGAGCTAAATCTTTACCATTTTCTAAAGTAGAAAAGTTTAATCTTCTTGATTTTTTATAAGCTGGTCCAGTATATCTTGCCATAAAATACTCCTTTCTATTAATCTAAATACAAAGGTTGCTTATTCTTTGTTATAGGGAGTTTACATTCATAATTTCACTAGGGCAGTCCTAGTTACTTTTATACTTTCGCCATAAACACATTATAACTTATAATAAGCACTGCCATGTACTTGCACTAATAATTATACACTAAAATTTTGATATGTCAAATAAATATATGCAATATGAGTAAAATTTGTACTAGAAAATTTAATGTTCGCTTGCTTTTTTGGTATGCAATATAGTATAATTTTAGCAGGAACATTAGATGTGAGTGTCGTCCTCCTATCTTGATTGAGAGGAGGTAGATAAAGATGAAAATTAAGACTTTTATAATAAAAGTTCTAAAGCTCATTGCTATCATTTTGCTATTTTCTACCTTATTGGTGTTAGCAATAAAAAAATGACACTCTTTCATCTCTGATTGAGTGTCAATCCCAAATTATTTAGAGGAGACATTCACTTACAGAAATTAATGTTCCTCTAATTTATTTTATGCAACTTTTCTCTTGCATATACATCATAGCATATTTTTTTTTGCTTGTCAAAATGTTATTTGTTTCGTGTTAATCCTTTTTTAAAATATCGAATTGCAAAAGTAAATTTTACCCTAATTTTTAAAACTGTAGAGGTTACTTTTTCAAAACAAAAGCAAATATGCTATCCTTTTGAAGTTATATCAATCGGTATAATTTTAACTAATGATTAACAATAAACATATGGAATATGAGTAAAATTTGTACTAGAAAATTTAATGTTCACTTGCTTCTTTGGTATACAATATAGTATAATTATAAGTAGGGAATATCAGTTTAGTTTGAGTGTCTACCTCTTATCTTGATAGAGAGGAGGTTTGATGAATGAAGACGAAGACTTTTTTAATAAAAGTTCTAAAGCTCATTGCTATCATTTTGCTATTTTCTACCTTATTGGTGTTAGCAATAAAAAAATGACACTTAATTCAGCATTGAATTAAATGTCAATCCACTTTGGGTAGACATTCAACTTGTGCAAACTGAATGTTCCCTAATTTATTTTATGCAACTTTTCTCTTGCATATACATCATAGCATATTTTTTTTTGCTTGTCAAAGTGTTATTTGTCCAGTTATTTTTATATTTTGCTTTTAATTTATGTCGAAATTTGTCGATAAAAACAAATGTTCGAAAAATGCTTGACAAATAAATTTTTATATATTAAAATGTTGTTGTAGTTTAAGAAAGGAATAAGTAAAATGAAACAAGTTAAAGATGAAAAGAATAAAGATAAAGCACTTGAACAAGTTTTAGCTGATATAGAAAAACAGTTTGGTGCAGGGGCAATTATGAAACTAGGAAGTGATGAACATACTAAAATAGATGTCACAAGTAGTGGTTCGCTAGCTTTAGATATTGCACTTGGTGTTGGAGGATTTCCAAAGGGAAGAATTATTGAAATATATGGTCCGGAATCTTCTGGTAAAACAACTATTGCTCTTCAAGCGATAGCAGAGGTACAAAAAGCGGGAGGAAGGGCAGCTTTTATTGATGCAGAACATGCTTTAGATCCTGTTTATGCCAAAGCTTTGGGTGTAGATATTAATGAATTATTGCTTTCTCAGCCTGATACGGGAGAACAAGCATTGGAAATATGTGAGGCTTTAGTTAGAAGTGAAGCTGTTAATATTGTTGTAATTGATTCAGTTGCAGCTTTAGTTCCTCAAGCTGAAATTGATGGAGAGATGGGAGACTCTCATGTTGGTCTTCAAGCTAGACTTATGTCACAAGCTTTAAGAAAGTTATCTGGGACAATTAATAAAACAAAGACTACTGCAATATTTATTAATCAATTAAGAGAAAAAGTTGGGGTTATGTTTGGTAATCCGGAAACTACTCCAGGAGGACGTGCTTTAAAGTTTTATGCGACGATTAGACTTGATATAAGAAGAGCAGAGCAAATTAAGCAGGGAGACCAAATTGTTGGAAATAAGACAAATATTAAAGTTGTTAAAAATAAGGTTGCTCCTCCATTTAAGAGTGCTACTGTAGATATTATGTATGGAGAAGGCGTATCAAGAGAAGGTGAAATCATTGATATTGCGGCTAGTTTAGATATATTAGATAAAAGTGGCGCTTGGTATGCTTATAATGGAGAAAAAATTGGTCAAGGAAAAGAAAATGTTAAGATTTATTTAAAAGAACATCCAGAATTACGTAATGAATTAGAAGAAAAAATTAGGGAACATTATGGTTTTGGTGCTTCTAAAAAAGATAGTACGAAAGAAAATAAAGAAGAGTAGAATGTAGGGGTGTTTTGGATGACGCAAGAATTAGAAAAATATCAAGAAAAAGTATTTGAAGATATTAAACATATTGATGAATATGGAAATGAGTATTGGGAAGCCAGAGAATTAATGGTTGCTTTGGAATATACAAAATGGGATCATTTTAAAAATGTTATTGATAAAGCTATTATTAGTTGTGAACAGAGCAAAGTGGTGATTAATGATCATTTTTCCCTTAAAGGGAAAACGATACATATGCCAAAAGGCGCTAAAAAAGTGATAGTTGATTATAAATTGTCACGTTATGCGTGCTATTTGATTGTACAAAATGCTAATCCTATTAAGAAGACTGTAGCTTTAGGTCAGACTTATTTTGCTATTCAAACAAGAAAAATGGAACTTACGGAAGAAGAATATAATAAATTAGACGAAGATCAAAAAAGATTATATCGGAGACGGCAAACAAGAGATGGTAATAAAGTTTTATATAAAATAGCTAGGGAAAAAGGTGTTAAAAATTTTGATCGTTTTACTAATGCTGGATATAAAGGATTATATAATGGTGAGACGGCTAATGATATTGCTAAAAGAAAGGGCTTAAGATATCGTGAAGATATATTGGATAATATGGGAAGTGCCGAGTTAGGAGCCAATGTGTTTCGAATTACCCAGACAGAAGCTTTACTTGAAAAGCAAGAAGTTCCTAGTGAATTAATGGCTACTGATACACATTATAAGGTTGGCAAAGCTATTCGAGAGACAATAGAAAAATTAGGTGGAACAATGCCAGAGGATTTACCTACTCCTAAAAAGTCTATTAAAGAGTTGGAAAATAAAAAACACGATGAGATTTCTACAAATATTTATGATGAACAATAAAATGTTCATTTTTTTCTTGCTTAAATTTAAAATAAAGATTATAATTGAATTATAGATGATTTATTAATCTATAGGAAATAGTAAGGAGAATTTAAAATGGAATTTAACACAATGTCCATTTTGACTCTGGTAATTGGATTTTTTGTTGGTTTTTTGATTGTATTTGTTATTTATATGATAAGAAATAATCAAAATGAAAATAAAGCTAATAAATTAATTGAAGATGCGAAGAAAGAGGCAGATAAACATAAAAGAGATTCTTTAATGGAACTTAAAGAAGAATCTTATCGTTTAAAACAAGAGACAGATAGAGAAATTAAAGAGAAAAAAGCCGAAATGAAAGATACGGAAAGTAGATTACTTCAAAGAGAAGCATCTTTGGATAAAAGAGAAGAAATGCTTCAAAAAAGAGATACTACTTTAGATGAAAAAGAAAATAATTTATTAGCGAAACAAAAAGAAATACAAGAAAAAGAGTTTAAAATGGACGAACTTTTAAAACAAGAATTAGTAGAACTTGAAAAAATTGCTAAATTTTCGAAAGAAAAAGCTCATGATTTAATTATGAAACGGGTAGAGGAAGATATGGCCCGAGAAATTGTGGACTATATCAAAGAACAAGAGCGAAATGCTAAATTGGAAGCCCATGAAAAAGCAAAACAAATTATAGTTTCTAGTATGGAAAGATATGCTGAAGATGTAGCTAATGAACAAACAGTTAGTACGATTGATTTACCTAGTGATGAAATGAAAGGTCGTTTGATTGGTCGTGAGGGTAGAAATATTCGGACGATAGAATCAGTTACAGGTGTGGATTTAATTATTGATGATACACCGGAAGCAATTGTTATTTCCTCTTTTGATCCTTTAAGAAGAGAAATTGCTAAAATTACTATTGAAACTTTAATTCGAGATGGAAGAATTCATCCGTCTAGAATTGAAGAAGTATATGATAAAGTGTCTAGGGATATTAATACAAAGATTACGGAAATTGGGAACCAGACTATTTATGATCTGGGAATATCTAAAATGGATCCAGAATTAATCAATTTGATTGGAAAGCTTAATTATCGAACTAGTTATGGTCAAAATGCTTTACAACATTCAAAAGAAGTGGCTAATTTGACTGGTCTTATGGCAGCAGAGTTGGGTGAGAATGTAACACTGGCTAAAAGAGCAGGACTTCTACACGATATTGGAAAAGCTATAGATTTTGAAGTAGAAGGTAGTCATGTGGAAATTGGAGCTGATTTAGCTCGTAAGTATCATGAAGATGAAGTTGTTATTAATGCAATTCTATCTCATCATGGTGATAGAGAAGCAACGAATGTAATTTCCGTATTAGTTGAAATTGCTGATACTCTATCAGCGGCTCGTCCAGGAGCAAGAAATGATACTATGGAAAATTACATGAAGCGTTTAAGTCAACTTGAAGAGATTGGTAATTCTTTTGCTGGAGTTGAGAAAACTTTTGCTGTTCAAGCGGGAAGAGAAATTCGGGTTATGGTTAAGCCTGATGAAGTTGATGAAGCTAAAAGTTATAAAATAGCTCGAGATATTAAAGATAGAATTGAAGCTGAAATGCAATATCCTGGTACGATTAAAATTAATGTTATTCGGGAGACTAGAGCAATTGAAGAGGCGAAATAAGTCTCTTTTTTCTTTTGGTATAAACTTATCTTTAATTTGCAAAATAATAATGGTGATTAGTATGAAAAAAACTTCTATTTCTTTTGGATTAGTTAATATTCCTGTAGAAATAAATCCTATTATTAAAAATAATGATATATCATTTAATCAGCTGCATAAAAAGTGTTTAACTAGAATAAAATATGTTAAATATTGTCCTCATTGTAAAAAAAGTGTTTCTCAAAGTGATATTATTAGGGGATATGAGTTTAGAAAAAATGATTATGTTACTCTTACAAATGAAGAATTTAATAAGTTGAAAACGGAAGATGAAAAAACAATTGAAATTATTGGTTTTGTTAATTTAAGTGAAATTGATCCTGTTTATTTTGATACTAGTTATGTTTTAAAAACTACTACTAAAAGTAAGTCGTTTAGTTTATTTAAAGAGGCTTTAAGTAAAACGAAAAAGGTTGCTATAGCTAAAACAGTTATAGGTACAAAATTTTATTATGTTGTAATCCGTTTAATGGTGGATATTTTAATTATGAATACACTTTATTTTGAAGAGGAAGTGGTTATTCCTGAAGAAGTAGTAGATGCTAAATTTAGTAAAAAAGAACTTGATTTGGCAGTACAGCTTGTTAATTCTTTAAAAATTAAATTTAAGCCTGAAGAATATATTGATGAATATCAAAAACGAGTACAAGAAGCTTTAAAAGCTAAAGAAACAGGTAAAAAAGTGAAAGTACCAAAGGCTCATAATACGAAAAATATTAAAGATTTGATAACAGCTTTGGAGTTAAGTTTAAAAAATGTTTCATAATTATCAATTAAGACCTATGCTTTTAGAAGAAGCTCTTAAACCTTTTGATGATAAAAATTTTCTTTATGAAATTAAATTTGATGGTATTAGAGCTTTACTTTATGTTAGTAAAAATACATTTGTAATTATGAGTAGAAATGGTGTTAATTTAACTAATAAATATCCTGAATTAAAGAAAATACAGGAATTAGTGGGAAATCATGAAGTTATTTTTGATGGAGAAATAGTGGCTTTTCAAAATGATCTTCCAAGTTTTTCATTACTTCAAAAAAGAAATCGATTAAAAAATGTAAGCGATGCTATTATAAATGATATACCTGTATTTTTTATTGCTTTTGATATTGTGTATGATAATAAAGATTTAACTAGTTGGCCTTTAGATACAAGAAAGAATATTTTGGATAAGTATTTAGATAATGACGTTTTTATTAAGTCTAGGGTTTATCATGAAGGAATTTCTTTATTTAAAATGGTAAAAAAAAGAGGATTAGAAGGGATTGTAGCTAAAAATAAAAAAAGTGTATACACTTTTTGTGAGCGAACTTCTGAATGGATAAAAGTTAAAAATATACGGGTAGATAATTTTTTGGTTCATGGATATCAGGAAAAAACAAATACGTATAGTTTATTATTAGGGGAATTTAAGCAGGGTAAATTAAAATTCGTTGGTAAAGCTAGTGTTAATAAGCATCATGAAATATTAAAAAAGCTTAAAAATGAAAAACAAATTAAAAATAAGTTTGTTAATTTTTTAGAAGATGCTATTTATGTTAAGCCAAGTATATTAGTGCGAGTTCATTATTTAGAAAGAACTAGTAGGGGAGCTTTAAGACATGCTACAATTGATGAGTAATATTTTCTTCTAAAGAAGGATTTAATTTGATAAATATATCAATGTTTTCATCATATGTATATCCTAAAGAAGTAGCTATTTTAGAACTGATTTTTTCTTTGGTAATATCAGTAATTGTTGTAAAGAAAATATTGGGATTAGCAAAAATCTTTTCTTCTACTAATTGTATAGCTTTTTTAGCATAACCTTTATGACGATATTTAGGCAAAGTTAATACTGTTATATCTACTATTTTTTCATTTTTTTGAATAGTGTATACACATGATACTGGTTTGCCGTTTAGTAGTAATAAATATTCTTTATTTGCTAATTCGAAAGGTGATTTTTGCTTTCTAGTTATTTTAAAATATTCAAAATCTGATAAATTGTTTTGCTTTATTATTGGAATACCTTTTAAAATGCAGGATAGTTGATATCTTTTTTTCCAATCGTTAGATGAAGCTTCTTTTATAAATAAATAACTTAATTTTAGACTATTTTCTTCTTGATTGCTTATTTCTATTAATGTAAACATGTTTATTTCTCCTTCATGGAAAAATATTATAGTAAATTTTTTTTCAAAAGTCAAAAAATCAAGCTTTTTTAGGCTTGATTTACTTCCATTATTACAGGTAATATAATAGGATGACGTCCTGTTAAATCATTAATAAAGGGATAGAGTTCTAAAATGATTTGATTTTTTAAATCGGTGTAATTATAAGTATTGTGAGATAAAAAGGTATTTACTACTTCTGTTATTTTGCGTTCTATTTTGTTAATTAATTCAGGATTTTCATTTACCATGATAAAGCCTCTTGTTGTTACGTTTGGTTTAATTAATAATTTTCTAGTTAAAGTATTAATATTTAGAATAGTTACTAAAATACCATCACTACTCATTAATTTACGATCTTTAATGATTTGACTGCCAACATCACCTATACGAGAACCATCTACATAGATATCGCCACTTTTAACGGTATCACCACGGCTTACTATACCGTCTTTGATATTAATAATATCTCCGTTTTTACAAATAAAAGTATTTTCTTTAGGAATATCACAAGATACGGCTATTTCGGTATGACGTTTTAACATACGATATTCTCCGTGCATAGGCATAAAGTATTTTGGTTTAATAATTCGAAGCATCCATTTTAATTCTTCTTCTTTGGCATGTCCAGATGTATGAACATCATTAAATGTTTTATTGGTAAATACTTTTACGCCTTTTAAATAAAGTTTATTAATTACTTTATTAATACTAGCAGCATTTCCAGGAATAGGAGATGATGAGAATACAACTAAATCATCAGGCATTAAGGTAATTTGTTTATGAGTACCGTTAGCTATTCTTGATAGAGCTGCTAGAGGCTCACCTTGTGTTCCGGTACATAAAATACATATTTCATTTTTCTTTAAGCCTTTAGCTTCATTGTTGTCGATAAAAATAGTTTTATCTTCAATTAAGCCATTGTTCATGGCTAGTTCAATACTTGTTTCCATAGAACGACCAAAGATAATAATTTTACGGTTGTTTTTGCGACAAGTTTCGACGATGTGTTTAATTCGGTAGATGTTTGAGGCAAAAGTAGCTATAATGATTCGACCATAATGTTTTGATATAATATCATTTAAGGCTTCATCAACACTTGATTCACTTTTCGAAAAGCCTGATGATAAGGCATTGGTCGAATCACTTAAAAGGAGAGTTACACCTTTTTTACCTAATTCAGCCATTTTATGAATGTTGGCCATTGGTCCAATTGGGGTTAAATCAAATTTAAAGTCTCCGGTTTCAAAAATAACGCCATTTGGTGTGTGTATAGCAAGGGCAAAAGACTCCGGAATAGAATGGGTAGTTCCCACAAATTCTACCATAAAATATTTGGTTTTAATTACGGTTTCTTCAGTTACTATTTCTATGTTTTCATATTTTATATTGCGATCAATTAATTTTTTATTAATTAAATCAGCAGAAATTTTAGAAGCATAGATTTTGGGAATATTTACACTATTTAAAAGAAAAGATATTCCGCCAATATGATCTTCGTGTCCATGGGTAATAAATAAGCCTTTAATTTTATTTTCATTTTGTTTTAAATAGGTTATATCTTGGATAACATAATCGACTCCCAATAAATCATCTTCGGGAAACATTACTCCAGCATCAATAATGATAATTTCTTCGTTGTGGGCTATTACATACATATTTTTTCCCACTTCGCCTAATCCGCCTAACGCAAAAATAGACGTAATATTGCTATTATTTTTCAATTAAATCTTTCCTTTCGTAATAAACAATAAAAGTTTTTGACTGAATATAATTATACTATTTTTTTAAGTATTTGTCTACTATAAGTTTTATTTGACAATTTATTTACATGCTAGTATTTAAAAAATTACATAAAGGGGATTAAATTTTATATAATATAGATGAGGTAGAGAATATGGAAGAAAGAAATTTAAATGAAGAGTTAATTTATTGGAAGAAAAGAAATCATTTGAATAATATTATTATAGCTATTCAATTAGTTATTTTATTGATTGTTTGTGCTGTTGCTATTTATGTAAGAGTTGTTTAATCTTCCAAATAGGTTTTGCTTTTATGAGGTTCATCAAATAAAAGACCCTCATAATTTTTTTGCCTTAAAACTTCATAAACAGCGATAGCTACACTGTTTGAGAGATTTAGTGCCCGTACGTTAGCAGTCATGGGAATACGATAACATCTGTCTAAATGTGGTTTTAAAATATTTTTGGGAATACCAGTACTTTCTTTGCCAAAGATTAAGTAAATATTATCTTTAATTTTACTAAAATCTACTGTAGAATGAGGTTTATGACCGTATCTAGTAAAGAAAAAGTATTCTCCTTTATTTTGGAAAAAAAATTCTTCAATATTTTCATAAACGAAGTATTGGCATTTATCAATGTAATTTACACCACTTCTTTTGATATATTTTTCATCTAAAGAAAAACCTAATGGTTTAATTAGATGAAGAGTAGTGTTGGTAGCTACACATGTACGCATAATATTTCCGGTATTCCCGGGGATTTCTGGTTCAAATAAAACGACATTTATCATAAAATTCACTTCTTTCTGCTTTTTATTATAAACAACTAAAAAGAATTTGTAAAACATTTTTACTTGATTAGTAGGACTTTTTCTTTTATAATTTTAGAGTAGGGTGATAACATGACGACAATTTATTTGATTAATAATAGTTATACAATGAATAATTTAGCTTTTCCGGATAGAGATTCTTTGGAACAAAAAAGAGAGAAACGAATTTTAAGTATTGAGGGAGAAGAAGCTAGTAGGAAACTGGCTAGTAATAAAGATTTGCAAGGTGTTCAAGTAATTTTTGCATCTCCTTTTGTTATGAGTATAGGAACGGCTAAATATTTGGCTCAAAAACTAGAGCTTGATATGCAAATTAAAGCGGAAATTGGTGAAAGAGTTTTAGGTAAACTGGGGGATAAGAAAATAAGAATGATTAGTGAAATTCAAGAAAATGATTTTGATTATAAACTTTTAGGCGGAGAGTCATTAAATGAAGTAAAAAATAGAATGAAACATTTTGTTGATAAATTATTAGGACAATATCCTGATAAAACAATTGCTTTATTTACACATAATGTAGCGATAACTTGCTTGCTTAGTAATTGGTGTAGTAAAGGCTTTAATTTAGATAATAGGCTTATTTTAAATTATGGGGAAGAAGCAATTATTGATGGGGCTTGGGACGGAATTAATATTATTGAACTTGTTTTTGATGAAAGAAAATTAGTATCAATAAAAAGAAAAAAATAGAGTGGGTGCTCTATTTTTTGTCTTCTTCAGTATCAATTGTTTTCCATTCGGTAGTTCCACAAGTGGTACAAATAAAGGGTACTAGTACTTTTAAGCCTTGAGGCTTTTCATATTTTTCTTCTAGAGAAACACATAAAAGGCCAGTTTTTTCATCAATATAGGCTCGACCTTGGACTGTTGTTTCTTCACATTTACTACAACCTGGTTTTTTCATATTGCCTCCTTGTTTTTATTATTAGCTTAAATTTTTTTTAAATACTTGTTTTTTGAGAAATTTGCGTAATTTTTTTTGATGTGGTATAATAGTGCCTGCAAGGAGGAAAATTTTACATGCAAATAGAGGAAATGTTAAATACAGCAACAATGAAAATTGATTTAGCAACGCAAAAAGAAACTTTTTTAGAAACACAAATTCAAAATTGGTTAGAGGGAACTTCACCATTTGATGAAAATGAACTACAATCTTTAGTCGATTCTACTGTTATACAAATTAGACAGTTGCAAGAATATGCTGTGTTTTTGATAAATAAGTTACAATCTAAATATGACGCTATTGGTATACAAGTTGAAAAAATGAATGAAAAAGATGAACATACTATTAATAATATTCGTTTTAATTTAGAATTTAAAAATGCTCAAATAGAATTATTGCGGATACGAAATGATCTTTTGAGGAAAGCTGGTATTCAGTATATTCATTCTTCTATTGATCATATAATGGCAAGAAATGGGGAAGATAATACTTTAGATCTTCAAAAGAAAACAATAGTTGGAATGGTAGCAACAAGAATGATTTCTTTAGCGGAAGCTAAAATATTATATCAAAATATTAGTATTTAAAAAGAAAATACTTTTGATGCTATAGAAAGATAGAATAAGTTTGATAATAATCAGGCTTATTTTTTTTTTTTTTTTGAGAAAATATTTATTAATTTTCACTAATAAAGCTTATTTCACAAGTAGATAACTTTTGAGCAATTTTTAATTTTTGTTTTCTTTTTATGCCTGTAAATAAAATATCGTAAACGACTTCCCAAATTACTACCCAACCAGCAATTAAAAATAATTCACTTGAAAGAGATGAAAAGATCTCGGAAATAAATATAAGAATTATGCCTAATAAGAGAAGAAGGAAGCGAAAATAATCGTCATATTTATCAATTTTATTTAAGTATTTTACTTTATGCAAGTAATGATTATGAATGAGATTAATTAAGTCTATTTGATCTTCTTTATTTGTAAAATCTTTGATTAATAAAGATATTCTTTCTTTAGATGGTATATGTTTACAAGATGATGTAAGATAATTATCTAATTCATTATTTAGTATTTCATCATTAAATGAGGCTGTAGCTTCGTTTAAGTTTTTTAATTTAATTTTTATTATTTCCTCCTAAAAAACATATTGTATTTAGATTATGATATTTGTTATTATCCTTTTTTCCATTTTAGCATATTTTGGCATAAAAAAACACTATAAAAGTGTAAAAAACAGTTTGGTGGAGTAGAGGAGAGTTGAACTCCTGTCCAATATATCCTATCACATGACATCTACAAGTTTAGCTTGATTTATTTGTCAAATTATAACTGGCTCAAGACCAACCGCTTATAACTTCAAGTTTAGTTGTTATTCATTTATTTATCCTAAACAAGTAAATAAGTATAGCTTATATTTATGAACCCCTAATAATCCTATAAGCAAGATTAAAAGAAGCTTGCTATTCCTATATTAATTAATTAGGCAAATGCATAAGCATTTGAAGCAAATGAGTTTTCACTCTTGTCATTTAATTTTAATTGTAGACTTAAGGCGCCTAACCACTTGCCGTCATATGTAGTAATACATGTCGATACCATTACTACCCCAAGTACTAGTATTATAGCATAAACCTATAAAAAAATGAAGTATTTTCTACTTCATTAGTGCAATTGCTAAAATAATTCCAATATTTAGGACACCATATAAAATAATAGCTATATTAACAAAGGCAGCTTTAGATGTTCTAGTATGTTCTTCTTCAGGAATAATAGCAGGTACATTTTTATCTTTTAGTTCTAGAACCATGCCTTTTCCTTTGGTATCACCAAATTCTTTAGTTATTTCAAAGTATTCATCTAACTTTTGATTTACTAAAGTTCCTAAAGCAGTTTCTTTAGGTAGAGTAGCAATTAAAGTTTCAATATTTCCAATTAAAATTTTATTATCTTCAATTAAATAAGAGAATGAATCTTTGATACTAAAATAAAGGTTCATATAATTAGTTACTTGATTTTCTAATAAATTTTTGTCGATAACTATTTGATTAAAAGCGTTTTGATTTAGAAGGGTAATGAAACTTTCGAGGTTTTTGCAACTTTTATTTATTTTAATTATTTCCATAAAAGTTTTAGCATCGACGTTCCAAGCTTCTCCTGGTAGGGTTCTTAAATCAAAGGTTAGAGTTTCACTTGCTATTATTTCATTTTGTTCTTCTAAATATAAAGTGTTATCTTTGCAACTTAATCCTTGTAATTCAGGGTAAAACTCTAGGTATTGTCTAAAAATAAAATCATTGATATTGATAATTTTTGTTTTACTTAATCCAGAGTTACTTGTATTATGTATTTTGGGACTTTCCTCTTTGGTTTCCTTTTTAACTTGAGGTAGATCTATTTCTTTTGAATTATCTACTCTGTAATTAGGCATAACTAAATTTTCTTTAAAAGTATCACGTTCGTTCATTTTTATACCCTCCAATTATTAACATTGTAGCAGAAAATCAAAAAAAATACAACACTAAACAATTTGAGTTTCGGTTTTTTACGAAAAATATTTATGAATTTTATATGATTCGAACAAAATAGTTCAAAAAATTAATTTT
>CALVQM010000035.1 GCA_944358125.1 uncultured Bacilli bacterium
TTACAAATTTTTCTTACTGATGGTCTAACTTTCATAATAATACCTCCATTATCTTTTATTCCATGTTATACGCCCACGTGTTAAATCATAAGGCGAGAGTTCAACTGTTACTGTGTCACCTGGTAGAATACGAATCATATTTACTCGCATTTTACCAGAAACGTAGGCTGTTACAGTAAATCCATTTTGAAGTTCAACTAAATAGTCGCTACCCTTAAGGACTTCAACTACTTTACCTTCTACTTCTATTTTTTCTTCTTTTGATTTTTGATTAACATTATTTTTATAATTTTTCTTCATCTATTAGTTCTCTCCTGTTAATATTTCATATCCATCTTTTGTTACTACTACTGTATGTTCAAAGTGCGCACTAGGAAGTTCATCATCTGTGGAAATCGTCCAATCATCATCATGTAAATATACATAACGACTACCTAAATTAAGCATAGGTTCTACCGCTAGTACCATGCCAGCCCGAAGAGTAACACCTGTTCCTGCACGTCCATAATTTGGCACATCAGGTTCTTCATGAATATTCGTTCCAACACCATGACCAACAAGTTCCTCTACAACACTTAAGCCATGTTGATGTGCAAAGTCTAGAATTGCTGCTCCTATATCTCCTATTTTAGCACCTTCATGAATTTTTTGCAAGCCAGCATATAAAGCTAATTCTGTATTTTTAACTAAATTTTCTACTTCTGGACTAGCACTTCCTACCACATAGGTTCTTGCCGCATCACTATGATATCCATGTATTTCTACCCCAATATCAATTGATACAACATCGCCATCTTTAATTCTTCTTTCTCCTGGTATTCCATGCACTACTTCATCATTAATAGATACACAAATACTTGCCGGATACCCTTCATAGTTTAAAAAAGATGGTCTAGCATGATTACGTGTTATAAAATCATATGCTACTTTATCTAAATCTTTAGTTTTAACGCCAGGCTTAATATGTTTTTTAACCTCTTCATGAGTTAAATAATTAAGCTTACCAGCTTCTCTCATCAAACTAATTTCACGATCACTTTTAATACTAATCATTGGAACACCCGTTTCCTCCTCAAAATTTCGCCTCATTTATAATTTTATTAACAATATCTCTTATGCTACTTGTGGAAGCAGGAATAACTTGTAATTCATTTTGACTTCGATAAAAATCTAAAATAGATGTAATATTCTCTTCAAATATTTGAAAGCGGACTTTCATCTTTTCTTTATCATCATCACTTCTTTTAACAAGTACTCCCCCACAATTATCACATAATCCTTCTTGAATTGGCTTTAATTCTTCACTATAAATATTATAAACCTTTTGACATTGGTTGCAAATTTTTCTTCCCTCAATCCTTTTTAAAACAGTCTTAACATCGACATCTAAATACACAATCATGCAATTGAAATGAAGATTTTGAAGCATAATTTCTAATACTTTTGCTTGTTCTAAAGTTCTAGGGAAGCCATCTAAAATAAAAGGTTTATTGTGAATTTGTTCCAATTTCTTCCAAACTAATTGAATAACCATATCATCAGGAACTAAATGTCCCTTACTAATAATTTCTTCAATTTCTTGGCCAAGCGGACTATTAGTCTTTATCTCGCATCTAAGTAGATCTCCTGTTGCCACATGTACATATCCATAGTGTTCTACAAGATAATTACTAATAGTGCCTTTACCTGCCCCTGGAGGTGCAATAAGGATAATATTCTTCAATTTATCGCAACCTCTTCTTACGTTCCGCATATCCTCTAGCTGTTAGACTAGACTCAATTTGTTTATATGTTTCAATAACTACACCAACAACAATTAATATACCAGTTCCACCTAAACTTACACTTGATGGTAAATTAGTAAAACTTGAAATTAATACTGGAAGTCCTGCTAAAATAACTAAAAAGATAGCTCCAACTAACGTAATTCTTGATAAACATTTGCTAATATAACCACTTGTATCAGCTCCTGGTCTAACTCCGGGAATATATCCCCCATTCTTATTCAAATTTTTACTCATTTCCTCTGGGTTCATACTTAAGAAAGTATAGAAATAAGAGAAAGCAAAAATTAAAATAATATATAACAAGAAACCAGTAGGTGATGTATAAATAATATAGTTATTAACAAAATTTATTGCCGCTTCATTTCCTGTTAAAGCAACAATTGTTCCCGGTATAGTTGTAATAACTGATGCAAATATTACCGGAATAACTCCTGCACTATTAATTTTAATAGGCAAGAAAGATTGTTGTGCCCCATAAGCACTAGTTGTTCTATTAGAGTATTGAATTGGTATTCTTCTTTCTGCTAATTGAACCCAAATAATACCCACGATAATTAAAATATAACAGATGATATACACTATAAATAAAGTAATACCTAAACCAATCTCCATATTACCATTAATAAATGTATTATATACACTAGTAAATACATTTGGCATACTAATTAAAATACCAGCCATGATAAGTAGGGATTGACCATTACCAATACCTTTTTGTGTAATTTGATCACCCATCCATAGTAAGAATGCTGTACCAGCAGTCATTACTAAACTTGTTTTAAGCATAACCATAACATCATTCGTATTTAAATAAAAGACACTTATCGCATATGCTTGTATAAAGGCAATAATAATACCTAAATATCTAGTAATCTTATTAATCTTTTGTCTACCAACATAACCTTGTTCTTTCAAATCTTTAAAATAAGGAATAATATCCATTTGTAACAACTGGGTAATAATACTTGCTGTAATATAGGGACTGACACCTAATCCAAAGATAGAAAAACTTTGAAGTCCTCCACCACTCATCAAGTTAAATATTTCTAAAAAACCTAACTCTTCATAAATGGTACTTGCCCAAGGAATAGTAATGTTTATTCCTAAAGCAAAGAACCCTAAACAAAATAATGTAAAATAAATTCTTTTTCTTAAGTCTTTATTTCCCTTACTAAATATTTTGGTAATTCCTTTAAACATCTAAATCACCTCTGCTTTACCGCCAGCATTTTCTATTTTGGTAACAGCACCAGATGAAAATCTTTGAGCTTTAACAGTTAATTTTTTAGTAAGTTCTCCACTTGCTAACACTTTTACACCGTTAAGTTGTTTTTTAAGTAACCCTCTTTCCTTTAAAACTTCTGGAGTTACAACATCACCATCTTGAAAGAATTTTTCTAAATCCCCAATGTTAATTGTTGCAAACTTTGTCTCAAAGCGAGTGTTATTAAATCCTCTTTTAGGAATTCTTCTATAAATAGGAGTTTGTCCACCTTGGAACCAAGCACTAATGCTAGCTCCACTTCTTGATTTTTGTCCCTTTTGTCCACGAGTAGAAGTTTTACCCATTCCAGAGCCTGGACCACGTCCAACTCTTTTACGAGCTTTTGCTTCATTAGACCTAGGTAGTGATTCTAACTTCATATTATAACTCCTCCACTTTCTTACCACGTAAAGCTGCTACTTTTGCAGGACTCTTTTGTGATTTTAAAGCTTCTAGTGTTGCTTTAGCTACATTAATTTTGGTATTAGAACCAAGTGATTTAGAAACAATGTCCTTAACACCAGCTAGTTCTAGTACAGCACGAGCAGCACCACCAGCAATAATTCCCGTACCAACACGTGCTGGCTTAATCATAACTACAGCTCTACCAACTTTACAAGTTGCATCATGAGGAATAGTTCTGTTATCCATTAAAGATACTTTAACTACATTCTTATTAGCTGCTTGTAAAGCTTTCTTAATAGCTTCCGGTACTTCATTTGCTTTTCCCGTACCAATTCCTACTAAACCTCTACGGTTACCAACAACAACTGTTGCTGAAAATCTAAAGTGTCTACCACCTTTAGTAACTTTTGTTACCCTACCAATAGAGATAACTTTTTCTTCTAATAAATTTTTCTTATTATCGTTCTTTTTTGGCATACCTTATCCTCCACTCTAGAATTCCAAACCGTTTTCACGTGCAGCTTCAGCTAAAGCAGCAACACGTCCATGATATAGGTATCCACCTCTATCAAAAACAACAGTTTTAATCTTTTTTTCTAAACATTTTTTTGCAATATCTGCACCAACTAACTTTGCAGCGCGGGTATTACTTCCATTTTTAATTTTAAGTTCAGCAGTTGATGAACTAACTAAGGTAGTAGAAGCATCATCATCAATTACTTGAACATAAATTCCATTATTTGAACGAAAAACATTTAATCTTGGACATTCTTTTGTACCATGAATATTTTTACGTACTCTAGCATGTCTTCTTAAACGTGCTACGTTCCTATTTTCTTTCTTAATCATAATTTCCGACCTTTCTAACCTTATTTAGCAGCCTTTTTACCTTCTTTACGACGTACATATTCACCTTTATAACGAATACCTTTACCTTTATAAGGTTCAGGTTGTCTTATCTTACGAATATTAGCCGCAAATTCCGATACTTTTTGTTTATCAATTCCACTAATCGTAATTTCCGTATTACTTACTTGTTCTACCTTTAAATCATTTGGCACTTCCACCACAACTGGGTGAGAGAAACCAGCTGAAACATTAATTTTATTACCACTAACTTGGAAACGATATCCAACACCAACTGCTTCTAAACCTTTACTAAATCCAGTACTAACGCCTTCAATCATATTAGAAATAAGTGAATTCATTGTACCAACATTAATATTAGCTTCTTTACTATCATTTTTTGCTTTTGTAACTACTTCTGTGTCATTAATTTCTACAGATACTAGTTTATGAATAGCTAAACTTAAAGATCCTTTAGCACCTTTAATAGTTAATGTATTACCTTCTAAACTAGCCGTTACACCAGTAGGAAGCACAAGTTTTCTATTACCAATTCTACTCATAATATTTCCCTACCAAATATAGGCAAGTACTTCGCCTCCTAACCTTTGTTCTCTTGCTTCTTTATCAGTCATTAAACCTTTAGAAGTAGAGATAATTGCTATTCCAAGACCGTTAAGAACACGAGGAATTTCATCGGCTTTAGCATAAACTCTTAAACCAGATTTACTAATTCTTTTTAAACCAGTAATAACTCTTTCTTTTCTATCACCATATTTAAGTGTTAAAGTAAGTTTATCACCAGTGATATTCTTTTCATAAGTATAATCAGCAATATATCCTTCTCTTTTAAGAATTTCAGCAATACCTAAAGTCATTTTAGTTCCAATTACTTCAACAGTCTCATATTTCATTTGATTTGCATTACGAATTCTTGTAAGCATATCGGCTATTTTATCTTGAACCATTCAAAATTCCTCCTTTCCTACCAACTTGACTTCTTTACGCCTGGAATTTTACCTTCATTTGCAAGTTCTCTAAAACAAATACGGCAAATTCCAAATTTACGTAATACTCCATGTGGTCTACCACATCTTTCACATCTTGTATATTGACGAACTTTATATTTAGGTGTTCTTTTATTTTTAACAATCATACTTTTTTTAGCCATAAATATTCCTCCTTAATTCTTGAAAGGCATACCAAATGCCTTTAATAAAGCAAATGCTTCTTCGTTTGTATGAGCAGTAGTTACGAATACAATATCCATACCTCTTACTTTAACAACATTATCATACTCTATTTCTGGGAATATTAATTGTTCTTTAATACCCAAAGTATAATTACCTTTACCATCAAAAGCTGTTTTAGAAACACCTCTAAAGTCTCTTACTCGAGGAAGTGCCACACGTATTAATTTTTCCATAAATTCATACATTTTTTCCCCACGTAAAGTAACTTTAACTCCAATAGCTTGACCTTCACGAAGCTTAAATCCAGCGATTGAATGTTTTGCTTTTGTTACAACTGCCTTTTGACCTGTAATAGTTTCCAAATCTTTTAGGGCAGCTTCAATAAACTTATGATCACGAGCACCATCGCCACAACCCATATTAATAACAATCTTATCTAACTTTGGTACTTGCATTACGCTTGAATATTTAAATTCATCTTTAAGTGATTTTACGATTTTTTCGTCATATAATTTTTTATAATTACTCATAAATATTCACCTACTTACTCTTACTTTCTTTTTTTGTTTTGCGAGTTTCATTTTCTATTTTTTTTACATTTGATACATGAATAGGAGCTTCGATATCAAATATTCCACCTTTATCATTACCATTTCTTGGCTTAACGTGTTTTTTTACAATATTAATTCCTTCAACAACAACCTTGTCATCTTTTTTTAAAGTCTTGATAACTTTACCATTTTTACCTTTATCTTTACCAGCGATAACTAATACTTCATCGCCTACTTTAATTTTCATCATAAATAACCCTCCTATATAACTTCCTTAGCCAAAGACACAATTTTCATATAGTCTTTTTCTCTAAGTTCTCTAGCTACAGGTCCAAGAACTCTTGTACCTACTGGAGATTTATCATCTTTAATAATTACACAAGCATTGTCATCAAATTTAATATAACTGCCATCATTTCTTCGAATACCTTCTGTAGTACGAACAATTACTGCTTTAACAACTTTACCTTTTTTAAGATTTCCATTAGGCATAGCTTTTTTTACAGTACCAACTACTACATCACCGATATTACCATATTTAACTTTAGATCCACCAAGTACACGAATAACTAGTAATTCACGAGCACCAGTATTATCCGCAACTTTTAATCTACTTTCTTGTTGTACCATGTGTACCTCCTATAAAATAACAGCTTTAGAAACGATTTCTACAAGTTCATATTTCTTTGTTTTAGAAATTGGTCTTGTAGCACGTATTCTAACAGTATCGCCAATTCCGGCTTGATTATTTTCATCATGAGCAGTATATTTTTTTGAATATTTAACACGTTTTTTATAAAGAGGATGAGTTTTGTAAGTTTCTACGATTACGGTAATAGTTTTATCGTTTTTATTACTTACAACCTTACCAACTAATTCTTGTCTTCTATTCTCCATCAGTATTACCTCCTGCAAATTCTCTTTCTTTCAAAATAGTTTTCATTCTCGCAACATCTTTTCTTAATTCTTTAATTCTAGAAGGCTTATCTAAAGTACCAGTAGATTGTTTCATTCTTAAACCAAATAATTCTTTCTTTGATTCTCTAATTTTACCCTCTAATTCTTTTGTAGAAAGTTCTCGTAAATCTTTAATTTTCATGAGATTCACCTTCCTTTTTTACAAATTTAGTTTTAATTGGTAATTTGTGAGAAGCTAGTCTTAATGCTTCACGGGCAATTTCTTCAGAAACCCCACCAATTTCAAACATAATTTTGCCTTCCTTAACAACTGCAACCCAATCTTCAACATTACCTTTACCTTTACCTTGACGAGTCTCTAAAGGTTTACGAGTTAATGCTAAATGAGGGAATATGTTAATCCATACTTTACCACCACGTTTCATATAACGAGTCATAGCAATACGAGCAGCTTCAATTTGACGAGCTGTAATCCATGCTCCTTCTTTTGCTTGAAGTCCATATTCACCAAAGTGCAATTCTGTATTACCTCTAGCATGACCGTCATAAGTTAGACGATGTGGTTTTCTATATTTAGTCTTTTTTGGCATTAACATGAGATCCATCTCCTCTCAAAGGTTTTTTAGCAGGAAGAATTTCATCTTTATAAATCCAAACCTTAACACCAATCTTACCATAAATAGTATCAGCTTCTGCTACAGCGTAATCTACGTCAGCACGAATTGTATGAAGTGGTACAGTACCTTCAGTATAACCTTCAGTACGAGCCATTTCAGCACCGCCTAAACGTCCAGATACAGCCGTCTTAATACCTTTAGCTCCCGCTTTCATAGTATTTCTGATTGCTCTTTTTTGAACACTTCTAAATGGTGCCCGAGCTTCTATTTGAGCTGCAATATTCCCAGCCACAAGTTTGGCATTCAAATCAGGATTTTTAACTTCTACGATGTTAATATAAACATCTTCACCAACTAATTTTTTGATTTCGCCTCTTAATTTTTCGATGTCTTCACCACCACGACCAATGATAACACCTGGTTTAGCAGTATTAATAGTTACATCGACACGTGTTTTCTTTCTGGCGATTTGGATTGAAGCAACAGCTGCATCTTTAAGTTTTTTCTCTAAACATTCTCTTATTTTAATATCCTTATTTAAAGTTTTAGCATAGTCTTTATTAGCATACCAATTTGATTCCCAGTCTTTATTAACACCTAATCTAAAACCAATAGGATTTACTTTTTGACCCATTATGCTTCCTCCTTAACCTTACCATCACTTACTTTAATCGTAATATGACTAGTTCTTTTGTCTCTTCTATCAACATTTCCACGACTAGCAAATTTAATTCTTTTATAAACTGGTCCTGGATTAATATAGCATTCGCTAATTACTAAATCAGACTCACTCGCACCATTGTTATTAACGGCATTAGCAATAGCACTTTTAAGTACTTTAAGAATTAATCTACTAGCTTTGGTATTTGTATTAACTAAAATACCTTCAGCTGTAGCAACATCTTTACCACGTACTAAATCAAGAGTCATTCTCGCTTTTCTAGGGGCAATCATAGCTCCCTTATGTATTGCATAAGCTTCCATTTATTTACCCTCCTACTTTTGACCTGCATGTCCACCAAACTTACGAGTTAAAGCAAACTCACCAAGCTTGTGACCAACCATATCTTCGGTTACATATACAGGAATAAATTCTTTACCATTATGAACTGCAAATGTATGTCCTACAAAATCAGGATAAATAGTTGAACTACGAGACCAAGTTTTAATAACTTCTTTTTTATTATTCTTATTTAATTCTTGAACCTTTTTAAGTAATCTATCAAAAACATAAGGTCCTTTCTTTAAACTTCTTGCCATAGCTTCCTCCTATTTTTTCTTTCTACTAACAATTAACTTGCTAGATGCTTTCTTATTTTTTCTTGTCTTATATCCAAGGGCTGGTTTACCCCAAGGAGTCATTGGGCTCTTACGTCCAACTGGTGTTCTACCTTCACCACCACCATGAGGGTGATCATTAGGGTTCATAACACTACCACGGTTAGTAGGACGAATTCCCATATGTCTTTTTCTTCCTGCTTTTCCTAAATTTACTAATTCATAATCTTCATTACCAACAACACCAATTGTTGCCATACAAGTACCTAGTATTTTTCTAGTCTCACCTGATTGTAAACGTAATATTACATATTTACCATCACGTCCTAATATTTGGGCACTAGCACCAGCTGAACGACAAATCTCAGCACCTTTACCAGGTTTTAATTCGATACAATGTACCACCGTACCAACTGGAATAGCTTCAAGTGGTAAAGCGTTACCTACCTTAATATCAGCATCTCTACCATTCTCTAGTATCATACCAACTTCTAAACCTTTAGGAGCGATAATATATCTTTTTTCACCATCACGGTAATTAATTAAAGCAATATTAGCACTTCTATTTGGATCATATTCAATCGTTGCTACTTTACCAGTAATACCAATTTTGTTTCTCTTATAATCAATTAAACGATATTTTCTTTTAGCTCCACCACCAATATGGCGAACCGTCATTTTACCTTGATTATTTCTTCCACCAGTTTTAACTTTAATTTTAGTTAAACTTTTAGTAGGAGTACTAGTTGTAACTTCTTCATTTACAAGTGTTGTCATACCCCTACGTCCATTAGTAGTAGGTTTATATTTCTTAATTGCCATAACTTACTCCTCCTATAATTCTATTTTAGAGTCACCATCAAGTGTAACAATAGCTTTCTTATAAGTCTTTGTCATACCTGTATATCTTCCGACTCTTCTTTTTTTAGGTTTTGTATTTAGTGTATTAACACTTTTTACACTTACCCCAAAAGCTTGTTCTATAGCTTTCTTAATTTGATCTTTAGTAGCACTTTTAGCAACTTTAAATGTATAAACATTTTCATTTTGCATTTTTAGTGCACTTTTTTCTGTAATGACTGGTGAATAAATAATATCTGTATAATCTTTCATTATTTAAGCACCTCCTCTAGTATTTTTACAGCTGCTTCGTCACATACTACTACATCGGCATTAACTAAATCAAAAGCATTAATTTCACTAGCTAAAATGCAGTATACATAACCTAAATTTCTAGTAGCCATATATAAATTTTCATTATCTTCATTTGTTACAAATAAAATTTTACCCTCTAGCTTTAAATCTTGAATTAATTTTTTAATATCTTTTGTTTTTAAAGTATCTAATGTAATAGTATCAAGTACAACTAATTCTTTATTTTGAGCTTTAAGAGATAAAGCACTTTTTAAAGCTAAAGCTCTTTCTTTACGATTAATTTTAAAAGTGTAGTCACGTGGAGTAACGCCACCGGCAATTCCGCCGCCACGCCATTGTGTAGCACGTGTGCTACCTTGACGAGCACGACCAGTACCTTTTTGTCTCCAAGGTTTTCTTCCTCCACCAGAAACTTCACTACGAGTCTTTGTCTTATGAGTACCTTGTCTCATTGAATCAAGTTGTAACTTAATCATTTTCTTTAAAACTTGAGTATTTGCTTCAATATTCCAAACAGCATCATTTAAAGTTAAATCACGAACTTTTTCACCTGATAAATTTTTAACACTTATTTTCATAGCTTCACCTTTCTAGAAAACTTACTTGTTTTCGCTTTCTAGAGTTTCTGCTGCATCATTTTCTAAAGCAGGTTCTTCAGCCTTCTCTTCTGCTACTTCGGCAGTTTCCTCAACAATTGGCGTTTCTTCTTCATAAACCAAAATTTCTTTTGGATTTTTCTTTCTTGAATTCTTAATTGCTGATTTAATAAATACAACTGAATTTTTTGCTCCTGGAACATTTCCACTAACTAAGATGTAGCCTTCACTCTCGTTAATTTCAATAATTTCTAGGTTTTGAATTGTAACGGTATCAACACCCATATGACCAGACAATTTTTTACCCTTTAAAACTCTTTTTGGAAGCATTGTTCCTAAAGAACCTGGTCTTCTATGATATCTAGAACCATGAGTTTCTGGTCCTCTAGATTGATTATGACGTTTAATTACACCAGTAAAACCATGTCCTTTACTAGTACCAGTAACGTCAACAACATCTCCTACTTCAAAAGTATTAGCAGTTATAACGTCACCAATATTAACAGTACCATCATAATCTCTAATTTCTTTTAAGAAGCGCTTAGGAGTAGTGTTTGCTTTTTTTGCTCTGCCCATCTCTGGTTTATTAGCACGAGCTAACTTTTTATCTACCATTCCAACTTGAATAGCAGAATATCCGTCTGTCTCAACAGTCTTTACTTGCATTACTGTATTAGGTTGTACTTCAATAACAGTAACCGGAATAAGTTTTCCTTCTTTTGTAAAAACTTGAGTCATTCCGAGCTTACGCCCTAAGATTCCTTTCATTTTCCTCTAATCCTTTCTAAATTATAATTTTATATCAATGTCTACACCACTTGGCAGGTCCAAATGAGTTAAAGCATCAATAGTTTCTTTACTTGGGTTTTTAATATCAACAAGTCTCTTATGTGTACGCATTTCAAATTGTTCACGTGCATCTTTGTACTTATGAACCGCTCTTAAAACAGTATACTTTTGAATTTCTGTTGGAAGAGGTACAGGTCCAGATACTTCTCCACCCGTTCTTTTAACAGTTTCAACAATCTTTAAAGCTGCTTTATCAAGTAATCTGTGATCATAAGCCTTAAGATTGATTCTTACTTTTGTATTTGACATATTTTATGTCCTCCTTTCGTCTATATCTAGTACAGACTCGCTCCGCACAAATTCCCTGATACAAGAGGTATTTGGAACAACCTCGCCTAGCGTATCAGCAACCTCGCACATCCAAGCAGTCATACGAAATAGATTATAACAGTATATTCTATGTTCGTCAAGTAAAAATTTCACAAAATTTTCAAAAAACTAATGTAAGTCTTCTGTTATCTCGCAAAAGAAATCTTGATTCCACAAATTTAAGCTTTGAGGATCTTTAATAAAAGGCAAAACATCTTCTTTTGCTTCCTTATAATCAATCACCGAAAATTTAGCTATAAGTAATTTTTTTAACACCGAAATATCAAATAAACTATTAGGATCAATATAATTGGAAGCTATTAATTTATTCTTAATAAGTTCCAAATTAACAGAAGTATGATTTGCTAGAAAAAACACATAATCATACAAATCTCGGCCTTTTACTCTTATTTTCCAATTCCGACACAGTATGGCATGAATTTTACCAGCAAATAAAGAAGGCATATCATATACTTTTATTTGATGAGGACTAGGAAGTAGTTTATACTTATACTCATAATTAGCACCACTAGGAGGATTTATATCAACCTCAAATTTAATTTTTATTTTTTTAAGTAAATGATAATACTGGTTATTTTCATCATTAGGAAAAAACTTTAAAATATGCTCTAAAGTATCTCCACGAACTACAGCCGATGTGATATTAGATTCATTAATCTTTTCTTTAGTACTTACCTCTAGATTTAAGCCATAAGCTTTTAACTCTTTTTCAATATATGGAAAATAAGTACTTAATTGAAAATCAGAATTAGCCCCGATTAGTGCAAAATCTAAATCTTCAGAAAATCGATCTAAATGATGAAATATTCTAAGTGCTGTCCCTCCATAAAAAGCAGCTACATCAAAAAAACTCCCCCTTGATAAACCTGAGAGTACAATTTCTTGAATAATTTCTTTTAAAGCATTAATCTCATCATCTACATTTTTAATTTCATATTTAGCAAGCATTTGTGTAATAATATTATTCATTATCATCCCTCCTCATATATTTAGATAGCAATCGAACATTGGTCGAGTGATACAAAGTACTTAAATATTCTATTTTTTGCCCATCAAGTCTCCAAAATTCTTCTCTATCTATTCTTAAATCTAAAAATAGCATTCTCTCTAAATTACGATAATTATTTAACGGCTTTAATGTATATAATTTATCACATAGCGCTTTTTCTCTAGAGGCTATTTGATAAGTATAATCTCCCTCCGTCATAAGCATAATCTCTTCAGGATAAGCCAGTGCTGGAACATCTCGATAAGTAAAAAACCCAAATTGGGTATCGAATTTCTTTTTTTTCTTTTTATTTAATGTTGCACAAGTAATCACACTAACCTTCTCTGGAATAAGTCCATAATAAAATAAAGCATATTCAAAAGAAATATAGGATGGACCATATATACTTCCAGCAAGTAAATATCCTGGAGTGTCAGGATTTGTCTCATATAATCCTGTAACTATTTTAAAAAGCTTCCCATCACGAATATCTCTGCTGATCTTATTATTCTTATTAACATAATTATTTAATCTACTCTTAACCATATCATTAGTAATTATCATATTTTCACCTCTCAATACCATTATATAGTATTTGCTGGTGAAAATCAACCGTTTTTTTAAAAGAAGACTATTTATCTTCTTTTAATTGCATGATTTCTTTTTCTGATAACTCTGTTAATCCCATAATTTCTTCTATCGTAATGTTTTTTGCAAGTAACTTTTTAGCTATCTCTATTTTTTCTTCTGCTTTTCCTTGTTCAATACCTTTATTGGTGGCAATTTCAATATCCCATTTATTTAGTTCCTCTTGTGTCTCATCATCAGCTACATATTTTTTTATCCATTCATTTAGCTCCATTAACAAAACATCTCCTTTACTTTAAATTATTATATAAGGCCTAAAATTAATAATATTGTATAATATCAATTTTTGAAAAAGAAGACTATTTATCTTCTTTTAACTGCATGATTTCATTACTAGTTAATCCTGTAACTTTTGTTATATCCTCATCATTAAGC
>CALVQM010000036.1 GCA_944358125.1 uncultured Bacilli bacterium
GAATATACTTGATCTGGTGTACTAAAAGTAGTAGCTAAAGTAGAAAGAACTTTTTCTTCTTTATCACTTAAAATATATTTCTTCTTTCGAAATATTTCCTTCAAAGTTCTTTCATATGCTTTAAGCTTACTATTTTTATCTATATAAGAAGCAATTAATTGATAATCACTTTTTAATATCTCCGGAACAATATAAGAAGTAGCAACACTATATTTTTCATACAATTGATGAGCTTTACCATACATAGCTTGATATTTAACATTGGTAGTATCACTATCATTATTTATATGCGCATAAATATAGACTTGCTCTAATTTCTTACCAAAATCAGTATCTAACTTTAACAGTTCATATAAATTATCTTCATTATCCAAAATATGCCCTTCATATTTTGCCAAAAGAGATAAATGTTCTTCTAAATAAGTAAAATCTTTTTGGTAATCTTCTTCTGTTTCATATAAATCTTTCACATTCCATTTTAAATTTTCTGAATACTCTGTTCTTTTTTTTGCCATAGTTAACCCTTTCTCTAAAGAAAGTTCTAGTTTCCTAGAACTTATTTTTCTTCATAATTAGCTTCTTCTACATCATCATTTGCATCTTTATTGGCAGTATCTTTTTCTTCTGTTTTAGCTGTCTCTTGGTTCTTTTTAGCAGCTTCTTCATAAACTTTTGTTGCAAGCTTCATTGCTACTTCATTTAAGCTTTCCGTTTTCTTCTTGATATCATCAGTATCATTAGCTTCCATTGCTTTCTTTAAATCTTCCATTTTTTCTTCGGCATCTTTTTTATCTTTTTCATCTACTTTATCGCCTAAATCTTTAATCGCTTTTTCTGTAGCAAAAATCATCGCTTCCGCATCATTTTTAACATCTGCTTCTGCTTTTCTCTTTTCATCAGCTTCTTTATTAGCTTCGGCTTCTTTTACCATCTTATCGATTTCATCATCTGATAAATTAGTTGAAGAAGTAATAGTAATAGATTGTTCTTTATTGGTTCCTAAATCTTTTGCTGTAACATTAACAATACCATTAGCATCAATATCAAATTTAACTTCAATTTGTGGAACTCCTCTTGGTGCAGGTGGAATATTTGTTAACTGGAAGTTACCTAAAGTTTTATTATCCGCTGCCATTGGACGCTCACCTTGTAAAACATGAATATCTACAGCAGGTTGATTATCAGCAGCAGTTGAGAATACTTGAGATTTACTCGTTGGAATAGTTGTATTTCTTGGAATTAATACGGTCATAACCCCACCTAAAGTTTCAAGTCCGAGTGACAATGGTGTAACATCAAGTAAAACGATATCTTCAACTTCACCAGTTAAAACACCACCTTGAATAGCCGCACCCATGGCAACTACTTCATCAGGGTTAACACTCTTATTAGGTTCTTGTCCAAGTTCTTTTTTAACTAATTCTTGGATATATGGAATACGCGTAGATCCACCAACTAAAATTACTTTATCAATATCTTTAGCCGTAAGTTTAGCATCTTTTAAAGCTTTATGTACAGCATCAAGAGTTGAGTTAAATAAATCACGACATAAATCTTCGAATTTAGCTTTTGATAAAGTGGTCTCAAAGTGAAGTGGTCCTTCATCGTTTTGAGCTATGAATGGTAAACTAATTTGAGCAGTAGAAATACCGGACAAATCTTTTTTAGCTTTTTCAGCAGCATCTTTAATACGTTGCATAGCCATTTTATCTTTTGATAAATCAATACCATTCTCTTTCTTGAATTCATCTACTAGATAATCCATAATTCTTTCATCAAAATCATCTCCCCCAAGTTTATTATTACCAGCGGTAGATTTAACTTCAAATACACCATCACCAAGTTCTAGGATAGATACATCGAAGGTACCTCCACCTAAATCATAAACTAAAATAGTTTGCATCTCATCTTGTTTATCAAGACCATAAGCTAAAGCCGCCGCCGTTGGTTCATTAATAATACGTTCTACTTCAAGTCCTGCTATTTTACCAGCATTTTTTGTAGCTTGTCTTTGGGCATCATTAAAATATGCAGGAACCGTAATAACTGCTTTTGATACTTTCTCGCCTAAATAGCTTTCCGCATCTTTTTTTAGTTTAGCTAAAATTTTAGCACTAATTTCTTCAGGTGTATATTTCTTACCATTAGCTTCTACTTTCTCACTAGTACCCATTTTTCTTTTAATTGAAGAAATTGTATTTTTAGCATTTGTAACAGCTTGGTTACGGGCAATTTGACCTACCATTTCTTCATCACCTTTAAAGGCTACAACAGATGGTGTTGTCCGAGCTCCTTCCGCATTAGGAATAACTTTTGGCTCACCACCCTCTAAAACAGCAACACAACTATTTGTTGTACCTAAATCTATACCTATAATTTTACTCATTATTCATCATTCCTTTCTTTCATCTTTGGTAATTTTCTTACCCACTTTAAGAGTAAATTATTATATTTTTTTATTTCTTTTTCTACATCATTAGGATTTCTCCTAATATGATTTTCATAATAATTGATCCGTTTACGAATAATACAATCACTTTCATTAGTTTCTTTAACAAAATCAACCGGTAAAGAAGCAAAATGATAATCTTTAGCAAACATAACATAAATGCAAGTTGCTACTTTAGGAGTGATTAATGTAAAAGTCAAATCCGTTTTACCGACAATATAATATTCAGGATATTCTTCTTTAATTTTTTCCCCATCTAATAAGGATAGCTCCTTTACTTGTTTATAATAGGTTAAATCAAAAGCATGACCACTACAACAAGCTATAGTCTTATATCCTTTTTGATTAAGTAAAGAAATAGCCAAAGCAATGTCCGGATCTACTTCAATGATATTTTCATCAGGTATTATTTCATAAGTAGTCGAATCAATAAACTTATGATTATTCATGTTCATTACTACTGTTATCTCTTTCATTTACTTTAACCATTGCTGGCCTAATTATTTTATCCTGATACATATACCCTTTTTGCAAACATTCTAAAACAATATTATTAGCAAAATCATTATTTGTATCAGTCATAACTGCATTCATCATATTTGGATCAAATTCTTTATGAATACATTCAATTTCTGTAACTCCTTTACTTGATAAAATATTTTGCAAGTTATCATAAATCATTTTAAATCCTTCTAAAAACTTTTCCGTTCCCTCTTGCTTAATACTTAAAGCCCGTTCAAAATTATCAAGAATAGGTAAAATTTTCTCTACCAAATCAAAGCCATCATATTTATAAGCATTAGCAAGATCAATTTCACTCCGTCTTTTAATATTTTGCATTTCTGCTGTAATACGAAGCACTTTTTCTTTCAAATCCAGATTAGCTTTAATAAGTTCATCTTTTTCTTTATCAATTTTCTTACGCTTTTCTTTTACCTTTTTCTTTGGTAACTCTGGTTTTGGATTTTGTTCTTCTTGGACAACTTGCTCTTTATTAGGAGCATTTTCTTCTTCGGTTTTCTTAATCTCTTCTTCCATTTGCCTCACCTTTTTCTTCTAACCATTTATTTAAAATGTTAAGTACTGCTACAACCCGGTCATATTCCATTCTTTTAGGCCCAATTATAGCAATAGTTCCTTCTTCGCCTCCTAAAGAATAATTCGTTTTAACAACTGTTACATTGTCATCAAAATTACTCTCACTACCAATATAAATACTAATATCACGATTATCATTTTTCTCAATTTTCCGAACTTGTTCTTCATCTTCTAATTTCGAAATAAGTCTTTTAATCTCATTAGTATCACTATATTCAGGCTGATTTAACATTTTAGATTTACCGACAACGTGAATGTTTTCATTATTGCTTATAAAATCATGGAACGCATCATAAAATATGCCATATACCGTTTCATATTGCTCTACTTGTTTCGAAATAATTGGCTTAATATCATATTCCAATCTTTCTTTAACCATGGATATTGGTGTACCCACTAACATCTTATTAATAATTTCACTAATTTTAACTACTTCCATCATATTAATATTATCAGGAATACTAAATTGTTTATTTTTAACAATCCCTTTATCCGTACAAACTAAAGCAACTAAACTTGTCTCATCAAGAGGTATAATATTAACTTGTCTTAAAACATTTTCATCACTATATTCACCAAGAGAAACACTAGTATAATTAGTAATATCACTAATGATTTCTAAACATTTTTCAATAGCATCACTAACAGTTAAACTCTTATTAGAAAATAGCGTTTGAAGCTTAAGCATATCTTCCCCACTTAATTCTTTAGGCTCCATTAAATGTTCTACATAATATTTATATCCAGCTTCACTGGGAACACGACCACTAGATATATGATTTTTCTCAATATAGCCTAATCGTTCCAGCACTCCCATTTCATTCCGAATAGTAGCACTAGAGCAATGGAACTTATCACATAAATGTTTAGAACCAATTGGCTTAACCTCTTTAATGTAACATTCCACAATCTCTTTAAGTAAGCTTTTTTGTCTATCATCCACTTCAATCACCTACTTTAGCACCCATTACCTTTAAGTGCTAATACCATTATAATATTATGCCTAGCACTTGTCAATATATAACTGCTAATTTTTTTACTTTTTTATCTTATAGGAAAATACACGAAATGCGTGTATTTTAAAAATAAGTTCTTGACGAACGTATGTATTTATAGTATAATTTTATTATCAGGGGTGATAATGATTATGAAAATACATAGAGCTTATAAGTTTCGTTTGTATCCAACGAAAGAACAAGTAGTATATATTCGTAAAACTTTTGGTTGCACTAGATTTGTTTATAATTATTGTTTAGATTTAAAAAGAAAGAATAAATATTTAACAAAGTTTGATTTAATGAAGGAATTACCAAAATTAAAAAAAGAATATCCTTTTTTAAGAGAAGTAGATAGTAGTTCACTACAAAATACCATAACCGATTTAATGGTAGGTTTTAGTAAGCAAGAAAATAATCAAGGAGGATATCCAAAATTTAAGAAAAAAGGAGAAAAAGAAAGTTTTAGAACAAATTTCATTACAAGTAGTTATAAAGATAGAGTTTATGAAAATATTAAAGTAGATTTGGTAAGAAAAGTAATTGAATTACCTAAATTAAAAGAAATTAAGATAAGAGGATATCGCACTTTAGATAAATTACCAGGAAGAATACTAAATGCCACAGTTAAAGAAGTAGGTACTAAATTTTATGTGTCTCTCTGCATAGAAGAAGAACTAGAACTACCAGAAAAAGTAACTAATAAAGCTGTAGGAATAGATATAGGAGTAAAAAATTTAGTAGTAACTAGTAATAAAGAATATTATGGTAATCCAAGATATTTAGATAAATATGAGCGAAAGATAAAGAGATTACAACAAGAGTTATCAAGAAAAGTAAAAGGAAGTAAAAATTATATTAAAAATAAGAAAAAGATAGAAGAAGTATATCGAAAATTAAAGAATGCTCGAAAAAAGACAGTAGAAAAGATAGTTAGTAACATAACCCGAAATCATGATATTATAATTGCAGAAAATCTTCAAGTAAAGAAAATGTTAGTGCATAATAATAACCACAAACATTTACGAAAAGAAATAACCAATGCTACATTTAGTGAGATTATACGAATACTGAAATATAAATGTTTGTGGTTAAATAAGATATTTATTCAAATAAGTCCTTATTATGCCTCATCACAGATTTGTAGTAGATGTGAAAATAAAGATACAGTTATGAAAGATTTACGAATAAGAGAGTATCGCTGTAGCAAATGTGGTTTAGAAATTGATCGAGATTATAATGCAAGCATAAATATATTAAATGAAGGATTGAAATGTTACAATGATTAAGTTAAAATAGAAATATAAATTAAATAAAAGAAGTACGGGAGCGACTCTCGGAAATGAGGTCTGTGATGTATTAAAATACAGCAGAAAAAAACGAACCGTGAGGTTCGGCGAATTAACGCAAGTTAATTCTTATGTTCCATACACTAAATAACTTATCTGTTATAAGAATTTACTTCTATCATAAAATTTAGTATGAACATAGGAGTAAAATTACAAAGAATAAAGGAAGAAAATTTAATATGGGTAGTTTATTTTTTTATAATCATCGCTGCTCTTCTTTCTAATGCCTATGAAGCCTATTTTTTAAAAACCAAAGATTACCACCAACAAAAGATATTTAAAACTCTAAATATTACTATTTTTTGTGTTGCTTTCTTTATTTATTTATATTTTGTAGTTATTAGCTATCAAAATATTCAAGAATTAAAAGAAACAAGCACAAAAAAAGAAGTTTTAAGTGTTCATATACAACTTATAGCTTCTCTTTTATTTCTAGTCGCCGGTGGCCTTTCCATATGGGCTGAAATAAACAAAGATGACTTTGATATTGGAGTAATTTAACTTTTTATAGCACTATATGCTTTATGAGCATCTATTGTTCTTCCCTGTAAATTAGCAAGTTCTCCCACACTTACCACTTGATAACCAGCCGCATATAGTTTAGGTAAAATAATTTCTAATGCTTGAAGGCTTGTTTCATATAATTCGTGCATTAAAATAATAGAACCATCATTAACATTTTCCATAACATAATTTACAATCCGATCAACATCTTTATAACGCCAATCTTCTGTATCCATATTCCAAAGGATCAAAGGAATATTTATATTTTGTAAATTAGTTTTACTATAAGATCCATAAGGAGGTCTTATATATTTAATATGATCATTAGTAATTTTATAAAACAAATCATCTACTTGTTTTAAACTAGCATTTACGGTATCAATAGAATTATTTTTAATATTAATATGATTCCATGTATGACTTCCGATTTCATTTCCTGAATTATATGTATCAAGAACACATTTTTGACAAGACTGCATCATTGTTCCTACCATAAAGAAAGTAGCATGAGCCTTATTCCTAGCTAAAGCATCTAAAAATTTAGCATTATATTTACTACTAGGTCCATCATCAAAAGTAATAGCAACTACTTTTTTATCAACACTATAATTATAACCATTTTCATTTTGATATTCGGCATCTAATTGATAAGTAAAATCCAAATAATCATATACTTCATTATAATTAATAGTTAAACTAACTAAATCTAAATATTCATAATCATATACATAATCATAATAATAAACAACTAAAACATTTTCTTTAACTATATATACTTTATTACCATCTCCATTTATTATACCATTTACAATAAACTCCGGATACTTAAGTCTTAATAATTCTTCTTCTTTAGCTAAAAACTCCTCATACTTATCTTCTTTAATAATATCTTTAATACTTAATTCTGCCCCAGTAACAGTATCAATTAAATAAGATTTTATTTTATCTTCTTCTGAAAAAGCTAGACTCTTAAACTCGGATATACCTGTACTTTCATATACTAAATTCGTATTACTAGCTTTAATATCTTCAATTATTTGTTCTACATCTACACTAGACATAGATGCTTCCTCAAGATTAGTAACATCTTTATCTTTATAAGTTAAGCCCTTAACAGTAAAAAAAGTAGCTAAGCTAAAACTAATAACAATTAATACAATAAATATAATCTTAAATACTTTATACTTCACTCTAATCACTACCTATATCTATTATACCAATATTAAGACTTTTTTTACATCCTTTTTAAGGAAGTTAACACTAAAAAGCAAAAACTGATAAACAACGTTATCAGTTTAGAAATAGTTAAGCACCAACTACTTTAAATGGGTCACTTGTTGTTCCGGAACCAGTTAATGGCGTATCGGCTTTCAGATTTATGACTGGACGCACACCATACGTGAAATCCACGCAGTTGCCGGCGTTGAGGTTGCCAGACGAATTCACATCGAACACGCGAGCATTTCTGCCGTCAAAGGTAGACGGAGACATGGTCCAATAAGTCTGACCTGTATACAGGTAGCTTCCTGTATTCGCATTATTATAGGTAATTCCTGTTAAGGCTGCTTCATCGGCCGTTACTAGTCCTATTGGATATTGTAATGATTTATTTCCGCTACTACTATCGGTTGTTGTATATACATCCTGACTATCACATTGTAAACTTGGATTACTATTACTTGTTCCTTTATTATACAATCTTATGAGAGCTCCATAGTATGTTGTTGTGGTTCCTGTTCCTCCGGAACCGTTACTACTACTGCTACTGGTGCTTGGTGTTCTATCTCCACAGAACCCTGCATTTCCATCGATATATTCAGCATCATCTGCTAAATTATTACTATACCATGTATTTAAAGAGGAACTACTAGATGCTCCTAATATAGTACTATTCGTTCCGGTTCCGTGTACTTCTTCACTGGTATACTTAAATCCTACATACATATTATTATTATACGAACTATTGAATGCACTTGTTCCTATTTGCGTTCCTGTTCCTGTGGTATTCGCACTTGTTCCTTGATAAATCATTCTGATACTTCCATCTCCATTGATTCGGATGATTCTCCAATAGAATCCTGCAAAGTAAAACCAGTTATCTGGGTTAGCTCCAGTGTAGTAGTAAGTAACACCTTGTCCATTATTAGTCCAATCCGTTGTTTGGCCTGTTGGTCGGTTAGCACTCGCTAAAATTACATCTCCTGCTCTAAGTCCAACAGTAACCTCATCAGTAGCACTTGCTTCATTTCCAGCTGCATCTTCTACTCTTACTGTTATAGTGTGTACGCTATCTTTTTTTAATCCTTCGAATGTATAACTATTTTCTTCGCTTCTTATTTCTTCTTCATTATCTAGTTTATAGTAGTAATAGTATATCCCTATATTATCAGTAGCATCTACAGTTATAGTAATACTTGTATCATCACCACTACTATTAATAGCATTTATTACCGGATTCTCACTATCAGGTATTAAATCAAAATAAGCTGTACATTTCGTTCCTTTATTTCCTAATCCATTAAAATTTAATAAACCATTTTCATATACTATTTCTATAGTTTCATCTTCTACATCATTTACTTCACATATAGATTGTTCTGTATTTAATGTATATCCTACATGTGGTACTTTATCACTTGATATAGTCTCTCCATTCTTATTTAAATATACTGCCATTAAATTTAAATCCGATGGTGAAAAGTTAATAGTACCTTGTATTAATGGCATACTCTCTGTAACCCTATATTTTGCTTGTGTAAAATTAAGTATTAATGAGCTAATTAATGCTACTACTAATACTGCTATTAAAATATTTCTTTTTAAATGACTTCTTTTCAACACCTCAAAATTCATTCGCAACTCTCCTCCATGAAGTTCTACTTCATTTACTATTTATAACCATATGGTTATATTAATATTGTATAACTATTTGGTTATATAGTCAAGCAAATAATTTTAATATGTGTAAAAATAAATATGAGGTTAATGTTATGAATATTGAAAGATTAAAAGAAATAAGAGAAGATAAGGATTTACTTCAAAAAGATATTGCTAAAGTTTTAGATATTACACAAGTCCAATACTCAAGATATGAAACTGGAGTACGTGTGATTCCAATTTATCATTTAATTAAATTAGCTATTTTTTATAATACTAGTACAGACTATTTACTAGGATTAACAGATGAAAGAAAACCCTATCCCAAAAGTATTTTAAAAAAATAAGTTTGTTCTTATTTTTTTATTTGACATTTAAAAACTCCCATTTGGGAGCTTATATATTTTTAACATCTTTTTTTGAAAAGATAAAATATGAAACAAATAACATAACCATTATATAAAGAATAATAACTAATATAGAGGTTAAGAAACTAGCATTATATGGTTGAGTAGAATTAGTAATTAAATAACTAAAATCCCAATACAAAGATACACAAGTCTTAAATATTGGTAAATTATAAACTAATGCTAAATTAGATATAACATTACCAAGTAAATAAAACAAGAAACTAACCGTTATAGCAGCACTAGTAGAAGCTGTTATAGTACTAATCATAAAAGCCAGCAGACCAATAACCAAATACATTGGTATAATACTTAAAAATTCACTTACTAAGTATCCAATCACGGAATAAGTAGTAATAGCACCATCGCTAAATAAAACAACCGGAACACTTAAGGAACTAAATCCTAGAATAATTCCTCCAATTAATATTTCTATTAAACTCATAAAGATCATAATACCCGGTATTAATAATAAAACAACTAATAATTTACTAGTTAAAATAGTACTTCTTCGAAACGGTTTCGTAAGTAAATATTTAATCGTTCCCCGAGAGTATTCTTCACTTACAATAGAACCAGCCATCATAATTACATAAATTAAAATAAATATTCCAAACTCTTGAGAAAAATTAATAAGCACACTTCTTAAATTTGATTCATTTAAAATATCTTCTTCATTTTCTAAAACATATTCATGAATACTCATTTGTTCTTCTAAATAATCTAATCGTTCTTCCTCTTCTTTTGTTTTAGCATCGTCATTTAAAAGATTAATATATTCAAAAGTATTTTCTTCAATAAATGCTAAAGAGTTATGCAAATAATTATCTGTATCATAAGGAATATGATTATCACTCCTATATTGTGCAAGTTCTAATAACCGATTATAACGAGTATTTTCTATTCCTGTTGTTACATTACATCTTTCTTTTAAATAACTAATTCTTTCATTTAAAAAGTATTCCCAATTATTATCACTCACTAATTTCAAATCATTTTGTAATTCATTATAATACTCTTGATAAAGTGATAAATCTTCCAATATATACTCTGCTTCATACATATTATAAATAGTTGTCGTTAAGTAATTATCTATTAAATAATTAGCAATATTAGAAGAGTATTCCTTCTTTAAATGTTCTTTTTCAATCATTGTTAAATTTTCTACATAAATAAGTAAATCTTCATCACTAGTTAAATCTAAATCTTCATTTTCTTGTTCTAATTCACTTATATCTCCTTCACTATCTATAACATAATTAAGTCCTGTTTTATATATAACATTTGTTAAAATGCAAAACAAAATAAAAATAAAAGTTACAATATAAAAGCTTTTCTTTTTTAAAAGTTTCTTTAATTCATTTTTCATTAATCTAATCAATTTTATTACCTCCTGACTTTTTCATGAAGGCTTCTTCTAAAGTAAGTTCTTCTTTAATTACTTCATATACTTTAATATCATGTTTTACTAAAAGTGCAATAAATTCAGCGACTTCTTCTTCATCTTTAAAAACCTCAATATGTTGTTTATCTAGTACTTTATCTAAATTAGTTAAATATTCTTTAACTTTTATGCTATCTTCTACTTTTAAGACATATCTAGCTTCGTCCATTTGCTTTAAATCTAAAATAGATGCTTCTTCAAGTATTTTCCCTTTAGAAATAATACATACTCTATTACAAAAGTTTTCTAACTCACTTAAATTATGAGAAGAAATAAGAATACCTACTCCCGTTTTAGCAAGTCTTTTAAGTAAAACTCTTAAATCTTTTATTCCCTCCGGATCCAATCCATTTGTTGGTTCATCTAACACTAATAACTTTGGATTATTAAGTAAAGCCATAGCAATACCAAGTCTCTCCCGCATACCCAAAGAATACTTACTTACTTTATCATGAATAACTTGTTCTAAACCAACTAATTCAACCACTCTTAATATATCATCTAAAACCACATTTTTATACATTTGAGCTTGTATTTTTAAGTTTTCCATACCCGTTAAATACATATAAACATCGGGAGACTCTACAAGACAACCTACATGAGTAATCGCTTTAACAAAATCTTTTTTTATATCATACCCATTAATTGTTATCGAACCCTTCGTTAATCTTTGCAGTCCTAATATACACTTAATCGTTGTCGTCTTACCAGCCCCATTAGGTCCAATAAAAGCTAGTATATCTCCTTCATCAATTTGAAAAGAAACATTTTTAAGTATTTCTTTTTTTCCAACTTTTTTACACAATTTTTCAACTTTTAATATATTCATAATTAGCCCTTCTCACTTAAAACAATATTATTATACCAAAATATTTAACAAAAAAGCACTCTTATTTACATATGATACCTATAAATATCTAAAAAATCAAGTATAAAAGTTCGACATTTTTCACGCAAGAAAATAACTATCTTTAAATAGTTACTTTCTTATCTTCTTCAAGTATTTTTACAATTATTTCTATTTTAGACATAATTTCTAGATAATCAATATCTTTAGCATATATATACCTTTTCTGAAATCTATTCCAACTAGACTGCAATTGCTCACTATTTTTAACTATATTAAACAACTTTCTAACATCAATGAGTAAAGAGTAAGATTTTCTTCTTTCACAAGTTTTCGTAAGAGCTAAAATTAAATTATAATTATCTATCTTATTTTCATATTTAGAAATAAGCATATATAAATCATAAAAATCTTTTAAACGTGTATTACCAGTGGTAGTGCTTAAAAGAGTTTCAAACTTTTCAGCTATAACTGTTTCTACACTAAAAGTCATAATTTTAATAACAGTATTATCAAATATAGAACAATAGGAAAAAGAAAGTTCTTTTGGAATTATAGGATCACCTGTTGTAATATCAATAGATAATGGTATCCGTATATTTTCTTTTACCCCCATTAAATAAACTTTTAATCCTCCATATTTATCCATAAGACGAATATCTTTCACTTTAAGCAGTTGAAACATTATATCATCATCAGATTTTACTTTTAAAATTTCTTGAATAATAGAAATAATACTATTTCTATTAACAGAAACATTTTTTACTAACATGTCTATATCTTGTGTTGTTCTTTTATTTTCTCCCAATAAAATAGTTAAAAAGAAACCACCTTTCAAAATAAAATTAGTCTTATATTTACTAATAGAAATACGATAAAGCAGTCTTTCGAAAAAATACATTTTTAACAAGTCTTGAGGAGAAACTCCAGTTTGTAATGATTGAACTTTTACTTTATATTTTAAACTATCAGCATTCATTACAATAATATTTCAATATATTTATTTATTTCCTCCTCTATTTTAAGTTTTTTAGCATAATCCATTAATTTATGAAAATTTCTATTTTTAGAAATTACATAAGTTTGAAATGCGTATTTTATAATCTCTACATCTTGATTATTTTTATCCCTAATCATATCACATAAACATCTCTCTACATTATAAACAAATATTTCCTTCCCTTGAGGACTAATAATTTTTATCTTACCTAAATTTAAAATTTCTTTTGAAACATAATATAAATTCACATTTTTCTCCTGCTGTAAACTAGCATGATAACCATATGGAACAGTAATATCATAGTTAAGAGGAACTCTTTCACTAAATCCCAATAAATAAAGAGCAGTAGCATGCGAAAAAATAGCAAAATTTGATGAAAATATTAAATTATAATATTCATCACCCCAAGTTGTAGGCAAAATGTAAAGTCCCCTCTTCTTTCTTTCAATAAGTCCCTTATTCACCATTCTAACTAGAGTTTTTCTATTAATACCTTGTTGTTCTGCTTCTTTAGAAGTAATAATACCTGAATTTTCATACATTCGTTCTAAAACAATTTCAATTTGTGTCATACCAATGCCTCTTTCTACTTAAATTATATCATATTTTGCGTAGATTGTGGCAAATACTTTAAAGCCTCGCTTTAAATTTAACAAAAAATAAATGTTTAAGCAAGAAAAAAGGGCTCAACACTTTTTAGTGGGGTCAAAAATTAATAATTTCTTCGATAAATAAAGGGAAAAATGGGTATTTTTACCTT
>CALVQM010000037.1 GCA_944358125.1 uncultured Bacilli bacterium
TAGGAAATAGGCAATAAAAGCCTATTTTTTTCTTATATCTCTATTGACATACATATGTATGTATAATATGATTTGCTTATAAAAATGATAGGGGGAATAAAGATAAATAATATTGTTGTAAAAAAGGAAGAAAAACTAACGAATTTAATTTATGAAATAAAGAGGAAAACAAGTCATGCTAGATAGTGATTTATCTAAAATTTATGAATGTGCTAATGGGACAAAAAGTATTAATTTAGCAGTTAAAAGACATATAAACAGATTTCCAGAAAGATTTATGTTTCAATTGACAGAGGAAGAATATAATAATTTGCGGTTTCAGTCCGAAACCGCAAAAAAGAATACTATGTCTAGAACTTTGCCATACGTATTTACGGAACAAGGTGTAGCTATGCTTGCTACAGTTCTTAAAACTAGCGTTGCCGAAGAAATGAGTATCAAGATTATGGATGCTTTTGTTGCTATGCGTAAATTTATATCAAGTAATTTAATAGAACAAAAATATATTAACAACCTGGTATTAAAGCATGATTCCCAAATTACATTGCTACAAGAATCAGTGGCTCAATTTGAAGAAAAAGAACCAGTTAGTGAAATTTATTTTAATGGACAGATTTATGATGCTTATTCTAAAATATTAGATATATTTAGAAGTGCTATCAAAAAACATTATGAAAAATATAACAAAGAATATCATAATTTAGATATAAAATATGATATTACTTTTCATGATAGATACTTCATGTTAGATAATAGTATTGTATATCACTGTGGGGCTAGTATTAATAAAATAGGATATAAAACTTTTTCTATTACCAAAATAGGAGATAAACAAGTCATTGAAGCTTTAATTACTCAAATAAATAAAATAACATAATTTTACACTCTTCTAATTTGGCTTTACATTTTTGTGTTAATTTTTTTTATTTAATGAAGTAGAAAAGATAATTTTGTGGTAGAATTAATAATAGAGAATGGAGGTAATGGTGCACTAAAGTAGATGAAGAGTGATAAATGAAGAATGAATTTAGTCCAAATTTCGTTAGACATTAGTTAAGTAAAGGAGAGTGAAAGAATGTTAAAAACAAAAGTTGGATATAGTGAGTTGGAAGATGCTTACGCATCAGGTGTAGAAACTGCTAAAATGGCAAATGTGATTGAAAATCCTCAAGTTGGATTATTCTTCACAAGTTGTGTTCAAGATCAAGCAAAACTTATGGAAGGAGCAAAAAGTGTACTCGGTGATGTTCCAATTATCGGTTGTACATCATCAGCTGCCTTATGTACTCAAGATGGATATTTAAATAAAGAAACAGGTTATTCAGGAATGATGTTATTTGGTGGCGATCTAGAAGTAGTTACTGCTGGCTCTAAAAAAACAGATGAAAGCCCTAGAGAAATAGGTAGACGTATTGCTGAAGAAGCAATTAGTAAAGTAAAAGGTAAAGATTTAGAACCTGATTTCTTCTTTATGAGTGCAAGTCCTGCTAATGAAGAAGAATACATGAAAGGTATTCAAGATATAATTGGTGATGTTCCAGTATTTGGTGGTTCTGCTGCTGATAACACTGTAGAAGGTAAATGGAGTATTTTGATGGATGGTGAGGCTTTTGCAGATGGTTGTGTTATCGCTATATTCTATACCAATGGTGAAATGAAGAACCTTTATACCGGAGCTTATCATGAAACAGAAAATGCTGGTATTATTACAAAAGTAAATGGTTCTAGAACACTTGTTGAAATTGACCATGAACCAGCACTTAAAAAATATGCTGAATGGACTGGCAAAGACGTAAATTCATTAATGGGAGGAAATCTTCTTACTGAAACAATTTGTGCACCTTTAGGAGTAAAAGATCCTATCGGCAAAGTTATTGCTGTTCGTCATCCAATGAATGGTAATGATGATTATTCTATGAATATTGGAGCAGACTTAGCTGTTAATACAGCTGTAATACAATTATCTAATACTCCAGAAGGAATATTAAAAGCCAATGAAGAAACCATTGAAAAAGTAACTGATATGATGGAAGGCGAGATACAAAGTTATTTCTTAGTTCATTGTGGTGGACGTAGACTTGGACTTGCCCTAGCAAGTATTGAAGATAAAATTTATCCAGAAGTTAAGAAAGCTATTCCTGATAAAGAATTCTTAATGGTATTTACCTTTGGAGAATATGGTAGAGGAGATCATTCATCTAACACAGTTGGTGGATTATCACTTTCTTATACTGCATTTGGAGAATAAAACATAAAGGAGGAAGATAAATGAAAAGTTTAATTGGAAATAAATGGTGCGATTCATCTGATGGCAAGGTTATAGAAGTCTATAACCCTGCCACTAATGAATTAATTGATACTGTACCAAGTTTGACAAAAGAAGATGTAGAAAGAGCAATTGACTATGCGGATGCGCATCAAAAGGATTGGGAAGCAAAAAGTGTAATTGAACGTTGTGAAGTATTATCAAGATTTGCAGAACTCGTAGAAGAAAATAAAGATGAATTAGCAATGCTTTTATCAAAAGAAACAGGTAAACCGATTAAAGAAGCTTATAATGAAATAGCAAATATCCAGATTGGTGTTCCTGGCTATGTTGAAAAAGTAAAACATGAATATGGAAATATTGTTTATCGTGGAACAGAAAAAGGCCAAGAAAATACTATTCAATATACAATCCAACAACCTCTTGGCGTAGTAGTAGCAATTATTCCATTCAATTTCCCAAGTGATATATTTATTAATAAAGTACCACCTGCATTATTAATGGGAAATGCCGTAATCTTAAAACCAGCTAGTGTAAATCCACTAACTTTAACTAGATACATTGAATTACTTGTTGAAGCCGGTGTTCCAGCGGGAATTATTAGTGTTGTTCATGGAAGTGGTTCTGTTGTTGGTAAAACTCTAACTAGTAGCAAAAAAGTTGATATGGTAAGTCTTACTGGTTCTACGGCTGCCGGAATAGATGCTGCTAAAAATTGTGCAGACCATTGTGCTCATAGTTCCCTAGAACTAGGTGGAAATGATGCTTTTATTCTTTGTGCTGATGGTGATATGGACCTAGCTATTGAAGAAACTGTTTGGGGCAGACTTTACAACACTGGTCAAGTATGTTGTGCTTCTAAAAGATTTTTAGTTGAAAATTCTGTTAAAGATGAATTTATTAGAAAAATGACTGATAAAATCAATTCTTTAAAACAAGGAAATCCCCAAGATATGTCTACGGATATTGGTTGCCTAGTAAGTGAAGAAGCTGCTATCGAAGTAGAGCGTCAAGTGCAAGAAACAATTAAGGCTGGTGCAACTCTAGTTTGTGGTGGTAAACGTAATGGTGCGTTCTATGAACCAACTATTTTAGATAATGTAACTAGAGATATGGAAGTAGCAAAAGATATGGAAATCTTTGGACCAGTCATTCCGGTAATTGGTTTTGATAATTTAGAGGAAGCTATTGAAATAGCTAATAAATCAATTTATGGTTTATCTGGATCTATTATTACTAAAGATATAAGTAAAGCTATTAAAGTAAGTGAAGCTATGGAATGTGGTGGCTTTGTTATTAATGGAGCATCATTCTTTAGATCATTTGAACAACCATTTGGTGGTTGGAAATATTCTGGAATTGGTAATGAAGGAATTATGACAACTCTAAAAGAGATGTCTAGAACCAAAACGGTTATTTTAAAAAATATTACAAAATAAAGGAGGAAAAAAGATGTTTGATTATACAGGAAGAGTAGTTGTTGTATCAGGGGCCTCATCTGGTTTAGGTAGACAAATGGCTCTAGGTTATGCGAAACAGGGAGCTACGGTTGTAATAACAGCAAGACGTATGGAAAAACTAGAAGCAGTAGCAGATGAAATACGAGCTTTAGGAGCTGAAGCCTATCCCGTTAAATGTGATGTAACCGATGTTGCCAGTGTAAATGCTGCTGCCAAAGAAGTAAAAGAAAAATACGGTAAAGTAGACGTATTAGTAAACTGTGCCGGAAGTGCCAAAAATGCTGGTGTTTTAGATATGACAGATGAAGATTGGGATTTCACAATCAAAACAGATATGACAAGTTTGTTCTATGTCACAAGAGCATTTGCGAGTATCATGAAAGAGCATAATTATGGTCGTATTATAAATATCGCATCTATGTATGGAATGGTTGGAAATATGGCTATGGATACGGTAGCATATCATACAAGTAAAGGTGGAGTAATTAACTTTACTCGTGCTGTTGCTGCTGAACTAGCTAAATATGGTATTACTTGTAATGCCATTTGTCCAGGTTATTTTGATACTGAACTTACTCATGAAACATTAATTACCGACTCATTTACAGCTTACATGAAATCAACTGTTCCTCTTGGAAGATATGGTCGTGAAGGTGAGCTTAATGCGGCAGCTATATTTTTAGGAAGTAGTGAAGCAAGTTATGTAACAGGAGTTATTTTACCAGTCGATGGTGGATATACTTGCGTATAATAAAAAGTCTACTAGGAAACTAGTAGATTTTTTTTATCTTAAATATTTAGGATCATTTATTTTACCTAAAAGATAATCAGCACTAATATTATATTTTTTACAAATAGTATATAGGAAAGGTGTAGCAATTAAATTCCTACCATGTTCATAATCTACAATAACTGTATGAAAAGTATTTAGAATACTAGCTAATTTAACTTGTGTAAGTTTTTGCTCTTTTCTGAAAGCTTTTAATCTTTCTTTAGATAAATCAATATTAATTTCTTTTTGAAAATTATTATATTTCTTTTGCTTTGTTAATTCAAATAAATAATCGATTGAAACATTATAATAATTTGCTAAATTATTTAAATGTTTTAAAGGTATAATATTTTCTTGAATTTCATAATGATTATATGTTTGTCTAGCAATTCCTAAAATGTCTGCTATCTCTTGTTGTGTCTTATTTTGTTCTTCTCTTAATTTTTTTATAATTGTTCCATAATTCATAAATTTCACCTATTTAATTTTCTCATTAAAGAAATATTGATAAAAGAAACTGCTCAAAATAGGTACATTTTTCTTGACTTTTAATCTAGCTCACTTTATAATTTAAATATAAGCTAGGAAACTCATCATTTATAGTAAAACTTTTTGATGAAAAGATAAATGAAGTAGAGCTTATAGTAAAGGAAGTTGTTTATGGAAAAGAAAAAGAAAAAAATATGGATTATAGGGGGATTAGTATTATGTTTGGTGGCAGTAATTGGTATAACTTTTGCCTTCTTTAGTACTGGTGGTACTCAAGATACAGCCAATACTTTTACCAGTGGTTGCCTAAATATTGAATTAACAGATGCCTCATCATCTATTAAGCTAACTAATACTTATCCTATAAGTGATGTTGAAGGAGTAGATAGTACAAGTTATGATTTTACAATTAGAAATACTTGTGATACATCAACTAATTACAGTATTAATCTAGAAAGCTTAAATCAAGTATCAAACTCTCTTAATGCTGATTATATAAAAGTATCATTATCAAGTGATACCTTTGATAATGTTATATCCAAATTAAGCACTAATACGAAAGCCACTCCCGAATTAGATGGAGCATATGAAGCATATACTTTGTATACAGGGAATCTAGGAGCTAATGAAACAAAGACCTATCATTTAAAACTATGGATAGATTATAATGCAACAGTAGAACAAGCTGCAAATAAAACCTATTCATCAAAAATAAATGTTATAGCCAATCCTGAAACAAGTGTAGTAGATACATTAGAAGCAACATTTACATTAGATGATAAAACTCTAACCAGTAGTTTATCAAATAATGTAACAAGTGCTACATACTGTACCACTACAACCAATATATGTGAACCAACCACAACGGTAGCAATAACAAATAATAGTTATACAGTAGAATTAGAAGAAAATAAAAATAATCAAATGGTATGTACCAAACTAAATGGTACAAGTAAAGTAATATGTAGTAATGGATTGGAGATAAAATTATTAGGTGGAGAATATATATTAGCAAGTGAAAATGCTCCAACCAATAGTACAACAGATTGGACCAATAACGGAACAGGCATTACTTACTATTATGTAGGTGATACCAATGAAGTAAATAATTGGGTATCATTTGCTGGGTTCTATTGGCGAATAATAAGGATCAATGGAGATGGAAGTATCAGAATGATCTACCAAGGAGTAGCAGATAGCCCAACTCCAGATGATGGAAATATAAGTGGTGAAGAAACTCAAATAGGAACAAGTGCATTCAATGATGAATATGAAAATAATATGTATGTAGGATTTAAATATGGAAGTGATAGTTCTGATTATGCAACAACTCATGCAAATATAAATAATAGTACAATTCTAGGAGCAGATGATAGCAACAATACAACCACATTAAATGGTTGGTATAGAGTAAATTTATTAGAATATGCCGAATATATTGATGGAAATGCCGGATTCTGTGGAGATCGAAGAGTCAGTAGCGGAACAGGTACAGCAACGAGTGCGACAAATTATCAACCATATACCAGAATAAGTAATAGTAGTCCAAGTTTAACTTGCCAAACAGAAGATATTTATACAACAAGTGGAAGTAGTACAGGAAATAAAGCATTAACCCAACCAATCGGATTAATCAGTGCGGATGAAGCGATGTTCGCAGGAATACCATGGAGTGGTAGTAATCAAAATAATTACCTATATACAGGACAGCATTACTGGACCATGTCTCCGTGTAGCTGTCCTAATGCTAACGTGTTCATTGTGACTTCGGATGGCAGCCTCATCTACAGCGGCGTGAATTGGACCGGCTCTGGTGTGCGCCCAGTTATAAATATCCGTGCTGATGTAGAATTAACAGGAACAGGTAGTCAAAATGATCCATTTGTCGTAGTTGGTGCTAATTAATCTTGCCTACGTCGCTTCCTTTACACGTAGGCAGGATTGTATTATTTTTCTTATAGAGCAATTAATTGCTCTATATTTTTTTGATTTCTTCTTGAACAAACATATGTTTATATGTTATACTTTTAGTAGTAATGGAGGTATGTATGAAAATATTAAAATATAAAAAAGGAAAGAAAAATGAGTATAAAATATTAACTGATGATGGTGAATACATATTATATGATGATATTATTATTAAGCATGAATTACTATTAAAAAAAGAAATTAATAAAAAAGAATGGGATAGTATTATTAAAGAAAATAATTTACTTAAAGCTTATTATGATAGCTTAAAACTAATCAGTACAAAGTTACGAACAGCCAAAGAGTTAAAATGTCTTCTTTCTCGGAAAAAATATTTAACTAAAGAAATAGAGTATGCAATTAAAAGACTGGAAGAAGAGGGGTACTTAAATCATCAAGTGTATATTGAAGCTTATATTCATGATGCTTTAACTTTAAAGCTAGTTGGTGAAAAAAAGATTGCTTCGGAATTAGAAAGTCTTGGTTTTAAAAATGATGAAATAAATACATATTTAAGGAAAGTAGATCCTAGTATTTATCAAGAGAAAATAGAAAAATATATCTTAAAAAAATTAAAAGCCAATAAAAAGAGTGTATCAGAATTTAAAAGAAAGATTATGTTAGATTTAATTAATAAAGGTTTTAATAAAGAAGATATAGAAGCATTTTTGAATACTTTAGAAATAGAAGAAAATACAGAAGAAATAAAGAAAATTATCAATAGATTATATAATAAATACATGAATAAATATGATTTGTATACAACTAAAAATAAAATAAGACAATACTTATATAGTAAAGGTTATGGAAGTATTGATATAGATGAGTATATAAAAAGGACTTGATTTTCAAGTCCTCTTTGCTTATGAATTACTACTTGTATTTTCATAAGTATTAATTAAATTATTCATATAAATACTATATTGGTTATCAAGTTCACTATCAACAATATCAAGTTCATATAAATCACGATAATAACGAATAGCATCTACCATTAAAGATTGATCATTATTTAATTTATCTTCTGTTATAGCATCTTTCATAGTATCAACAGAATCATCATAACTAGCTTTCTCACCAGTTTTAGTTTTTAATATAACATGATATCCCAGTTCAGTTGTAATTACTTCTGTAGAATATTCACCATCTTTAAGACTATTAGCAGCTTTAATTAATTCATCATAATTACTATCTAGAGAACCAATATTGATTTCTCCAAGATTACCACCATCATCTTTGGTATCATCATCTTCAGAATATTCTTTAGCTAGTTTTGCAAATGTAGTTTCAATATCTTCACCATTATCTTTCGCTTCATTTAATTCATCAATAATATTTTCAATTTCTTCTTTAGCAGTATTTTCAGCTTCCTCTTTTTCTTCATCGCTCATATCATCTGTAACATCTGGTGTAATTAAGATATGAGAAATAGTCATATCAGGATAAACATCATTATCATAATAATCTTGTAATTCTTCCTCTGTAATATTATTTTTTACATATGCTTCAATAGCAACATTTTGCATATAACTAATATACCAAAAATTTTGATAAGCTTCTACTGTTTGATAACCATAATATTGTAATGCTTGAAGTAATTCTTCTTCTGTTTCATAGTTTGTTCTTAATTGGTCAATAGCAGCCTCGGCATAAGCTTCACCATTTTCCATTTCATCGGGAAATTCTGCTTCAAAAATATGTTTATCAATCATATTTAAGAGAGTATCTAGACCAAAACTATTTTTAATTTCTTCATAAAAATCATTGGCACTAATCATTTCATCCTCTTTAAATGTTACGACAGCTTCATCCCCATTTGATAATGTTGGTATTTTACCACATCCACAAAGAAGTAGGGAACATACTCCTAAAATTAATACTTTTTTCTTCATTAATATTCTCCTCCTAATAAGTCAATTATAGCAACTATCCTTAAAAAAAACAAGAAAAAGAACGGAAAACTATTTATTTTCACTAAATTTTCATAGTTTAGACCTCTAAAGGAAGAAAATATTTAGACTTTTGTCCCGCACCATTTAAAACATTAACCATAATATATAAGTGAAAAGACAAATAAAGGAGGAATGATTTATGAATAATTGTGGATGTGGCACTGGTTTAAGTGCTGCAATGATTTTAGTCCTATTTATCCTACTCGTCATCATAGTAGGAGCATTCATTTAGTCTTTTGTAAACTTAAGGAGGTGTCCCATGGGATGTTGTAAAGATAAGTGTCCTTCTAATAATAATGGGGGATGCGGACTTCAAAGTAGCGCATTCTTAATAATTGTTCTATTTATTTTGTTAGCAATTATCTTTGGCGGATTTTTATATTATTAAAGAGGCTTCACCTCTTTTTTCTTTGACAAAAAAATAGTTATATAGTAATATTTAGATGGTGATATATATGAATAGTGATTATAATTTAGCTATATTAAAAGATGTATTAAAGGCCCGTAAAAGAGTTTTAAGCAAAGAAGAATTAAAAGAATTTATGGCATCGCCTCTTTATTTACATGTTGGTTATTTAGCTAGTGCCGCCTTACTTGTTAAAGGGTATGCTATTAGTATTGATGAGTTTTTATCCTTGCGTTTTTTAAGAAGTGATGAATTAAAGGAATTTTTAGATGATGTTGGTGAAGATTTTGATTATTTTAAAGAAGATACGAATGAAGAAATGGTAAATGCTTTTAGTCAGATGGAAGAATTTATAAAAAATAATCCGGTAGAAGCTGCCGAAAATGGACGCCGTTGGGAAGAAAAAATAGCCAAAATAAAAGAGTTTCATAAACGAAATGAAGAATATATGCAAAGAGGAGCTTAAGCTCTTTTTTTCTTTTGTCAAATTTACGTAAAGATTGCGAAAAATAAAAACAAGCGAACACTTCTATCTTTACAAAAATCATTAGTTTTGGTAATATTATGGTAAGCAGTGGTACATTGTGGTAGAAAGTGGGGGACCAAAAATGTTCATGGGCGAGTATCGTCATAATATTGATGATAAGAATAGACTTGTAATTCCCTCAAATTATCGTAGTAATTTGGGCGAGACTTTTATAGTTACACGTGGTTTAGAAAAATGTTTATACATCTACACTCAAAACGAATGGCAAAAAATAGTAGATAAGTTAGAAAGTCTACCATTTACCAAAAAAGATGCCCGTGTATTTGTAAGATCTTTCTTTTCTGCCGCTGCTAGTTGCAATCTTGATCGCCAAGGTCGCATAAATATTACTTCCCAACAGGCCATTTACGCCGGTTTAGAAAAAGAATGTGTCATAATCGGCGCAAATGACCGTATTGAAATTTGGTCTAAAGAAAATTGGGACAAATTTAACGAAGAATATGAAGATGCTTTAGAAAGTGTTGCCGAAAACTTATTTAATGGAGAGTAATATGAAACATTACAGTGTTATGCTAAATGAGGCGATTCAGGGATTAAATATTAAAGTTGACGGAGTATATGTAGATGCCACACTAGGATATGCTGGTCATAGTAGCCAAATTTTAAAAAGAATAAAAAGAGGATACCTTTACGCCTTTGATGCGGATAGCGAGGCAATTAACTATTCGCATCGAACCTTAAGTGAGATTTCTTCTAACTTTAAAATTATTCATTCTAATTTTCAATTTTTAAAAGAAAAATTAGATGAAGAAAATGTTGGACTTATTGATGGCTTTTTGTTTGATTTAGGCTTATCTAGTCCGGAAATTGATGAAGCATCAAGAGGTTTTAGCTTTATGAAGGACGCAGATCTTGATATGCGTATGGATCAAAGTCAAACCTTGCAAGCTTCTAGTATTATTAATACTTATAAAGAAGATGAGTTATTAAATATTTTTTATAAGTATGCTGAAGAACCTAGAAGTAAAGATATTGTTAGAGGTATTATAAATGCCAGGAAAAATAAAGAGATTACAAGAACTTTAGAGTTAGTTGAAATTATTCGAAATAGCATAGGTGCTAATTATTTTTATAAAAAGCACCCCGAAAGAGAAATATTTCAAGCTTTACGTATTGAAGTAAATCATGAATTACAAGCGATTGAAATAGCTTTACCCGAAGCGATTAAAAGACTTAAGAAGGGTGGTAGAATTTGTGTTATTACCTTTCATTCTCTAGAAGATCGATTAGTAAAGCATATATTTAAAAAGTATAGTGAGGTTCCCGAGTTTTTTAAAGGAATGCCTGATATTCCTTTAGAATACCAACCTTTAATTAAATTAATAAATAAGAAACCGATTATTCCTAGCGATAAAGAATTAGTTGAAAATAGCCGTAGTAAGAGTGCAAAATTAAGAATTATAGAAAGGATCTAGAAAATGAGAACTAAAAGAGTAAAAAGGATTAAATTATTAAAAGGCGAAAAATTTATGTTTTTCTTAATAGTATTCTTTGGCTTTGTTGTTATGCCAACTTCTTGGGTTTATACAAAAGCACTCCTTTCTGAAACAAGTATTGAACTTGAAAAAATTAATAGTAAAATAGATTCTCAAGATGATAAAAATGAAGCTTTAAGTATGCAAATAGATGAACTTGCTTCTATAGAAAATATTCAAAGTATTGCAAGTGCTAACGGTTTGTCGTATAATAATAGTAATATTAAAACGATAAATGAATAGGAAGTGAAATATGAAAAAAAAGAGATCGAGAGTAAAAGTAAATAAAGTTTTAATCCTCCTCTTTTTTTTCGCTTTTTTAGGTGCGATTATTAAACTTGCTTATGTAGCAATAAGTCCGGTAGTAGATGGTACTAATTTAGATGATTTTGTAAGCCAAAGAAATACCGAAAAAGAAACTCTTTATGCTTCAAGGGGCGATATTTATGATATAAATGGGGAGATATTAGCCAAAAATGTTAATTCTTATACTTTAGTAGCTTATTTAAGCGAATCTAGAACAACGGATCCTAAAAATCCAGAGCATGTAGTTGATAAAGAAGCAACAGCTAAAGCATTATCCGAAGTTCTTGACATGGATTACGATTATGCTTTAAAAAGACTTAATACCAAAGGTGCTTATCAAGTAGAATTTGGGGTCTCTGGTAGAGATTTGAGTGAAAATAAGAAAGCTGAAATAGAAGCTTTAGATTTAGATGGTATTGGTTTTATTAGTGGTAGTAAAAGATATTATAAACAAGGAAGTGCTGCTTCTTATATTATTGGATATGCTAGAAGTAATGAAGTTGGAGAAATTGTTGGGGAAATGGGTATTGAGTCTTATTATAATGAAGAACTTAAAGGTACTGATGGTGAGACAATGTATGCCAAAGATGCATATGGTTATCAAATGGGAGATGCCTATTATACGATAGAGCCAGTTAGTGGAAGTAATATTTATTTAACTCTTGATTCGCAAATACAGTTAATATTAGAAGATGTTATGAATACCATGGAAGAAGAAAATGAGTTTTCTTGGGTAACATTTACGGTGATGGATGCGAAAACAGGAGCAATTGTGGGAAGTGCTAATAGCCCTGATTTTAATCCGAATACTTTAGAAGGACTTACGAGTTATGTTAATCCTTTAGTGGGATATACTTATGAACCGGGAAGTACCATGAAAATATTTTCGTGGTTAGCAGCTATGGAAAATGGGGTATATGATGGGGAAGAAGAATTTATGTCGGGGTCAGTAGAAGTTACGGGATATCCAATTTATGACTTTAATAACGCTGGATGGGGTATGATTAATTATGATACTGGTTTTGCTTATTCTTCCAATGTTGGAGCTACTTATTTAGCTTTAAAATTAGGTAGTGAAAAATTACGAAGTTTTTATGAGTCTTTAGGCTTTGGCCAGAAAACAGGTATTGAACTTCCGGGAGAAGAGTCAGGAGTTTTAAGAATGACTTATGATTTAGAAACAGCAACGGCTTCTTTTGGTCAAGGTATTACGACAACTCCTATTCAAACATTACAAGCTTTAAGTATATTAACGAATGATGGTGTTATGTTAAAGCCTTATATAGTAGATAAAATTGTTGATGAAAATGGAGATGTTACTTATCAAGGGGGAAGAAATGAACTAGGAAAAAAAGTATCAAGTGAATCGATTAATAAAGTTTATGAGCTTATGTATGATGTAGTTTATAATGGCCTTTCGACTAGTTGGCAGCCCAATAATGTTACTTTAGCAGGAAAGACAGGTACAGCTCAAATAGCAGGGGATCATGGTTATTTAACAGGAAGTATTAATTATATTCGTTCTTTTGCAGGAGTTTTCCCTTATGAAGATCCAGAGTATATTATTTATATATCAGCTAAACAAATTAGTGGGGGAGCCTCATCTGTTGCGAAAGCAGTTCGCAGTGCCGTTGAAAGTATTGCTAATTATGCTAATATTACCAATTCTGAATCGAGTGTCGATTTATCCAAAATTATTAATTTAAGTAATTATATGAGTAGTGATATTGAGACTACTACTGAGGAGTTAGAGAAACTTAACTTAAAGGTTATTAAGATTGGTAATGGTTCAACTATTATTAATCAATATCCTTTAAAAAATACAAAAGTTTTAGTAGGCAGTAAAGTATTTTTGCTTACCGATAGTACCGAGTTTGTGATGCCCGATATTATAGGATGGAGTAGTAGTGAAGTTATGAGTTTCTGTAATTTAGTAGGATTAAAATTTAATTTTACAGGTTATGGCGTTGTAAAAGAATTTAACTTACCAGTAGGAGAAATACTTGATTTAACCAAAACTTTGGAAGTTACACTTGCTGTATAAAAAATAACTCTTGATCCATATTAATAA
>CALVQM010000038.1 GCA_944358125.1 uncultured Bacilli bacterium
ATGTATATGGGTATTTTTATTTCGGATATCCAAATTTAAATTTATATATAATTCGGATTTCGATATTTTAATGAACATAATAAATGAAAATATTTACAGGAAATAATTTAATTGATATAATGAAAGAGTGATTATTATGGATAAGAAAGAAAAAGTGACTGTATCCGATATTATTTGGTTATTTGTTATAGGTTGTTTGATTGGCTTTGGCCTAGAAACGCTTTGGCATTTTTTGAAAAATGGTGAATGGATTAATAAACAAGGCTTATTATATGGACCATTTAAGCCTATTTATGGATTTGGACTTATTTTTATTGTATTAGTTATGAATAATTATCGAACGAAAAAGTTTTATCAAAAATTTATTATTGGGGTTATTTTAGGTAGTGCTTTTGAATATTTTGGAAGTCTTTTTCAAGAATATGTATTTGGTACTTCGACTTGGAATTATTCGCATTTTAATTTAAATATCGGAGGAAGAATATATTTACCATATTGTTTAGCTTGGGGTTTAATAGCGGTCTTTTGTGTTGATGTTCTTTATCCATTGTTTAAAAAATTAATAAAAAAAGTTAATCTTCATTTTTATCAAGTTACAACTATTATAGTAGGAGTATTTATGGTTATAAATATTAGTCTTACGGCTTTAGCGTCCATTCGTTATTCGGATCGAATAAATAATGAAGAAAAAACCAATGCTGTGTTTGAAGTTATTGATGAGTGGTATCCTGATGAATATATGCAAGTGAAATTTCCAAAGATGAAGGTGATTAAAGATAAATAAAGTGAGGTGAAGGTTATGCTGAAAACGCAAGAGGAGGAACAAGTTTATTTAGCTAGTACTTTAAAAAGATATTATGATTTAAAGAAAATAACGGAGCAAAAATTAAATGATTATCCGAAAATTTATAAAAACAACCCTGTTTTATTAGAGAGTTTGCTTAATCAAAGTTATCATAAACTTGTTATGTTAGATAGAAATATTCCTAAACCTTATTTTGCAAGAATTGATTTTAAAGATGAAGATGCTTTAGAAGAAATAGAGTGTTATATTGGAAAAGTAGGAGTTAGTGACGAAAATAATAAACTTATAACGGTAGATTGGCGAGCCCCAGTTGCTTCCTTGTATTATGATGCCAATGTAGGAGAAGCTAGTTATGAAGCTCCTATTGGCTTAATTAAGGGTGATTTATTATTAAAAAGACAATATGAAATAGAGGATGGTCAATTAAAAAGCTTTCAAGATATTGATACTGTAGCTAGTGATGAATTATTAAAGCCTTATTTGAGTATGAATGCAGATAATCGACTTAAAAATATTGTAGCTACTATTCAAAAAGAACAAAATGAAATTATTCGTGAAAAAATTTATAAGAATTTAATTGTAGAAGGAGTAGCAGGTTCAGGTAAAACAACAGTAGCTTTACATAGAATTGCTTATTTAGTTTATCATTATCAAGATGCTATTAAGCCAAATCAATATTTAGTTATTGGACCTAATCGCTTTTTTGTAAATTATATTTCAGGAGTATTACCAGATTTAGACGTTCAGGAAGTAAGAGAAAATACTTTAGAAGAAATAGTAGAGGATTTATTGGGACAAAAATTTACTTTAATTAATGATGAAGAAAAAATTAAAACTTCTTTAGTTAATCCGAAAAAATTATTTGCTTCGGAACTTCGAGTAAGCATGGCATTTAAGAATGCTATTGATCATTTTTTATCTGATTTTGCAGATAGTATTATTCCTAAAGAAGATTTTAAAATAAAAGATTACTTAATTATTCCTCAAAAAATTATGAAAAATATATTTTTAGAGCAGAGTTTTGATGAAAATGATGACAGAATATTTTCTAAAAAAGTTGACAAGTGTATTTTGTATCTAGGTAATTATATAAGAGATAATGAGGGAAAAATAATAAATGCTATTGACAAAATTTATATGGATAAAATGAATGTGTTGTCTCATGAAGAATTAATTAAAGAACGAAAAAGTCTGTTAGAAATTAAAAAGGAATTACATAATCGCTGTAAACAAAGCTTGAAAAGATATTTTTACCGAAATATGCCTAAAATATCTTCTTTATATATTGAATTTTTAAATAATATTGAAAAGTATATTAGTATTCCTGATGAAAGGGTGTTAAAGAAGTTTAGAGCTATAGCACAAAATATTCGTAAGAAAAAACTTGATTTTGAAGATTTAGCAGCACTACTTTATTTATGTTATCGTATTTATGGAACAGGTATTTATCATACGATTCGTCATGTGGTTATTGATGAAGCTCAAGATTTAGGAGAGTTTCATTTTTATGCTTTAAGAAAGCTTATGCCCAATGCAACTTTTAGCATTTTTGGTGATTTAGCTCAAGCTATTTATCCTTATCGGGGGATTGACAGTTGGGAGAGAGTAAAACAAATTGTTTTTGTAAATAATGCTGAACAGAAATATTTAGTTAAAAGTTATCGAACAACAATGGAAATTATGCAATCAGCTAATCATATTACAAAGCATTTAGGTCTTATGGAAGCTAAACCAGTTATTAGGCATGGAAGAACTGTACAATACCGAAACTTACCTAATATAAATGGAAAATTTATTAAGCAAATATTAGATGATTATATGAGTAAAAATTATCAAACAATTGCTATTATATGTAAAGATGAGGACGAATTGGAATGGCTTTTTAATCATTTAAATGATTATCCAATAAAGATCCATAAAATCACTAATCAATTAACCGAATATGTTGGTGGCATTTGTATTATAACTAGTTATCTTGCTAAAGGTTTAGAATTTGATGGAACTATTATTAGTGATGCTTCTTGTAATAGGTATGATAGTAATAAAGTTATTGATATGAAATTGTTATATGTGGCTATGACAAGAGCTTTGCATGAATGTCAGGTTTTATATCATCAAGATATTACGAGTGCTTTAAAATCAGAGATAAAAAATGGCAAATAAAAAACTCTTAAATATAAGAGTAATTTTTTTATTGGTGATCAGTACGGGATTCGAACCCGTGAATGCTGCCGTGAAAGGGCAGTGTGTTAAGCCGCTTCACCAACTGACCAAAAATGGTGGGACTGGGGGGACTTGAACCTCCGACCTCACGCTTATCAGGCGTGCGCTCTAACCAGCTGAGCTACAATCCCATATTTTACACAACTTTATGGTGTCCCCTTAGGGATTCGAACCCTAGACCCACTGATTAAGAGTCAGTTGCTCTACCAGCTGAGCTAAGGAGACATCAATCAAATGCTATTTAATTATATCATAAATTTTGTAATATGCAAGTCTAATTTTCATTATTTTTTCATTTTTTTGTCACAACAGTTTAATTATTAAGAAAAAAAGCTTACTTATTAGCAATAAAGTAAGCATAGTATTCATCAAAAGTTATATTATGTTCATAGATATATGTAGCTACTTCGACGCCAACATAACGCCAGTGCCAAGACTCTTCAGCAAAGCCTGTTAATTTTTCGGTATCTTCTTGATAGCGTTGGATAAAGCCATATTTATAAGCATTTTCTTTTAACCAATTATGAGCAGGGGAATCTTTGAAATTGGCTGTTGTTGTATATTCAGTACTAAAAATATCTAAAGATAATCCTGTTTGATGTTCAGAGTATCCCGGACGAGCAGCAATACTATCGGCATAAGTTGTCCCTCTAGAATTTTTATATTCATCATAAACAGCTTGTTGTTCTTCATATGTTCGATAACTAGAATTAATAATAAGTGTGATGCTATCTTCTTTGGCTTGGTTCCACATATCGATAAAAGCATCATAGACAATACTTCTTATTTTATGTCCTTCTCCGTAATAATATTGGTTGCTGATATTTACTAAATCACTTGGAGAATAATCACTATTTAAATGATAATATTTATTAACAAGCATTAAATAATCTTTTTTTGTATCGGTATCGATATCATAATCATAATAAGCATAATCGGTATTTGTATTAACAGTGGCTACAACTTCTCTAGCCGTTAGAGTTTCATTTTCACTATGATAAGTAGTATAACGATTTAAATTGTTTTTAATAAAATAATCATCTTGTAAAAGCTCTAGTAAAAATTCATCTTTTTGGCTATTTGTTAAAGAAGTTATTTCATCTTCTTCTAAATAATCATTTAAAATATTTATTTCATCTTTTGTATAGCCGGCTTCTAAAAGCTTGTATTCGTTTGTTTGATGGTACTTAATAGTTTTAAAAACATTAACACCTATAATAATTAAAATAATAATTCCTAAAATGCCACCTAAAGCTAACCAGGCACTTTTTTTAAGTTTTAATCTTGTCTTTTTCAAAAATATCACCTAATATTATTATACCGAATAATATTATATTTGACAAATCTAATTTTTCATTGTAATATGTATTTGTAAAGTATTAAGTAAAGGGTGAAGGGCATGAAAAATAATAAGCAAGTATTAAATTATTGTAAAAATTTTGAAAAGATTGTTAATACGGATTTTGTTGAAGGTGATAATTTGTCTTTACAACTAGTTAAAATATATAAAGATTATATATTTAAAATCGACCTTACTAATGAAGATGATATTCATAATGCTATAGAAATTGATAAGATAATGGCTAGGTACATTGATGATTACTTATTTCGTAAAACTTTAAAACAAGAGCTTTTACGGGTAAAGGTTAAAAGTTGTGGTGATGTTATTAAGACAATTGTCGAAAGCATTATTGAAATATTTCGAAAAGTAGAATTTGAACAAACTAGGAAAATATATATTTCAAAATGGATTTAATAAACACAAAACGTGTTTATTTTTTTAAATGTTTTTGCTATAATTAAAGGGTAGTTTAGGAAAAAGAGTGATAATATGAATTTTTTAGATAAATATAATATTAAAATAACTAATCAAGAATTATTACAAACAGCTTTAACTCATAGTAGTTATTCTAATGAACATGGTGGACCTAATTATGAGCGTTTAGAATTTTTGGGTGATGCTGTTTTACAATTAATTACTAGTGAATACTTTTATAAGAAATATGATTATCAAGAAGGAGAATTGTCTAAAATTCGAGCTAGTTTTGTTTGTGAAGAAGCATTAGCACAATATGCAAAAGATGTTGGAATTGATAAATATATTCGGGTAGGAAATGGTCAAATCAAAAATATTAATGATACGATTATTGCTGATACTTTCGAATCTGTTTTAGGAGTTATTTTCCTTGATCAAGGTTTTGATGTGGCTAAAAAATATGTTTTAACGGTATTAGATCCTTATGTATTAGAACATCATGTTTTTTTAGGAGATTATAAATCACGGTTACAAGAGATGGTTCAAACAGATAAGAAATCTCTTCTTTATCGTCTGGTAAGTGAAACTGGACCTTCTCATGATAAAACTTTTGTTTTTGAAGTAGTAATAGATGGAATTGTTTATGGTAGAGGATCAGGGAAAAGTAAAAAAGATGCAGAGCAAAAAGCAGCATATGATGCTTTAAAAAAGGTGGCGAAGTAGGTGTGGTATGTATTTAAAAAGTATTAGAGCGTATGGTTTTAAATCTTTTGCTGATAAAATCGATTTAGAAATTAAAAAAGGAATTACAGCGATAGTGGGACCTAATGGATCTGGTAAAAGTAACATTGTTGATGCTGTTCGTTGGGTTTTAGGAGAACAATCTGTTAAATCCCTACGGGGTACAGATACAATGAGTGATGTCATATTTTCTGGTTCTAAAACAAGACAACCCCAAACTAGAGCTTATGTTGCTTTAGTATTTGATAATACAGATCATTATTTAAATAGTGATTTTACGGAAATAGAAGTTAAGAGAGTTATTTATAATACGGGAGAAAATGAATATTATATTAATAATAGTAAGGTAAGACTTAAAGATATTACAGATTTATTTTTGGATACAGGTGCAGGCAATGACTCTTTTAATATTATTTCCCAAGGTAGTGTTGCTGATATTATTAGTAGTAAACCAGAAGCAAGAAGGACTATTTTTGAAGATGCAGCAGGAGTATTAAAATATAAAAAGAGAAAAGAAGTTAGTTTGAAAAAGCTAGAAAAAACGAAAGAAAATATTTCCAAGATTAAGCTTGTTATTGATGAGTTAGAAAAAAGTGTTAAACCACTAAAAAAACAAAGTGAAGTGGCTCAAAAATACATAAGTTTAAAAGAAGAATTAAAAAATATTGAAATAGCGTTAATTGCTAATGATGTTGCTTCTATTAATATTGATTATAAAAAAATAAAAGCCGAAGTAGATATTTTAGAAAAAGAACTGGCGAAAATGACTTCAACGGGTGCTGAAGATACAAGTACTTTAGAAAAGTTAAAACTAGAAAGTTTGAAATTAGAAGAAGTGATTACGAAAAAAAATAATGAATTTTTAGATTTAACGGAAAATTTAGCGAGTTTAGAAGCCGAAAAATTAGTTACGATGGAACGAAAAAAATATAATTCTAACCAAAGTAATTTAGAAGAAGCGATGATCAAGTTAAAAGAAGAAGAACTTGCTTTGAAAAAAGAATTAGCAACAGAAAAAATGAAATTAGATGATGTTATTAAGGATATTAAAGAAGAGTCTATTCGTAAAGATAAAATTGATAATGATTTAATCATGGAAAAAGTTAAAAGAAATACTTTGACTAATAAAATTAATGATCATGCGAAAGAAATATTGGTACTAGAAAATAAACTAGAGATACTTCGGGATAATATTAATAATCATTCTAAATTACCTAGTGCAGTTAGAAGTGTTCTTAATAATATGCGTCTTAAAGGAGTTCACAATACGATTGGAGCTTTAATAGAAACAGAAAGAATGTATGAAGAAGCTATAAGTACTAGTTTAGGGGCATCATCTAGTTTTTTAGTAGTAGAAGATGAAGCATCTAGTAAAGAATGTATTGATTATTTAAAGGAAAATCATTTAGGAAGAGCTACTTTTTTTCCTTTAAATATTATTAAAGCAAGAAATATACCAGATAGTGATTTGGCTAAAATTAAAGATGTAAGTGGTTTAATTGATGTTGCTAGTAATTTAGTTAAATATGATAAAGAATATGAAGCGATTATTAAAAATCAATTAGGTAATGTTTTAGTAGTAAGAGATATTGATGCTTTAAATAAAGTGGGGCGAATACTTGATTATCGTTATAAAATAGTTTCTTTAGATGGGGAAGTATTATATATTGGTGGTTCTATTACAGGCGGTAGTAATAAAAATAACAATAGTTCTTTTAATGACAAGTTAAAAGTAACGGAATTAGAAGAAAAATTAGAAATTACGAAAATTGAATTAGAAAATTTAAATCAAGAATATAAAGATTTTAATGATGCTTTTATGTCTTTAGAGGGATCAGCAAGCGAGTTATCTAAAACACTAATTAATTTAAATGAAATCTTAAATACAAGAACTAATAAAGTAAGAACGATTGAAGATAATTTAGCGAAAAAAGAATTGGAAATTAAGGGTAATGAAGAGATTGGAACCAATAAATTAGATCAAAAGCTAGTAAGTATTTTAGAAGAATTAACCCAAGTAGCTAGTAGGAAAGATATCATTAATAATGAACTTAATAAACTTAAGATAGAAAAATCTGATTTAGCTTTAAAAATAAATGAGATAGAGTCAAGAAATCATAAGGCTAATTCCGAATATAACCGTGTACAAAATACTTTAAAAGAAAAAGAAGTGTTACTGGGAAAATATGATGTGAAGTTAGATAATTTGCTTCTTAATTTATCAGAAAGTTATGGTATTACTTATGAATATGCTAATAGTAATTATGAGTTAGATATTCCTATGCCTTTAGCAAGAAGTAAAGTAGATACTTTAAAAAAAGAAATAAATTCATTAGGAGAAGTAAATACGGGTGCTATAGCAGAATATGAACGTGTTAATGAACGATATCAATTTTTAATGAAGCAAAGTAAAGATTTAGAAGACTCTAGTTTGGAACTTACGAATATTATTACCGAAATGGATAAAATCATGACAGAAAAATTTAAAACAACTTTTGATGCTATTAGTAAGGAATTTAATCATGTCTTTAGAGCTTTATTTAAAGGGGGAAGGGGTACTCTTAAGCTTACCGAACCAGATGATTTATTAAATACAGGTATTGAAATAGAAGCAGAACCTCCAGGAAAAAAGCTAAATTCTATTGGCTTGTTATCCGGGGGAGAAAAAACACTAACCGCTATTGCTGTTTTATTTGCCATTTTAAATGTTAAGCCAAGTCCTTTTTGTATTTTAGATGAGGTAGAAGCAGCTTTAGATGAAGCAAATGTAGATACTTTTGGTAAATATTTACAAGAGAGGAAAAATATGAGTCAATTTATATTAATTACTCATAAGAAAAGAACAATGGAATATGCCGATATTTTATATGGTATAACTATGCAAGAGTCGGGGGTTAGTAAAATAGTTAGTGTTAATTTAGAAGAAGCAAAATAAAACTGAAGGGATTGTTTTTCCTTCAGTTTTTATATTTCCCGATATTTTTCAGCGTTTTTAAAGGGATTTTTAGGATCAATACGATCAATAAATAAGATGCCATTTAAGTGATCAATTTCGTGTTGGAAAGCAATAGCAATATCTTCTCGAACACGAATACGTTTTTTATTTCCTTCGGTATCTTGATATTCAATCGTTGCTCTAGCAAATCTAGGAACAATTCCTTCTACTTCTCGGTTAATACTTAAGCAACCTTCACCTTCACCTACATAAATCATTTCTTCACTATGACTAATAATTTTCGGGTTAATAATAATATAATCTTTAAAAGACTCATCTTCTAATTCTTCAACGATAACAAATATTCTTTTGGGTATGCCAATTTGAATATAGGCAAGACCCATACCCGCTCTTAAATTGTATTCTTCTTCATATTCGGGAATTTGACTCATTTTAAGATAGGTAAGCATATTTTCGATATTTTGTTTATCTTTTGTAGATAAAGGGAATGTTACTTCACTACTTTTTTGGCGTAATCTCTTATCTACTTCATCTAAAATTGTAATATTTGGTAACTTCATAAACGACACCCCTTAAGTGGCTTTATTTTATCATAAATTTAGAGTTTTGTAAAATGAAAAAGTAGATATTACTATCCACTTTTTACATTGATATTTAAATTTAGAGAAGAATAGATACCAACTAGTTATTATTATTCCAGCTCCAACCAGCACCAATAATAATAACAAGTAAAATAAATAGGACAATCCATATAGCAGCACCAATACCATAGCCACTAGTATATCCTGCATATCCTGTATTACAAGGTTGGTATCCACCATAGCTACCACCATAGTAGCCATTATTTCCATAATAATACATATTTATACCTCCTTTATGTATCTATTATAGTTTACTCATTTAGGCATCATTTTGACATTAAATTTTTATAATTTTTAAAATTTCTTTTAATTAAATAGCGAATATGATAAACTATATATAGGGTGTATATCATGAAGAAATTATTTAGTAAAATGGATATATGGTTACTTATAATCATGATTATATATAGTATTGTAGGGCTTATTATGATATTTTCGGCATCAAGTGTCTCAACTGTTTTAAGATATCATGTTCCCCAATATCATTTTTTCTTAAGACAAGCTATATTTTTATTTGGTAGTTTTATTTTGGGCTTTTTAATAGTTATTCGATTTCCTACTAGTAAATATAAATATATTGCTCCTTTGGCGATAGTAGGAATAATTGTTGCTTTAGTCGGGTTATTTGCCTATGGTAGAATTACTAATAATGCGCAAAGTTGGTATGATTTAGGGCCTTTTGCTTTGCAACCAAGTGAATTTTCAAAATCGATTATTATTGTTTTTTTAGCGGTTGCTTATAGTAGACTTGAAAAGAGAAAAGTAAGTAATATATATGCTTTTTTAATACCTGTTGCTATATGTTTATTTATTGCGGTTTTAATAGCTTTACAACCGGATTTTGGAACGGCTTTAATTATTTGTGGAATGGTTTTCTTTATTTTTATAAGTATTCCTTATGTTAAACAAAACTTTGTTAAGGTATTAAAAATAGGGGGAGTTTGTTTAGTAGTAGCGGCTTTAGCTCTTTTATATAGTGGAGCTGAAATATTTAATTCTAGGCAACTTCAAAGATTTGAGTTTCGTAATCCTTGTGAAAGATATCAAGAAAATACCGGCTATCAAGTATGTAATGGCTTTATTGCTATTCATAATGGGGGATTATTTGGGGTAGGACTTGGTAATAGTAGTCAAAAATATTTATATTTACCGGAAAGCCATACGGATTTTATCTTTCCAATTATTGTAGAAGAATTAGGTTTGTTAATAGGTATTTTATTAATTGTTGGTTATATGATTATGTTATGGCGTATTTTAAAAATTGCTAGAGCAGCCGAAAATTTACGTTTAAGTATTTTAGCTTATGGTGTATTTTTATATTTATTATTTCATATATTGATTAATTTACTTGGAATATTGGCTTTAATACCTCTTACAGGAGTTCCACTTCCTCTTTTAAGTTACGGAGGATCGTTTACGATTAATGTTGTTATTATGCTATTTGTGGTCCAAAGAGTTAATATTGAAAATAAAACGATTAGAGCTAAAAGAGAAATGGCAAGTATTACAAATTAGGAGGATTAAATGTTAAAGAAAGTTAAGATTTATACGAATGAAAAAGAAAAAAGCTTGTTAGTAGAAAAAGAACTCGAAAAAGAATTAGAACTTCATTCTTTTTTAATAGATGAAAATGATTATGATTTAGGAATATCTATTGGGGGAGATGGAACATTTCTTAAAATGGTTCATGATAGTGATTTTAAAGATATTTATTATACAGGAATTCATACGGGTTCTTTAGGCTTATGCCAGAAGTGCAAATTAAAGATTGCTTACCCTTTATTTTAAGATTAAGAGAAAATAATTATGTTATGGAAGAACTTGATGTAGGAAAAGTAATTGTTACTACTAATTCTTCAGAGGATCATTATTTCTTCTTAAATGAAGCAATTATTCGTGATCAAAATTTAAGAACACTAGAAAGCAAAGTAGTAGTTGATAATACTTTATTAGAAGAATTTGCGGGGGATGCTCTCCTTATTAGTACGAATACCGGAAGTACAGCGCATAATATGAGTTATCACGGTCCAATAATACATCATGCTTTAAGTGTTTTAGTTATAACGCCTATAGCCCCAATAAAAAATAATGTCTATCATAATTTGGATAATGCTTTAGTTATACCAGAAAGTAGTAAAATAATACTTATGCCAAAAAAAGAAGATATTTTTATAACGATTGATGGTATAAGCATTAAGCATAGCAATGTAATTCAAATAGAAGTAAGAATGGCTACTAAAAAAATAAAGAAGTTAAAATTTCAAGATATTAATTTTATAGAAAAAATTCATGATAAATTATTGTAAATAAAAATCATAGCGAACACTATGATTTTTTTCTTGGATACGGTTTTCTTTCGTCTGTTAACTCTAAAAGATAATCGACACTAGTATTATAAAATAAGGCTAATTTAATTAGACTATCTTTATCAATACTAATATCATCATTTTCATATCTAGAGTAAGTTTGCTGACTTACATTTAATATTTTAGCTATATCAGATTGATATAGGTCTCTGTCTTCTCGCATATCTCTTAATCTTTCCATCCTAATCACCATTAAAATTTTACTATATTCGTAAAAAGAGTATTGACTTATATCCGTAATATGCGTATACTAATATTAAGATACGCGTTTTAAGTGTATCAGGTAATATATAGTTAAGTAAATGAAGTAGAACTTCATGGAGGAGAGTTGAGATATGAAATATGAATTATTAAAGAGAAGCCATATTAAGAGAAATATTATAATTGGAATAGTAGTAGTATTGGTGTTAAGTGCAGTAGTGCTTACATTTACAAGAGCAAAATATAGAACAACCCAAAGTATACCTTTAATACAAGGAACTATTAATTTTTCACCATCTGATTTAAATTTGATGGCCGTATATTTAAATAAAAATGGAGAGACTATATCAAGTGATAAAGTACCACATGTAGGATATACTTTAAATACCGAACAATCTATATGTGAAGTAAATGATGAAAAAGATGAAGCTATTGAAATAGTATATGAAAATGGTTTATTAAATTTTAATGGATTAGGAAATAAAGGAACGAAATGTACAGCTTATTTTGATTTAATACCAGACAGTGAAAAACCAGTGATAAATGCTATTAATAGCAGTAGTGATGATACAAGTATTACTATAACAGTAGATGCAACCGATAATATAGGAATATACTATTATTACTATAAACTAGATAATGAAGAAGAAGTAAGAAGTGAAGAAGCTAGCTATACATTTGATGGATTAGTAAAAGATAGTGTTCATACCGTTACAGTAAGGGTTGTAGATGCAGCAGAGAATGAAGCGAGTGATAGTGATGAAGTGACGGTAGGATTTATACCTCCTAAAGATGTAATTTTAGCCAGTTCCAATGCGCCGACAGGTCAAACAACAGATTGGACAAATGAAGGTAAAGGTATTACTTATTATTATACAGGAAACTCAAGTAACTGGGTACAGTTTGCAGGATTTTATTGGCGAATAATAAGAATAAATGGTGATGGAACAATAAGAATTATATATGCTGGAAATGATTACAGTACAACTAACGATGATACAATAGGAACTAGTGCATTCAATAGTCCGTCTAGTCATAATAAATATGTAGGTTATATGTATGGAAGTAATAGTTCAGACTATAATTCTACTCATGCAAATACTAATCCAAGTACAATAAAAGGAATATTGGATACATGGTATAGCAAAAACCTAGCAAGTAATTCTGATAAAATTGATGGAAATGCCGGCTTCTGTGGAGATAGGCGGGTAAGTAGTGGTTCAGGAACAGGAACAAGCTCAACAGATTATCAACCATATACAAGAATAAGTAATAGTAGCCCGAGTTTAAGTTGCAATAAAAATGACATATATACAACAGATGAATTTGAATTTGGAAATGGTGCCTTAACATATCCAATCGGATTAATAAGTGCTGATGAAGCCATGCTTGCTGGAATACCATACTGGAAAAGTAGTGGTAACACTAATAATTACCTATATACAGGACAATATTACTGGACCATGTCTCCGTCTTGGTGTGGCGACGGCAGTGCTGGCGTGGTCCGTGTGACTGACAGTGGCACCCTCGACGGCTGGTACGCGATGGACGCGTATGGTGTGCGCCCAGTAATTAATATTAAAGCTGATACCGAAATAACCGGTTCAGGAACGACTTCTGATCCATTTAAAGTTGCTGGACTTAAGTCCTGACACTTTTTGATGACCGTTTATAATTAACTGTGTAAATGAAATAACACAGTTTTTTAAATGGAGGTAAAATATATGGTAGAAATAAC
>CALVQM010000039.1 GCA_944358125.1 uncultured Bacilli bacterium
TTATATTTACATTATATCAAATAAAAAGACTACTGTCTTCCTTTACAGTAATCTTTGTCTACTTTTTCAGTAGTCTCGCTTTACACTATCTCATTTTCTGGATATCTAAAGACAAAGACTTAAACATTTCATCTGTATAATATCTTCTATTACCCAGAGTAACTACTTACACTTAATGATAATTACTATCAAATTCTTCAATACCATGATACATAAAAACCATTTTATCAATTCTTTTATCAGTATGATAATGCCCACAATACCATTTATTGTATTTTGTCATATTTTCTATTTTATCTAAAAAATATTCTGTTGTATAATCAACTGTACTCTCATCTATACCACTTAAAAACATTTCTCTAGGCAAATATTTATAAGGGCAAGTATGCGATAAAATGATATCCACTTGATTATTCAATTTACTTAATACTTTTAAAATATTTTCTTTTGTTGCTTCATCCGGCTGCTCACTAGCATACCATTTATATCCCATTCTTAATCTATAAAATTTATCAACACTATAAGCTCCACCTATTACCAAAACTTTATTATCATTAAAATTATATATTTCTCCATCTCTAGCAAATAATATGTTGGGCTATTCCCCCTCATAATATACTTTTCCGCCATAAAATTCTTTAAGTTGATAAGTACCTATTTTTTCTGGCCTTTCCTCGTGATTACCATGAATACAAAAGAGTGTAATTGGATACTTTGATAAATTCGCCTTTAAAATATAATCTTGTTCATTATTAAAATAATTAATTCCTGCATCACCCAAAATAATTAAAATATCATCCGAATGCGTCTTATTATTCTTACAAAAACCAAATACATCTCTAAAATCAGCATGCTTATCCCCTGTTATATAAATCATGATTACCTCCAAATTATTCAAAATGATTTTTCATTCTTCTATTCATCAATATAATCATAAACCAATATTGCTTTTTTATCAATAGTTTTAAAAGTTTAAAAAAATCGTGATAATATATCGCACTCAAATTAAAGGAAAAAGAAGAAACGCTACGCCTGTTTTCGTAAAACAACACTTTTTACCACCGAAAACATTGACTATTGAAGCTAAAAAACATATAATCTTTAAAAGAAAGGAATATTTATGTTAGAATTAAAAAAGATAACCAAAAAGTACTTAAGTGGTACAAATAGTGTGAGTGCCTTAAAAGGAATTGATTTAAAATTTCGTAAAACAGAGTTTGTAAGTATTTTAGGTCCATCAGGTTGTGGAAAAACAACCCTTTTAAATATTATTGGTGGACTAGATCAATATACAACCGGTGATTTAATCATTAATGGTAAATCCACCAAAAATTTTAAAGATAAAGACTGGGATACATACCGTAATCATAGTATTGGTTTTGTCTTCCAAAACTATAACTTAATTCCCCATCAAACAGTTTTAGCCAATGTAGAACTAGCCCTAACTCTTGCCGGAATAAACAAAACCGAAAGAAGAAAAAGAGCTATAAAAGCTTTAAAAGATGTAGGGCTAGAAGACCAAATCCATAAGAAACCAAATCAAATGAGTGGTGGTCAAATGCAAAGGGTTGCCATAGCAAGAGCCCTAGTTGGAAATCCTGATATTTTACTTGCTGATGAACCAACCGGAGCCCTAGATACCAAAACAAGTGTCCAAATCATGGAACTATTAAAAGAAATATCGAAAACCAAACTAGTCATTATGGTTACCCATAATCCTGATTTAGCCGAAAAATATTCAACCAGAATTATCAAGTTACTAGATGGACAAGTAACTGATGACTCTAAACCTTACGATGGTATTGAAGAAAAGAATAAACAAGCCAAAGCCGGTAAAACAAACATGTCCTTCCTAACTGCATTATCTTTAAGCTTAAATAATTTACTAACCAAAAAAGGTAGAACTATTTTAACAGCATTTGCCGGATCCATTGGTATAATCGGTATTGCTTTAATACTTTCTCTATCAAGTGGTATGCAAAACTATATTAATCGGGTAGAAGAAGACACACTATCTAGCTATCCTATTACTCTACAAGAAACAACAATGGATACCGGTGAATTATTAAATGCGGCGATGGATAGCACAACCACTTATGAAAATCACAACGACAATAAAATTCATTCTATGAATATTACAAATGATATGCTATCTCTAATGGGAAGCGGTGCAAAAAGCAACAACCTAGAAGCATTCAAATCTTATATAGATAAAAACAGCAACAAATTTAATGAATATGCCAACGCTATAGAATATTCTTATAATTTAGATTTAAATATTTATAAAGAAAACGAAGATGGTTACACTTTAGTTAATCCAGATCAAATCATGGATAAACTAGGATTTGGCCAAATGAACGAAATAAGTAATATGTTTTCTAGTGGCGTAAGTTCTTACAATGCTTTTAGTGAAATGTTAGACAATCGTAACTTAATTGAAGAACAATATGATGTCCTAGCAGGTCACTTACCAGAAAATTATAATGAAGTTGTTTTAGTTGTTAATAAAGATAACTATATAAGTGATTATACCATATATTCAATTGGCTTACTAGATAGTGAAGAATTAGTTGCTAATTACAACGCCTTAATGAATGGTGAAGAAATAAACAATTTAGATGAGTTAACTTATCCTTATGACGAATTACTAGACATTACATTCAAAGTTTTATTAAATACTGATTATTATACTAAAGAAGGTAATTTATGGATCAACAAAAGTAGTGATGAAGAATACATTACAAATCTCCTAAATAATGCTTTAGAATTAAAAGTAGTAGGTATTATAAAACCCAATGAAGAAACTATTACAACCAATAATTATGGAGGAGTATTTTATACCAAAGAATTAACCGAATACGTAATAAATAAAATAAATGAAAGTGAAATTGCCCAGGCACAATTAGCAAATAAAAACATCAATATTTTCACTAATAGTGAATTTAGTAATGAAGAATTTGATATTAATAATCTAACTCATGAAGAGCAAGCTTATTTAGCCTCACTTTCTCAAAGTGAATTAGCTGAAGTTCTAGCAAACTATCAAGAAAATGCTAGTGCTACTTATGAGTCTAACCTAGAAAAATTAGGCATTGTTGATCTAAATAAACCAAGTACTATCAATATTTATGCCAAAGATTTTGATTCTAAAGAAGCTTTAGCAAACATAATAACCGATTACAACAATAATACCACTGAAGAAAATCAAATTAGCTACACAGATATTATTGAAGTTATAATGAGTGGTGTATCCAACATTATTGATATAATTAGTTATGTTTTAATGGGATTTGTTAGTATTTCTTTAGTCGTATCATCTATTATGATTGGTATTATTACCTATATTTCTGTTTTAGAAAGAACTAAAGAAATAGGTATCTTAAGAAGTATTGGAGCTTCTAAAAAAGATATATCCAGAGTATTCAATGCTGAAACTTTAATTATTGGTGCTGCTGCAGGATTACTAGGAATAATAGTAACCATTATCCTAAATATCCCAATAAATATCATTATAGATAATCTCTCTGGTGTCTCATCTATTGCTAAACTACCAGTTATGGGAGGAATTATATTAGTTATAATAAGTATATTCTTAACTGTTATTGCCGGTCTTATACCTGCTAAAATGGCTAGTAAAAAAGACCCAGTAGAAGCCTTAAGAACTGAATAAAGATTGGAACTAACCAATCTTTATTTTTTATCTTCATAATTTTTTGTAGTATATTGCTTACAACTAATATAGGCTTCATACTGATAAGCCCCATCATTTTGAATAACTACATACCCCGTGCAAACATTATCATCTATCTCTAAATTATCTAAATAACCAGCTTTTATTAATTCTAAAGATGTAACAATATATTCACCATCATCTTCATCTAATAAAACATTATCTTCAGCATACTTTTTAGCACTTATTTCTAATTTTTCCTCCAAATTCCGATATTTTTCATATCGATTATCAAGAACAAATCCCATAACTGTTAATAAAACTATAATAATTACGACAATAATAGCCCATATCACAAACAAAATCTTTGTCTTTTTCATTATTAATCCTCAAATCCCTCTGTTGTATAATCAGGACAACTAATATAGGCTTTAATATCATCTTCTCCATGCGTTCTTCTAGCTACTACATAACCAGCACAAACATGCCCATCTTTATCTCTTAATTCTATATCCAAATCATAACTTCGAAGCATACCCCTTGTAATTTTAATTTCTTCACTAGAAAGATCTCCTTCATAATAATCTTCTAAATAAACTGTCGCATTCTCTTCCAGTCTTGACTCTAAATTATCATAATAATTATTAGTAATATTTAAATCTAAATCTTTATACATAATTAAAATATAATAAATTGCAATAAACAAAAAGACAATTAATATTCCTGATAATATTAACATTTCTCGTAAACTCCAACCATGTTTATTAAGCATATACATCACCTAGAGCTTATTATACCATACCAAAAGCAAAAAAAGAACTATTCTGTTCTTTCTTTAATAAAAAATGGTCCAAATTCAACAGTAGCATCTACACTACTACGATCATATTTATACATTTTATAACCCAAACCTGTACAAGAGTAAACTGTACCATCATCATATTCCTTTGTCTCTTCACTTATGCAAAAAAGTGGTGTTTTTGATTGTCTAGCTCTAAAATAATCAATAAAGAAAATAATTATCCAAATAATAATAATTGCTAAAAGAACAACTTTAATTACCTCACCCTTTTTAACTTTTGTTTTCATAATCTTCACATCCTACACTAATTATATCGATTAATGAACTAAAAATCAATAATAAATTAATTTAAATTTGATATTGTAACCAAATAAGTAAAACTAAAAATTAAAACGATAAATAGCAAACTTCCAAGTGCCATATAATGTATATATCTCCAAGATATTTCATCATCAATACTTTGAATTCTTATTGTATCTTCATAAATCATATTTTGTAAAGCAACAGCATTTTCATTTAAATGAGCTTTATTAAATGCTACTTTTTCTTCTAATAAAGCTTTTTCATTTTTTAAACAACGAATAGAATTATAACGAACCTTCTTATTTTTAACATTAAAACCAATAATTAACAATAAAATTAAAACTACAATTCCTGAAATAAAATTTAATATCAAATTACTATCCACTTCTATCACCTGTAACAATTATACTTTAAAATATATTAAAAGTAAATAAATTAGTCTAACAAAAAAGAGCCCAATAATTGAGCTCCCTATAATTAAACTAATTCTACTTCTGCGCCAGCTTCTTCTAATTGTTTCTTTAGTGCTTCAGCTTCATCTGCAGGAATATTTTCTTTTAAGTTACCACCATTATCAGCGATACCTTTAGCTTCAACTAATCCTAGACCAGTGATTTCTTTAATGATCTTAATAACAGCGATCTTATTTCCACCAGCACTCTTAAGTACTACAGTCTTATTAGCTGAACCAGCATCCTCTGCTTGAGCTGGAGCAGCAGCTACTGCTACAGCACTAGGATCAACTCCAAATTCCTCTTTCATTGCATCTACTAATTCTTTTACTTCAAGAATAGTCATTTCTTTTAAAGCACTAATAAATTCATCTTTTGTAATTTTTGCCATTTTAACTCACAATCCTTTCTAATTTTCTAATTTTTCGGCATACATATTTAAACCAATTGCTAAATTTCTTACATGTTCCATCATACCAGCTGCAAGCATAGTAAGTAATCCTTCATAAGATGGAATACTAGCATATTCATTAATTACACTTAATTCTGCAACATCGCCATTTATGATACCAACACGAATTTGCATCTTATCATGCTCTTTTGCAAAATCAGCAATAACTTTAATTGGTTCTAATAACTCGGCACCAAACATAATAGCATTTGGTCCTTCTAAAAAGCCATTAAGGTCAATATTAAGGCCATCTAAAGCTCTTTTTAAAAGCGTATTCTTATAAACCCTAACTTCACCTTGAGCTTCCCTAAGTTTTTTCCTAAGTTCACTAACTTCTGCTACAGTAAGACCTTGATATTCAAATAAAACAACAGATTCACTATTTTTAATCTTATCTTCAATCTCACTAACAATAGCTTTTTTAGACTCAAGAATTTTGCTACTTGCCATATTCTTCCTCCTTAAAATTTTAAAAAAGCTTCCTTTCGGGAAGCTTAAAAGAATTTTTAAGTCTCCCCTCGGTAGGATTATTAAAGTTACCTCCCTACTGTCTTCGGTTCGCTTTTCTAATACATATTATATTATAACTTACATTAAATGTCAAAAGAATTTTTATCTAACTTAATACCAGGACCCATTGTACTAGTAATAGTTATACTATTAATAAAAACACCTTTAACACTAGCTGGTTTAGCTTTCGCAACAGTTGTTACTACATATTTAAGATTTTCTGCTAACTTAACATTATCAAATGATACTTTACCAATGATAGTATGAATATTACCATTAGCATCATTCTTATATTGAACCATACCTTTATTGATATCCTCTATTGCTTTTACAACATCAGTTGTAACAGTACCAGTTTTAGGATTAGGCATTAAACCTTTAGGACCTAAAACTTTACCAATTTTACCAAGTTCAGGCATCATATCTGGAGTAGCAACTATAACGTCAAAATCAAACCAGTTTTCTTTGGAAATCTTATCAATCATATCTTTATCGCCAACGTAATCAGCACCAGCTTCACGAGCCTTTGTTGCAGGCTCTCCTTTAGCAATAACTAAAACTTTTTTCTTCTTACCAGTTCCATTTGGTAAAACAAAACTTCCTCTTAAATTTTGATCAGATTTCTTCGCATCAATATTTAACTTAATAGCAACTTCAACAGTACTATCAAATTTAGTAACACTAGTTTCTTTAACTAAACTTATAGCTTCATCTACACTATATAATTTAGTACTATCAACCTTTTTTGATGCTTCCACATATTTCTTACCATGTTTTTTCAAAATATTCCCTCCTAACTGTGGTTTATTAAAAGACGGACTCTTTATAATTAAAATTAATTTTCTTCTTCTTGTTTTTCTTCTTCACCAACAACTGGAACATCAGCATTAAATTCTTTAACTTCTGCTTCCATTTCTGCAAGTTCAGCATCTCTTTTTGCCATTTCAGCTTCTTCTTTTCTTGCCTCAGCTGCTTGTTCTGCCATTTCAGCATCATTAACACCTTTAACAGCAATACCCATATTACGAGCAGTACCCTCAATAATATTCATTGCAGCTTCTACATCATAAGCATTCAAATCTGGTAATTTAGTCTCAGCAATCTTACGTAAATCTTCTTTCGTAATAGTTGCTACAACTTCATTAGCACCTTTTGTAGAACCCTTTTGAATCTTAGCAGCTTTCTTAAGTAAAAATCCTGCTGGTGGAGTTTTTAAAACGAAATCAAAACTTCTATCATCATAAACAGTAATTTCACAAGGTACAACATCACCCATCTTATCTCTAGTTGCATCATTAAATTTTGTACAGAACTCTTGTAAGTTAACTCCTGCTGGACCTAAAACAGTACCAACTGGTGGAGCTGGTGTAGCTTTACCTGCTTCAATTTGAAGTTTAATTCTTCTTGTGATTTCTTTTGCCATGAAAACACCTCCTAATAATAAGTTTTTCAAGGTAGTGGTCTAGGGCAAATCCGTCAACTTCCCTCCCACATACTAAAATATATGCAAAAAAACTTTTGCAATAAAGATAATATCACAAAAGTTCCTAAAATACAAGTATTTTTAACTATTTCTTTTAATTTAATATTAAAGCAAAAATATACAATTTTATTGACTAATATATCAAAAACCATTATAATATTATTAGGAACATTTAATAGTTGGGTGCTGCCTTCATGTCTTAAGACAGGAGGTGATGCTACATGAGTAAGAAAGATTTTTTAATATCCTCATTACTTATTATCATCCTTTTACTCATAGCATTACTATTTGTAGTGCTAAATTGAAAAAGCACCTAACTCATCCAATGAATTAGGTGCCAACCAAGTATTTCTCGGTAGCACTCAAACATACGAATATTGAATGTTCCTTTTTATTTTATGAAGTTTCCTTCATCTATATACATTATAATATAAAATAAACTGAATTTCAAGCACTAGTTTCATTTCCAAATTCGGAACATTTTACTTCTACTTTTTGGAGTAAATTATTTATTCAGTTCTAGAACTGTCTTATTTAATACAGCCAAATAATCTTTTTCAACTTGTGTTAAATGTCTTTCTACATATTTATCATATTCAGCATGAGCTTTTTTCAAAGCTTCTTCATGACTTACTATTCCCTTATGATTTAAGATATCTTTTCTAGTTAACTTGAAAAATCCATCTAATTCGTTAATCCAATCTTGCATTTTCATAGGTCTTCTATCCATAGCATTAATCTCTGCTATATCTAAATAAGCCGATACCATTCTATTCAAAACATTAAGTTCCTCTTCGGTCAAATAATTTTTAGCAATCTCTGTTTCTTTCCTAGTAGGAACATCACCCTTAAAATTAGTAAGTCCTAAATTCTTTTTATTAGCATCAACTCTTTTAAAAATAATTTCAGCTGCCGTATTACCATGAGTAGCATAGTGCATTTTATTTTGAACAGTTTTAAAAAAGTTAATAGATAATTCACTTTTAGGATCATAATCAATACTAGTTGCATAAATATCCAAGATTTTTCTCCAAAACACTTTTTCACTAGAACGAATATCTCTAATTTTATCAAGCAATTCTTCAAAATAAAGATTTTCTCCATTATTCTTAAATCTATCCACATCTAAATTATACCCTTTAATCATATATTCTTTAATTATTTTATTAGCCCAAGTTCTAAACTTAATTGCTTTTTTAGAATTAACTCTAAAACCAATAGATATAATCATATCTAAATTATAATAGGATATTTGTCTTGTCACACTTCTTTTTCCCTCTTGTTGAACTTGTGCAATTTTTGCACAAGTTGCTTCTTCAAAAAGTTCCTCTTCCAAATAAATATTATTAATATGCTTTGTAACAACACTTCTATCTACATTAAAAAGTTTAGCTATAGATAAAGCATTTAACCAAACGTTTTCATCTTTCATAATAACTTCTACTTTAATATTTCCAATATCATCATTATAAAATAAAATATTATTTTCATTTCCAATATCCATAATTCCACCCTGACTTTCTAATATCAAAATTATAACAAAACATACTTATGTTTGTCAATTAGTTTCCTGTCATTTAAATCAAATTAAAACAGTGTTTTTTCACTGTTTTAATCTACTACCATAACATTTAAATCAACATCCCCATATATTCCATCAATTCTACCTATATTACTAAATTGCCACATCATAAATCCTTCATAATCCGTACTACTAGCATAATGAGCAAGCCATACATTATCATAAGTACCATCCCAAAAGTTTTCTAAATAAAATTTAGATCCATAAAGCATGCCTTCATATCCTGCATCTTCTACTGTTTTAATAAATGCCTTTGGCATTTCATTTAACTCATGAAAAGATAAATGATAGCTATTCCAATTACTCCATATCTCCCAGTCAAATACAACTGGTAAATCTAAAGACTCTCCATCTAAAGTATCCAATACCCAATTAGCTTCATCTATAGCTTCCTCCAAAGATTTTGCTTTACTATATAAGTATACTCCTACTTTAAGTCCTGCTTCTTTAGCATTCTTTATATTATCCAAAAACTTTTTATCCAAAGCCGGATCTTCACCACTATCTAATTTAACTCCAATTCGCATCATCACAAACGTTGCTCCAGCCTCTCTTACAGCCTCATAATCAATATCTCCTTGCCATTCCGACACATCTATACCAAGTTCTGTATTATCCGTTTTATACTTACGATAAGCATCACTAAAAGCCAGTTTAGAAGTACTACCTCCACCACTGTTATTGTTGTTACTTGCTATTTCTTCGACAACATTTACAGTTACATTATAATTAGTGCTATTACCAGATACATCTGTTACTACTAGCTCTACATCATACTTACCAGCAGTTTCAAAATCTATATCTCCTTCAATCCTACATTCTGGTTGTCCATCATAATTATCTCCATAAGTAATACCATTACATAAGTTACCCTCATAACCTACTAACACCGTTCTTGAACTACTTCCAAATATTTTAGGAGCCTCTGTATCTACTACTTCTACACTAGTCCGATACACATATTTCTTATTTTGAAAAGTATAATAAAACTCAATATCCTTCTTACCAATAACATCTGTATCTATTTTATAATCTTCAATAGAAACATTCGTATCACTTATTAAATCACTAACATATACTTCACTAAATACTTCTATATCATCTAATTTTATATCAATAAAAGCCCCATCTGGTATTTTATCACTAATCGTATTATTACCACAACCAACACTAATTAAAACAAATAAAACTAATATTATTTTCTTCATACATTACCTCTTTTACTAATAAATTCTTTTATATGAGGGGTAAAATCTATTAAATAATCCATATCCCTCGTAACCGTTATAGCTTCTGATTCTTCCCCCAATTTAGCATTTTTAGGCATTTCTTTTTCTAACCCTTTTTCCACATAAGAAATAAAATATGGATTCTTTTTATCAATTAATTCCAAATATTCTTGAGCTTTCTTAAACTCTCCTCTTTTATAATATAAACACATAAAAGATAAATCATAAGGAATATACTTTTCTTTTCTTGAACGATATAACTTCATAAGTTTATCTTCTTCTTCTAAAAGTGCATATAAACCTGCTAAAATAAAACGTATAGTAAGAACATCTGTCTTATCTAGTAAAAGTATTTTCTCTGCTAATTTAGCAGCTCTAGAAAACCCTCCAATACTTATATAAGCCTTAATAAGTTCATTTATCCCCTTTAAATAATCTTCTCCATCTAAAGTAAACTCTAAACCTTTCTTATACTTCTTCATAAAACCTGTCTTATATAATCTTTTTTCTTCTTGATCCATCATTTCTTCTAAATCTCTAATCAATGCCCATCTATCTTTATCTAAAACTAAATAAAGCTTAGCTAAAAAACAATCTGGATAAATCTCTAAAGTTTTATGAATATCTCTTAAATTATGTTTCTTATCCCATTTATCCAAATATTTATGTGCCTCTAAATGTTCAGGACTAATTTCATTATGAATAAAATCTTTCCAACTTTTAAGAACAAACTCATTCATCGCACTATTAACATCTTCTAAACTATCAATAGTTTTATCTTTAAAAAAATTCTCTAATTCATTCTTCATATTACACCTTCAAATAATATTCTATCAAGAGTACTTATCTATTTCAAGCTTTTTATATAAACCCATATATTCATTCAAATAAAAAGTATATGAATTAGATGGATATTCATATTTAACAATATCATCTAATTCATATACTAATACAAAATTAATATTTAAATTACTAACCCTATTTAATACTTTATCTAATACTTTAGAAGGAAAACCAACCCGATAATTTTTAAAATTATAACCAGTTAAAAAATGAATGATTAAAGCATCCCCATAAAAAGCGTTCCAAAAATTACCACTCTTTACAAATACTATATAATCTTTATATCTTCCTTTAACTACATAATATTTTTGTTTTATCTTTCATTTCCTCCAAAAAAATTAGCAATTGCCACTCGCCCTACCGGATATTTTTTGTCTCAATTTCCATGATATTAAAAAAGACATTTTTCTAAGTTAGAATTATGCCTTTTATTTCTCTTATAGGTATTGTACAACCTAATTGATATAATCAATTATATAAAATATTCATAAAAAGGTGGTTGTACAATGTCTAAATCTTATAATAAAAATTCCTCTTTGTCTAGTCCTAATTTAAATATTTTTTCGAATTTATTAGATAAATCTCTTTCTTACGCAAATTATCTTCCTCTTCCTTTTCTGAAGTTTATCTCTTTGTTCTCTCTTTCTTTACTTCAATCTGAATCTATCATCATCTCTGACATCGCTTCTACTATCGCTCCTTTAAAAAATACTTCTCTTGATTCTGCAGAACGTTATATTACTCGTTCTCTTCGTAATCCGAATTATGATTTTCATCATTTCTATTTTAAATTCATTCAAAATATCATGTCTACTTATAAAGTAAAGCATGATGATAATAAAGTAATCATTTCCTTAGATCACATGTATGTAGAAGATAGATATACTATTCTTATGTTCACGTTAAGAGTTGGTAAAACTGGTATTCCATTATGGTTCAAGGAGTTTAAATACCATGATAGTGAAGCTTATACTTACCCTATCTTTAAAGATGCTATTAAAACTTGTCATGATTTAGTTAAATTAAATAATCCTGATGCTAAAATAAAATTTCTAGCGGATAGATGGTTTGGCAATCATGTTAAAATTCTAGATTATATTAATATTATTGGTGATACTTATACTATTAGAGCCAAAGGCTCTTTACTCACTTTAACTATGGATAAAAAGGAAGGTCATACGATTTGGAAGAATATCAATAAATTAGATGCTTATATTTATAAATCTAAGTTTTATCCCCATGCTTTTATTACTAGAGAACATCGATTTGAAACCAATATTGTTATTTCTCCTTCTTACAATCACAAAGAGCCATTATATCTTTTAACAAATGGAGATATGAATAGTGCTGTTAAAGATTATATGAAAAGATTTAGTGGAATTGAGTTCAATTTTAAAAATCAAAAAACGAACGGACATTTTTTAGAAGAAACTCAAATAACGGATTTATATGCTTTTGGCAATTTATATGTTTGTCTTTGTCTTGCCCAAGCTTTAATTACCATTCTAGGTATTGACTACAGTAAAAATAATAGATGTTATAAGAAAATAAAAATTAGAACAACTAAGAAAGTAAAAGGAAAAAGAATTCGTATTCGTTCTTATTTTCATGTTGGATTATTAGTGATTAAATTTGTATTAACTTCTTTTCATTATGAATATCAACTGTTTAAAAGATTAATACTTTATGATGTCTAGCAGATATTTATCCCAGAAAAAAACAGCACAACTAAGTTGTGTGTTTTGGCTCAACACTTTTTAGTGGGGTCAAAAATTAATAATTTCTTCGATAAATAAAGGGAAAAATGGGTATTTTTACCTT
>CALVQM010000040.1 GCA_944358125.1 uncultured Bacilli bacterium
ATGAATTTTTAGAAAAAGAAGGAACAACCTTCCAAGATAAAATTGATTATGAAAAAGTAAAATCTTTTGATGATGGCGAAAAAGCCGGTATTATAGAAACAGCAAAGAAAATGCTTAAAGATGGCTTAAACATAAATAGTATTGCTAAATATACTGGATTATCTAAAGAAGAAATAGAAAATTTAAATTAAGAAATAAGCTGTTAGAAATTTGTTTTCTAACAGCTTTTATATTATCACTAAACTATATCCGCACTACTACTAACTTCTAAGTTATAGGAACTAAATTCTTTTCTTAAATATTTAGGATAAGCTGCTGCCCCAATCATCGCTGCATTATCCGTACAATAAAGCATTCTTGGTATTAAAAGTTCAGCATCATATTTTTGACACAATTTACTCATTTCACTCTTTAAATACTGATTAGCTGAAACTCCTCCTGCTATGACTAATCTTTTAATACCCGTATTTTTGAATGCTTTATCTACTTTACGTACTAACTCATCTATTGCTACATCTTGAAAAGTTTTTGCTAAATCTTCTTTTTTTATCTCATTACCTCTTTGTATCTCATTGTGAACCAAATTAATAACCGCACTTTTAAGTCCACTATAACTAAAATTATAAGTATTATCCATTACTGGTTTTGGTAAAGAATAAGTATGACTTCCCTCTCTAGCTAACTTTTCAATATTAGGTCCTCCAGGATATGGAAGTCCTACAACTCTCGCTACTTTATCATACGCTTCACCTATCGCATCATCTAAAGTTTCTCCTAATTTTTTAAACTTATAATCATCTTCCATCACTAGTAATTCTGTATGGCCCCCACTAACAATTAAAGCAAGAAGAGGATATTCCATCTTATTTTCTAAATTATTCGCATAAATATGCCCAATCAAATGATTAACAGCAATTAAAGGTTTATGATACATTAAAGCAAGTATTTTAGCCCCTTCTACTCCTACCATCAAAGAACCAGTTAACCCCGGAGCATAAGTAACTGCTATTGCATCCACATCTTCTAGCTTCATTCCGGCTTTTTCTAAACAGTCTTCTAAAACAAATGTTATAGCTTCCGTATGCATCCGACTAGCTATTTCCGGTATAACTCCCCCATATTTAGCATGTGTATCCATTTGGGTTGTAATACTTAAAGCTATTACTTCACACCCATTTCTAACTATAGCCATACTTGTCTCATCACAACTAGATTCAATCGCTAAAATATAAGTATCCATCATTCACTACTCCTAGCCATCAAATAAGCATCATCTCCATCAGGATAATAATTCTTTCTCACATTAACAATTTCAAAACCAAATTTTTCATATAAATTAATCGCCGCTATATTTTTTGATGCAACTTCTAAAGTTATCAAAGTACAATTTTCATCTAATTCACCAATCAAATAATTAATAAGATTTGTTGCTATTAAATGATGACGATATTCTTCTGCTACTACTAAATGTAGTATATCACAAGTCTCTTTTAAATCAGTCGCTGTAATAAAACCAACTACTTGATCATCTTTAATATAAACTAAAACTTTTGAATATCCATCATTTAACATTTCATTAATCGAATTAACTTGACTAAAGTTTTCGTTTAGTAAACTTCCTAATTCATTTATTCTTGGAATATCATAAATATCAGCATATCTTATCATTTATTCACCTCAATTTTCTTAACATAAATAGGTTTAAGCAAATGAGGTGGAATAACTTCTTTGCTTTCCAAATACTTATAAACCATATCTAAATTAATACTATCATCTATTATAATTTTTTCAGGATAATCTTCTAATTCCTGATTACTTAAGTAAAAATAATCACCCTTTAAATTATGATCTTTATCAAAGGAACCAACAAAAGCTCCATTCCGATCTTTAATACCTATCGTGACATCTTTATCATACTTTAACGACAAAGCTTGCAAAAATGATATTGCTTTAAGAGGAATATTCTTACAGTAACCAATCATTTTAGCCACTACAACCCCTATTCTCACGCCTGTAAACGATCCTGGTCCATTCACTACTATTATACCACTTAATTGTTCAAATTGTATGCTATTATTTTCTAATAATTCTTTTAATAAAGGAATAAAATAACTAGAATGTTTAGCTTCATTCTTTATAATTTCCTCTATAACTTTACCATCTTTAAATAAAGCCAAGTGTAAACTGATATAATGAGTATCAATAAATAATGTATACATAAAAACCTCCTTTAGATAACAAAATCTCACCTACAAAAGTGAGATTATAAAACAGCATTACATAACTCTTCGTATCTTTCTCCATGAGGAATAAATACTAATACTCTGGTATTTTCATCAATAATTTTAAAATTAATATCAAGTCTTTCCTCTGGTAATCTATCTTCTATTAATTCAGCCCACTCAATCATACAAATACCATCTTTGTTAAAATAATCTTCAACTCCAAAATCTTCATTATCTAAAATCCTATAAACGTCCATATGATAAAGTGGCATCTCCCCACTCATATACTCTTTAACAATCGTAAATGTTGGCGAAGTAATATTGTCAACTATTCCTAAAGATGCTGCAAATCCCTTAACAAAAACCGTCTTCCCACTACCAAGATCACCATTAAGGCATATTACTATACCCGAAAACTTTTCACTTTCGACATTTTCTGCCAATGTTAAAGTATCTTCTACACATCTAGATGTAAATTTATAATCCATATTACTCACCTACCGCTATTATAACAAAAGACTTAATGACTATACAACCACTTTTTATTAATTTTACAAATTTGTTTATCATATAAAAATATATTAGAAAATTCTATTCTTTATTATATTGATAAAATCTATTACAATATATATGAGGTGTGAAAATGGATTTTGTTGTAAGGCAAACAAGGCAAAAAGATCCAGCTAGTTACAAATCTTTATATATTAAAGATTCGCTGTTAAAAGAAGTAGAGAAAATCGCGAAAGAAAACAGCACCTCTTTTAACAATGTAGTAATTAGTATGATCGAAGCCTGTATCTATGGCAATGGTGAGGGCCAAGAAAAAAATAAAGTAAGAAATTAATTTATTTTTATAGATACTCTGCTCCTTGAAGTTCACACTCCAAAAAGAATGATGGATCCATCATTCCAACTGTTAAACCTCAAGAAACACTTGCTTAAAAAAACAGTATATTTGAGTAACCAAAGATTACATATGGTTACTCTTTTTATTGCCAAAAAAAGAACCCCAAAGGATTCTAAATATTATTTCGATTATCAACAATAACTTTTCTACTACCATTTAAATCTAAATAATAAGCATACACTGTTTTTTCAGAATATGTATTTTTAATAACTGCCTTAAAAAACATTTGATAACCAACATATCCCGTACCAGCTGTATTCTTAATTGGCGTAATATAACTATCACTACCATCATGTGTTTTTACAATAATATCTGGATTTAATTGATACATCTCTTGAACTAATTTTTGATATTCTCTAATATAAACATCATTAGCTTTATTCGCATACGTATATAAACTAGCTACTGCACAATTACCATCTACAACATAAGCTAAAGGATATAAAGTAACATATTCTTTTTTTCCATATCCACAAGTATTAGTAACAATATGATTTATATTATTATTGCTATTAGTATTACTATTATGGCTAGTATTTGTATTATTATTGACATTGGTGTTTGTATTAACATTTGTATTTTGATGAACATTCGTATTTTGATTAGTGTTATGAGTTGGCTTATTAGTCGTAGTCCCATTATTTTTATTTGGATTATTACTACTATTATCTTTATCGGTATCAACATTATCTTCTTCTGAAGGTTCATCTATCTGTGGAGTATCAACCTCATTAGTTTCATCATCATCTTCTTTATCCGTATCTTGAACTGCTCTTTTTATTGTATTAACTATCGTATCACTATCATTTTCACAAACTAAAGTTACTTCTAACAGGTAATTTTCCTCATCAAGCTTTGTTACTTCTGCATAACTATCAGTTGTATTACATGAATTACCATCTTCATCTAAAAATTCTACTAACAAATTTTTTTCAAACATTTCTTCTAAAGTAATGCTTTTTGCTTCGTTAACATCTTTTGGCAATCTCGAACCCACAAAATATTCTGTAGCGGCATCTCTCATCGCACTTAAATTTGTTCCAAAATTAGATTTTTTGGCTTCATCTTTTGTAAACAAAGAAATTAAAAAGATAACAACAAAAACAACTACTAACAATATACCGAGCTTAATTAATAATGATTTCCAATTAATATGAAAAGGTACACTCTTATCTTCATACATACAAACCCCCCCTTTGGTTTGGTTGTTATAATACCATAAAACCCTATAGTTGTCAAACAAATTACCATTGACTGACGTATGTTCGCATGGTATAATAAGCATGCTTTTAGTAATGAATTATTAAATTAATTCCAAACTAATATAAAGGAGTGTTTTACATGGATAAAATAATAGTTAAAGGAGCCAGGGAAAATAATCTTAAAAACATTGATATTGAACTGCCTAAAAATAAATTAATTGTTATGACCGGAGTATCCGGAAGTGGTAAATCATCACTTGCTTTTGATACGATTTTTGCAGAAGGCCAAAGAAGATATGTAGAAAGTTTAAGTGCTTATGCTCGTCAATTCATTGGTATTAGTGAAAAACCAGATGTCGACTCTATTGAAGGCTTAAGCCCAAGTATTTCGATAGACCAAAAAACAACTAACAAAAACCCTCGTAGTACAGTAGGAACTATTACCGAAATTTATGATTATTTAAGACTTTTATATGCACGTATTGGCATTCCTTACTGTCCAAAGCACAAAATTCCTATCACAAGACAATCTATTGAAGAAATGACTAACCGAATTATGGATTTAGATAGTGGCATCAAACTAGAAATTATGGCTCCTGTAGTTCATGGTGAAAAAGGAACTCATAAAGATTTATTTGATGAATTACGAAAAAGTGGTTATTCAAGAGTTCGCGTAAATGGCGAAAATCGTTCATTAGATGAAGAAATTATTTTAGAAAAAAACATCAAAGATAACATTGAAGTTATAGTTGATCGTATTGTGTTAGATCCGGAAGAACGAAGCCGTATTTTTGAAGCCATAGAAACCAGCTGTAAACTAGCAGATGGCAAAGTATTAATTAATGTCATAGGTAAAGAAGAAATACTAATGAGTGAATCTTATGCATGTCCTCATTGCAACTTCTCTATTCCTGAATTAGAGCCAAGATTATTTTCTTTTAATGCCCCATATGGAGCATGTCCAGAATGTAAAGGGTTAGGTACTAAACTAAAAATTGGCGAAGCCCTACTAATGCCTGATAAAAACTTAAGTATTTTAGAAGGCGGTATTAAAACAATTAGTAATGAAGAAAATATGGATACCGTTCAACTTTTAACCGTTTGTGAACATTACAATATTGATATTAATAAACCCCTAAAAGATTTTACCAGAGAAGAATTAAATATTATTTTATATGGTTCAAAAGATAAAATCGATTTTAAATATGTATCTAAAAATGGTAATGTTCGTTATGTATCTGATTATTATGAAGGAATTATCAACAAATTAGAAAGATTACATTTAGAAACAACTAGCAATTGGCGAAGAGAATGGATTGAAATGTACATGGTCGAATCTCCTTGTCCAAAGTGTCATGGTGCAAGACTAAATGATATGGTTTTATCGGTTAAAATAAATAAAAAGAACATTTATGAAGTAACTAACTTTAGTATTTTAGAATTAAGAGATTTTATTGCCAAACTAAAACTTACCAAAGAAGAACAAGAGATAAGTGGCTTAGTAACAAAAGAAATACTAAATAGATTAGACTTTTTAATCAATGTTGGTCTGGGTTATTTAACATTATCCAGAAGTGCTGGTACCCTATCGGGAGGAGAAGCTCAACGTATTCGTCTAGCTACCCAAATTGGTTCCAAGTTATCGGGAGTTTTATATGTACTTGATGAACCTAGTATTGGTTTACACCAAAAAGATAATGAAAAATTAATTAAAGCGATGCAAGAAATGCGTGATTTAGGAAACACTTTAATTGTTGTAGAACATGATACTGATACTATGCTTGCAGCTGATTATCTAGTCGATATTGGCCCAGGCGCTGGTGAATTTGGTGGACGTGTAATAGCAGCCGGCACTCCCGAAGAAGTCATGAAAAATCCCAATTCGTTAACTGGTCGTTACTTATCCGGCCAAGAGCGTATTGAAGTTCCTAAAAAACGAAGAAAAGGGAGTGGCAAATCTCTAAAAATTATAAAAGCAAGTGAACATAACTTAAAAAACATTAATGTAGAAATACCTCTAAACAAATTTGTATGTGTAACAGGTGTTTCCGGAAGTGGTAAATCATCATTAATCAATGAAATTCTTTATAAAACACTAGCTGTAGGGATTAATGGTTCCAAACAAATTCCTGGTGCATGCAAAGAGATTAAAGGAATTGAAAACATAGATAAAGTAGTTCATATAACCCAAGATGCAATTGGTAGAACTCCACGTAGTAACCCAGCTACTTATGTTGGTGTATTTGATGATATCAGAGATGTATTTACCAATACGAAAGAAGCTAAAATGCATGGCTATGATAAAGGAAGGTTCTCTTTTAATGTCAAAGGTGGTAGATGTGAAGCCTGCTGGGGTGATGGTGTAAAAAAAATCGAAATGCACTTCTTACCAGATGTATATGTTCCATGTGATGTTTGTGGCGGTAAAAGATACAACAAAGAAACGCTAGCAATTAAATTTAAAGGCAAAAATATTGCTGATGTCCTAGATATGCGTGTATCTGAAGCTTTACCATTCTTTGAAAACATCCCTAAAGTATATAATAAATTAAAAGTAATGGATGAAGTTGGATTATCTTATATTAAACTTGGCCAACCAGCCCCAACCCTATCAGGTGGGGAAGCCGGACGTGTAAAACTAGCAAAAGAACTTCAAAAGAAACCTACCGGCAAAAGTATTTTCATTCTTGATGAACCAACTACCGGATTACATAGTGAAGATATCAAAAAATTACTACAAATTTTAAATAGAATAGTCGACAATGGTGATACAGTTATTGTAATTGAACATAACCTAGATGTAATCAAAGTAGCAGATTATATTATCGATTTAGGTCCAGAAGGTGGAAATCTTGGTGGTGAAGTAATTGCTACCGGCACTCCTGAACAAGTAGCCAAAAATCCGAATTCTTACACAGGTATTTTCCTAAAGAAAATGTTAAATCAAAAATAAAGTTGCAGAATTTATCTCGCAACTTTTTTAATATTTTAATCTAAAGAATCCATTAATAAGAAATCTTTTAATTTAATATGTTGTACTAAACTAGTAGAATAATCTATATCATCATTGGTAATAATGATTCTTTTTGCCATATTATCAAATCCTTCAAATGCCTTAAATTCTCTTTCGTACGCTTTATCATCAAGAATACTATAAGCAACCTGTATATAATACTTTTTATTATCCTTAACTGCTAAAAAATCTATTTCTTTTCCTCGATTATCATAAACATAAAGTTGATATCCCATATAAATTAATTCATTATAAACAATATTTTCTAAATTATGTGATAAATCATAACGATTATCTAAACAACGTATAGAATTAAAAGAAACATCTTCATTATAGATTTTATAATAATAAATAAGCTCTCTTTTTACTTTATTAGAATACAAACTTATTTTATCAATAATATAAGCTTCTTCCAAATAACCCAAATATTTGATAACAGTATTAATTGAACACTTTTCATGATTATCCTGAATAAACTTATAAATAGATTTACTAGATATAATTCTGCTATTTGAACGTAAAACAAAATTAACAATTTTATGAAACAAATCCACTTTCCGTATTTTATAACGATTAATTAAATCATTAATAACAATTGTATCATCTAAATCAGTTAAATACCGAATAGTTGCAGCTTCATTACTAAATTCAAATCTCTTCGGAAAACCACCCCAAACAAGATAATCAGAAACAGAACAATCTTTTCCAAGTTGTTTCGTATATTCCAAAATTTCTTTATAAACAAATGGCTTAATACGAAAGGAAACATATCTACCACTTAACTCTTTGGTAAATTCTTTTGACAATAGTTTAGAATTAGAACCCGTAATAAAAAGAGAATTATCATAAAGTCGCAAAGTCTTACAAGCATCTTGCCAACCACTCAAAACCTGTATTTCATCAAAAAATAAATAGCACTTACCATCTTTACGATTTTCATTTACATAATTAATCAATTCTATACCATTAGAAATTAATAAGTTTGTCCTTTTATCTTCAAAATTAAGATAAATAACATTATCAGTTTTCTCTTTAATTTCATCCATTATTTGATTTAAAACAACCGATTTCCCACAACGTCTTATCCCTGTTATAACCTTAATTAAATCATCATCATAAAAATCCCTAATAGGAGCTATATAATGTTCCCTATAAATCATATAATTATCACCACTTTAATTATACTGAAACATTTTATACATGTCAAGAAAATTTTTCACTACTACTGAAATATTTTAAATTATTCCTAAAAATGTTTCAATAATCTTTACAAAACTAACCTCTACTTCTTTCAATATTCACCCAAATAGTTTATAATTAAGATGGTGATAATATGAATAAGAAAGGATTTACACTAATAGAACTTTTAGCAACTATTGCTATTATGACTGTTATTGCCACTGTTTTAACCATAAATGTATTAAACATTTTTGAAAGCAAAGAAAAAATGACAAAAGAATCAATGAATAATATTATTGCTACGGCTGCAAATGTCTATTTAGAATTAAACAAAAATGAAGAACTAAAAGAAACATGTAAAACAAATGGATGCAGTATTACCACTGATACTCTAATTAAAGAAGGACTTTTAAGTGAAGAAGATGTGGATAATTCCAAAGTTATAAACATTTACTATGAAAATAATGAACAAAAATATAAAATAAGTTAGGAGGAAAAATATGGCAAAATTATATTTTAGATATAGTGCTATGAACGCCGGTAAATCAACGATGGCAATGCAAGTAGCGCACAATTATGAAGAACAAAATGGCATCATACAAGTTTGGAAACCCCTTATAGACACAAAGGGTGATAGCAGGATAGTAAGTAGAATAGGCATTGAAAGAAAAGTGGACCATTTACTATCCGAAACATCATCCCCTATCGAAATAATAAAAAAGGAATTAGAAGAAAAAGAAAGAATAGATGCTATTATAGTAGATGAAGCTCAATTCTTAAATGAGACCCAAATCAATGAGCTTTACTATATCAGTAAAAAAATGAATATAGCCGTCTTATGTTTCGGTTTACGTTGTGACTTTTTAATGAAACCATTTCCTGGTTCAGCAAGATTACTGGCTATCGCTGATTCCATCGAAGAATTAAAAACACTTTGTGAATGCAAAAAAAGAAAGGCCACCCAAAACTTAAGACTAGTTGATGGCATTCCTACTTTCGAAGGAAACCAAGTCGCAATTGATGGCAAACAAAGTGTAACTTACAAATCAGTATGTGGAGAATGTTATATTAATTATTATATGAACTGGCTAAAAAATAAAACCGAAGAAAAAGCATTCGTAAGAGAAAGGAGTAAAAAATGAAAGATCAAATATTAGATGTATTAAAAGATATTCATGAAGCCAAAACTTTAATCGAAATCAACGATTTACTAAAATTAACTACCGTTGAAGATTATCAAGAATTGCAAAAAAACATGGAAGAACTAGTAAATGATTTTATTGTGTTTAAAACCAAAAAAGATAAATACTTATTAATGAAAAACTGTCCAGGCTTAAAAATAGGAAAATTATCCGTAAATAAAAAAGGATTTGGCTTTTTACTATTAGATAAAGAAGATGATATTTATATTGCCAAAGACGATATGAATGGGGCCATAAATGATGATACTGTTTTAGTTGAAGTAACCGAAAAAGGACTAGAACCAGCAGGAAAAGTATTAAAGATTGTAAAAAGAGATTTAAAAAATATTGTTGGGGAAGTTAAAGTAATAGGCAAGAAAAAAATATTACAACCCGATGATGATAAAGTAAATTTAAAAATCATATTAAGTCCCGAAACGAGCCAAAATTGCGTTGAAGGTCATAAAGTTTTAGCAAAACTAAATAAAAAAATCGATAATAAAACCTATACTGCTGATTGCCTAAAAATTCTTGGTCACAAAGATGATGCCGGAATAGACATCTTAAGTATTGCTTACAAATATAGCATATTTGAAGAATTTAGTCCGGAAACCATAGAAGAACTAAATAATATTCCCGAAGAAGTAAATCCTAGTGAATTAGAAGGAAGAATAGATTTAACGAGTGAAATGATTTTCACCATTGATGGTGCTGATACCAAAGATATTGATGATGCGATTAGTCTAAAAAAACATGATGACTACTACACGCTTGGTGTTCACATTGCCGATGTATCTCATTATGTAAAAGAAAATACTGGTTTAGGTGATGATGCTTATGAAAGAGGAACCTCAGCTTATCTAGCCGATACAGTAATACCTATGCTTCCTCACAAACTATCAAATGGTATTTGCTCATTAAATGAAGGCACAGTAAGACTAACCATGAGTTGTGTAATGGACATTGATAAAAATGGTAAAATCACGAATTATGATATCTTTCCAAGTTATATTAAATCGAGAAAAAAAATGACTTATGATAATGTCAATGAAATTTTAGAAAACAATCACACACCCGATGGTTATGAAGACTATGCTGAAAAATTAAAGGAAATGCAGGAACTAGCCAAAATTTTAAGAAAAGAAAAAGTTGCGCGTGGTTATATTGAATTTGATATTCCCGAAGCTAAAATCATGCAAGACAAAGATGGAAAAGCCATTGATATCAAAAAAAGAGAACAACATGCTGGTGAAGCTTTAATCGAAGACTTTATGATCGCTGCCAACGAAACAGTTGCCACCCATATTAGCAACATGGCTCTTCCTTTTATCTATCGTGTTCATGACTTACCAAATACTGAAAAAATTGCAGATTTCTTAAATTTAGTAAAAGCTTTAGGATATCAAATAAAAACTAACATCAAAGAAACAACCCCTAAAACCATGCAAAAACTTTTAAATGAATTAAAAGATAAACCAGAATTTTTAATTCTTTCCACCCTTCTTTTAAGAAGCATGAAAAAAGCGGAATACTCTAAAACCAACATTGGTCACTTTGGCCTAGCAAGTAAAAACTATACGCATTTTACTTCACCAATCAGAAGATTTCCCGACTTAACTGTTCACAGATTATTAAAAAAATATCTAATTGAAAAAGACTTCAGTATGACGACCATCAATTATTTAGAAAATTCTTTAGTAGAAATCGCGGAACATTCCAGTGAACGAGAACTGGCTGCAACTAACGCCGAACGAGACGTAAACGACATGAAAATGGCTGAATACATGGAAAGTCACATTGGTGAAGTATATGATGGCTTCATCAGTAGTGTCACTTCCTTCGGAATATTTGTGGAACTACCAAATCTCGTAGAAGGTTTAGTCCATATTAGCAATATTCCTGGAGATTACTACGAATATGTACCAGAATTACTTTCCCTAATTGGTAAAAGTACCAAAAAAACTTATCGAATTGGCGATAAACTAAAAGTTCGTGTAATAAGTGCTTCTAAAGAAACTGCCCAAATAGATTTTGAGATAGAAAGTGATAAATATGATCGAAATAAAAAATAAAAAAGCCTACTTTGACTATACCGTTTTAGATAGTATTGAAGCTGGTATTTCTCTTGTTGGCACCGAAATTAAATCAATCCGTAAAGGAAGTGTTGACCTAAAAGACACTTTTATTACCATTAAAAATAATGAAGCTTTTATTCTAAACATGTATATAGCAAAATATGAAGAAGGAAACATGTTCAATCATGATGAGCGAAGAACAAGAAAACTACTGCTTCACAAGAGCGAAATCAAAAAGTTAAAAGAAAAGGTAAGCACCGAAGGTCTTACTTTAATCCCTCTAAAACTTTATTTTAAAAAAAATTATGTCAAAGTTTTAGTTGGTTTATGTAAAGGTAAAAAACTATATGATAAACGTGCCTCTATTAAAGAAAGAGATTTAAAAAGAGAAGCCAGATATTTCGGTTCTTCCGAAAGTTTAAGTACAGAGAATAAAAAGTAGATTGAAATATATCTGCTTTTTGTACGGTTTAAAATATG
>CALVQM010000041.1 GCA_944358125.1 uncultured Bacilli bacterium
TCAATCAAAAATCAGAAAAAGTTATCAACATTTTCTGATTTTTTCTTGTCAACTATTTTTTTCACCGAAACTCAAAACACACTTATCATAGCTTTACATATACATAAATACTATTGCCATTAATTCCTTTTGTTCTAACTCCATAAATCATTATTTCTAACATTCATTATTGAATACAGACGTCTTTGATCCTCATCTAATCTAAAAAAATTCTCCCTTTCGTAAGTTTCATTTTTCTCATTTACACCGCAAAACAACTTTACCCAAGTGTAATGAATTCTTTCCTAAAACATCCATTTTGGACAACCAACAAAAAAGCATGCGTAAACACATACTTTACAACTATTCTGTAAGTCCACTAACACTTGTAATTTTATATCTTTTTACAACTTCATACTCTAATTTATTATCACTAACAGTATACACTCTTTCTTCTAATTCCCCATAAGTCTTTATTTCTTCTGTTTCTTCTTCACTAGTATTTTCTTCTTCTATATCTTCCTTAACTTCATCTAACACTGGAACTAAATAATATATTTTATTATCTTCAACTTTTACATTGATATAACAATTAGATGGTGATGAACAAGCATTAAAATCATCTGTATACCAAGGGCTTTCTTCCTCTTCCAAAGTATAACTTGTATAAGTAGACATAATACTCATACCTACACTACTATTAGTTCCATAATCTACTAAATCATTACTAACAAATTCTAAATTTTCATTTAAAATATATAACTTATCTTCTTCCCCTGTTCCATCATCATAAATATTAGTATGAATTAATAAGTAACTATCACCATCACTACCTTTAATAAAGTTAAAATTATTTTCATTAAAACTTCGATCAATCATACTAGCATCATATACCGTTGCTTCTTTATCATATTCTTCATAATAAGCATATAATGTAACCCCACTAAACTCCCCCGTTAAAGATTGTTCCTTTATATTTTTATTATTACGATTTAAAAATTGTACTTCCAAAATTCTTTCTTGACCATTCATAACAATGTTATATTTTTGAACAAAAGAACCATCTATTTCTTTCGTCTCAACTAATTTAACACTATCTTTATCTGGAGCCTCAATATCATTTTGATTTAACTCTACATTTGTGCTTTCACTTTCTCTTTTACTATCTTTAAAATCATGTGTTGCCACATAAAAAATTCCATAACCAATAACACCAAGTGCTAATACAACAATTATAATAATTAATACTTTCTTCATACTTCTAACCTCTATAATCATTTAATCATAAACTATATAGAAATTCAATACCATTTTTTGTTATTCACCCAAAAAGTATACCGAAGTATACTTTAATATCCATAAGGTCCAGGTACAAAACCACCATAAGAATAATAAGAATAAGGAGCTGGATAAGGTGGTCTAGGACCATATATAGGTCCTTGAGGAGCTACATTTACAATAGGTCTTGGTCTAGTAAGTCCTACAGCTGCTCCTCCAACTAAAGCTCCCGTTAAAAATGGAAAAATAAAACGGTCTTGACCTCCATTTGGTCTAGGTGGTCTTGGACGATACATTTGATTATTCATAAAAAACCCACTCTTTCTAACATAATATATGTAAACATTAAAAAAGAAACTGGTTTTTAGCCCAATTTCTAAATCATACCTAAATAATAATTTTTCTTTCCCTTTTTAATAATTAAAACTTTTCCTTCAATAGTATCTTTATCATCTACCACATAATCTAAATCTCTAACTTTCTTATTATTAATACTTATAGCACCGGCACTAACAAATTCTCTAGCTTCTCTTTTACTATTTACAATCTTACTATCTACAAGCATATCGACAATTGTAGAGTCCAAAATCACATTTACACTTGGAACTCCCTTTAATGAACTAATAACTTCCTCACTCGTTAAATTAGTAACATCTTCACTAAATAGCGATTCACTTATTCTTACAGCTTTTAAATATTCATCATGTCCATGTAAGAAGGTAATTACTTCTTCTGCTAATTTTTTATGAGCAATACGAAGTTCTGGTTTTACTTTATGTATTTTTTCTAACTCTTCTATTTCTTCCTTTGATAAAAAAGTTAATTTCTTTAAATAATCAACAACCATTTCATCTTCCGTATTAATAAAGAATTGATACATCTCATAACTACTAGTCTTATTTATATCAAGCCATATAGCATTTCCTTCACTCTTACCAAATTTCGTACCATCTTTTTTGGTAATAAGTGGTACTGTAAAGCCATATGCTTCCTTACCTGTTTTCTTACGAATTAAATCTATACCAGCTGTAATATTTCCCCATTGATCTTGTCCAGCCACTTGCATTGTAACGCCTTTATTTTCATATAACCACAAGAAATCTAGGGATTGCATAATCATATAGGAAAACTCGGTATAAGTAATACCAGCTTCTAATCTTCTTTTAATAATATCTTTATCAAGCATATAATTTACACTAAAGTATTTTCCATAATCTCTTAAATAATCAATAAAATTAATATCTTTACTCCAATCCCAATTATTAACAACTTGAAAGCCAAAAATCTTTTTAACTTGACTCGTTAATGCTTCAACGTTTCTAGCCACTTCTTCCTTGGTAATCATTGCTCGCTCTGCTGTTGGTTTAGGATCACCTATTAATCCTGTTGCTCCTCCAATCAGTAAAATAGGATTATGACCAGCCTTTTTTAAACGACTAGCTATTAAAAAAGATGAAAAGTGTCCAATGTGTAAAGAATCCCCTGTTGGATCTGTTCCAATATAAAAGGTAACTCCACCCCCATTTAATAATTCTTCTATTTTCGGACTTGATATATCTTTTAAAAGTCCTCGCCATTTTAAATCTTCATATAAATTCATAATTAAACCTCCACAAAATTCCCGTCTTTCATTATAACGGTTTCACAGTCATTTTGCAATACTGCTTTAATTTCTAAATCACTAGTTCCAATAAAGAAATCAACATGTTCATGAGACATATTAAGCCCTAATTCTAATAATTTTTCCTTTGATTTATTTAGCCCACCTTCTATACACTCCGGAAAAGCCTCTCCAATTGCCAAATGACAACTGGCATTTTCATCAAAAAGCGTATTTTTAAACAAAACATTCGTAAGAGAAATAGGACTGGTATAATCAACAAGGGCTACTTCACCTAAATAATGACTCCCTTCATCTGTTTCAATAATCCCTTTTAATATTGCTTTCCCTTTTCTAGCATCATAATCTACAATCTTCCCATTTTTAAATTCTAACCAAAAATCTTCAATAATATTACCATTATGTAAAAGCACTTTTGATGAATAAACACGGCCATTTACCCGCATTCTATCAGGTGAAGTAAACACTTCTTCCGTTGGCATATTAACAATATTACCCCTATTAGTATCAGCCATAGCGCTACAAAATAAATATCCTTTTGGTAAACCTATACTCAAATCTGTTCCAAGAGAATTTCGGTAAACTAAATAATCTATTTTAAGCCCATTTAAATAATCAGCTCTTCTTTTAAGTTTATCAAGCTTTTTATTCCAAGCAAGCACTGGATCATCTTCCCGAATAAGACAAATATTCCAAATTAAGTCCCATAGTTTATCTTCATTTTCACTTCCAAATAAATCTTTAGCCCAAATCTTATTAGGAACAGCCGAAATATTCCATTTAATAAGTCCCTTTAATTGATATTCTTTATATTCTGAAATACTTTTTAATTGATAGTGACTTACTTTACTTAATAATTCTGCATCTACTTCTTCATAAAACCCCGGTAAAGTCGAAGATAAACTTAAAAAAGCATACCCTTCTCTAGCCATAGTATTATACATTGTCCGGTCCATGATAGGATTACTTATAATTTCTTCATAATTTCCCTTTAAATACAACTCTTTTTGCTTAAACGGATCATTAATAAGCATTTTTACATCTATAACTCCAAGCTTTAAAGCTTCTTCTTTAACTAACTGCATAAAATCTTCAATCAGATTATAACCAATAATAAATAACTTATCCCCCTTACCTAACTTTAAACACCCTTCTACTAAAAATCTTGCATATTTTCTTTTTAGATCATTCATTTTCTTCACCCTTTCTTACAATAAAAAGTTCACAAACAAAGGACGAAACAATCCGTGGTACCACCTTTATTTATGAACTTCTGCTCATACACTTAAAACTTTTAACGCAAGTATACGTTTTAACTCCGGAGTCGTAAATTCCCTCATCGTTAAATTATTTCCAATAAGAACTAACTACTTCATAATTTTTATATTTAGAACTATTAGATGCCTTATCGGTTACACAATTATTTAAATTTGTATATTCTACATCAAAATAGAACGGTACAAAATAAATATTAGAATTAATATTAGAAGCATAATAATATTTTGCATTAGTTTTATTATGAATATTGCTTCCTAAATCAATATACCAACTACCACCACGATAATATGGTGTACCAACTACTGGTGTAAAGTTATTAGATTTAAGTGAATAAGTTCTAAGATCATATCCTGATGTTATAGGTACATCTCTTAATCCATCACTACCTACCATATATAATTCTTTATTAAATGAATTTTGATAAGCTTGATTATACATTGTAAGTGTTGTTAAATGACCATAATCAATAACTCGAACATTTTGAACATTATCTAAACTTGTAAATTCTGCTGTCCATCTCTCTGTTAATGGTGGATTTTGATAAGCCCCAATATAACTAACAGAATAATAAGTATCTGATTCTATTTTACAATATTTATTATATTGTTCCGTATTCTTTTCCCACTTGGCTACTAAAGTAATATCTTCATAAATTCTAGTATTAAAGTTAAACAATCTACCATTTAAATACCAGCCTAAAAAAGTATATCCCCCTCTTGTTGGATCATTTGGCTCTACGGCTTTTTCTCCTTCTTCTACTCTTTGAGAATTAACGATTGATCCACCATTCGAATCAAACCGAACCAAATACATTTCTTTACAACTACCATCATCAACCCATTTTGCATAAAGTGTCATATCACTTGTAACTGGAGTTGCAAAATCATATGGTTTCGTTAACTCTTTATCCATATACCAACCAGCAAACGTATAACATTCACGTACAGGATCAGTAGGTTTTATTGCTTCGTTTCCATCTTCTACTTCTTGAGATGGAACACTACATCCACCATTAGAATCAAAATCAACAATATGTGTTTCTTTATCTTCAGGTACATCAATTTTCTTCCATTTTGCTACTAAAGTAATTTTGTGTGTAACTGGCGTTGCAAAATCATATTTTTCACCATTTAAATACCAACCTAAAAATTCATATCCATAACGATAACTTGTTACATATTGAGCTAATTCTCCACTCTTAACAATTTGTGTCCGAACAGGACTTCCCCCATTCGCATCAAACACTACTGAATAATAAATATTAGCTAAACAATCATCATCACAAGTATCTTCTTCATTATCAGGACAAGAAGAATCAACACAACTAACATTGACATTAACGTTTACATTAACATTAGTTGTTTGGGTAATATCAAGAGGTCTATCAGCCGTTGTTGTCGTTGTATTAGTATTTAATTGTGAATTATTATTAGTATATGTTGGTCTAACTGAAATATCACTTACACTAGTACTACCAGTATTATTATTTGAGGCAGTTACTTCACTACCAGTATCATTGCTAATAACTTCACAATCCGTACAAACAACTTCATTAGAAATAGAAGTTACAATATAATCAGATTTATTATTACAACTTAAGTAAACACCCATTTCATATTCATTATCCGTTGTTTTAGATGCTTCAATATAACTATTCTTTAAATCACAAGTATTACCCTCTTCATCACTAAATTCTACAATTAAATTACGAGCCAACATTTCATCTAATGTAAGCTTTGTAGTATCACCTACTTCTTCCGGTAAGCGACTACCTTGAAAATACTCAAAACCAGCATTCTTCATTAAAGTAATATTACTAATATAAGTCTGCTGTGTTAAAAGTGAATCGCTATTATTATTTTTAGGATAAATAAGACAAATAATAATAGCTATAATCGCAATTAATGCTACAATTCCAATAATTTTAAACCAACTAATTTGGTATTCTTTTTCCATTTTACCACCCTTACTTTCCTACATGTTTAGTATATCTTTAATAACTTAAAAAGTCAAGGCACTAAAATGAAAAAAGCTATTATGTTGTCCATAATAACTTACTTTTTAGTAATTTTTTTAGGTTCTTCATCTTTTAATTTAGCTAAAATAGTTTCTAAAGTCTTAATCGTCGATTCTTTTACTTCTCTTGCAGCCGCCTCAATTACTGGTGTACCTTTTTTAACTGCATAATGTACTAAATCATCAGCTTTTTTACGTACCTTTTTAGCACCATCTTTAACCTTTAAAGCTACTGTTTCTTTATCTAGATTTTTCAAGTCTTCTTTAATTTCGTTAACCTTTTTCTCAATAGTAACTTTTACTTCTTCAATATCAACATTACGAGCTTTCTCAATTAAATCGTCCATTTTCTTTTTTAAATCTGCTCTCGTTTCTTTACCACTTTTAGGTGCAAACAAAATTCCCAGTCCCACACCTATACCGGCACCTAATAAAAATTTACCTAAACCACTTTTTTTACTTTTACTCATCTGTTTCATCCTCCTTATTCTTTTTCTTTCTAAAAAACAACTTTGATGCAAGTGAAGAAACTCCATCTATCACTTTATCAGTAATAGATACTAACTTATCCGTCGTAAAATCAACAATTTGGAAAAGCCCATTTAATGATTCTACTTTTTCATTTACATCATCTACTACTTTTTCTACCTTATTAATGGTAATAATTGACTTGATACCTAATATTATACCAATTATAAGCAAAATTATTAATAAAACATAAATAATAATTGGTAAAAAAGATAACCAAAAATCCATTATTTATCCTCCTCTCTATTCTCATACATTGAATCAATTAAATCAAACAAATCATTTTCTAAAGTATCATCTTCTTCTATCTTTTTTTCTTGCGTATTCACTTTCTTTACCGGTTTTACTATTTCTTCTTCTTCATCTAAACGATCAATACTTGGAAATGACTCATCTATTTCTTCATCAATGCTTACGGGAATATCAATAACTTCATCACTGCTATCTTTTAATAATTCATCTATCGTTCTTGCTTTTTCCAAACGTTCTTCCAATGATTTATCCATTAATATTTCTTCTTCTTTTTCTTTATTCTTAATTGCTTCCTTTTCTTCTTTAGTGCCAAAAGCTTTCTTACGCACTGAATCCACATCTAATGATCTAGTTGTTACTACTTCTGTTCTAGTAGTAATTTCATCAGGTGTATAATTTTTATCTAAAATACCATAAACAGGGCTAATAATTGGTGAAGGTCGAAACTTCTTTACTTCTCTAACATCTTTAACTTCTTCCACCCTTTTATAATCTCTTCGATAATCCGGCTTTACTTCTGTTTTCTTTTCTTGTTTTTTTCTTTCATGTTCTAATACATTAGTAGCACGTTTTTTAGGCACAAAGCTATCAAATTCTTCTTCATCAAAAGCAGGAAAATTAAAAGTTTTCTCACTTTTAAATATTTCTCTTTCACTAACTACGTTATTATTACTTACTCTTGCTTTTTCTTCTAACCGTTTTTCCTCATGAATAGCCGGAGCAATATCATCATAGTTTTGATAATTGGTAACTTTTACCTCTTCTTTTTTTGGTAATTCTTTATATTCTCGTACTACTTCGGGTTTCTTCTCTTTCTTTTCAATAACCGGAATTTCTACTTCCTCTTCTTCAAATAAAATATTTTTAAGTTTACTAACTAAACCCATAATATCCACCTTCCTAATTTATATAATCCGGATCATTTACTTCTTCCGTTTCTGTAACTTCATCAGTAAATTGTAAATAATTATCACTACCTACTATCTCAAAAATATCATAAGCCTCTTCACTAGAAAGGAATATATCATCTCCAAGATAATTTTCTATTACATTATCATTATACGCAATAGAAGTAAGTATGGATATAGCATATGCCACACATTTATTTATATCTCTTTCATATACTATTACTTCTATTTTAGCATAATTATACATAATTTCAATTAAATATTGATCATTTTCATAATTATTTATCTCAATATAACCTTTTTGCCCATTATTTGCTAAACTGGCTGAATAATATGCTTCCTTATTAGCATTATAGTTAAAAGCAATTTTACTATTATAACTAACTATATCAACATACAAATAATACAAATATTTCTCGTCACTAATAATTTCATTATAATCTTTACTAGACTTAATATTAAGTCCTCTTGGTAAATAATAACTATACCCTTTACGATTAACATTAACAACATTTACTAGACTATTCATTGATTGATTTAAAATTTCCTCAATACTACTAGATTGTACACATGTACACCCTGTAAGTACAAAAAGAATTGCTACAAGCAGGAATAACTTTTTCATAAATCCTCCTACAATTCATAATTATAAACAAAAAGTAAGGAAAAATCAATCCAAAATAAAAGAAGAGCTATAAATAAGCTTTAAACTCTTCTAGGTTATGTTCCTCGGTCGCTAGTAATCTCTTCGCTAAAGAAAGTATTTCTTCATCATCTCCATCATAATTATGCAGTTCAGCCGTAATTTCTAAAGCCCCTTTTTGATTTCCTTCCATCATAAGTTTAGCTATCTCTTTATCCGACTTATTCATTGTCATAAACATAGCCATAGCTTTACTGCTTAATTCTTTTAACTTACTAATTTCTTCTTCTTTAGCTCCATACTTAATTAAAATTTCATGAACATCACTTAAAAATTTTTCATACTCCCGTCTTTGTTCATCAATCAATTTCGCTAGTTTCTCATTTTTAAGCTTTTTCATTACCATATCAATACCAATTAATCCCATCTGTGCATTCTGATAAATTAGATTTAAAAATTTAATATTACTATTTTGTTGTTCTTTCATAAAAAAATCACCCACTATTAATATGGACGATTTAAAAAATATTATACTTCTTGAACAACCGCAATAATCATTGGTTTACATTCTGTCTCTTCATACAAATATTTAGAAAGCTCTTCTCTAATTTCCGTTTTAATTTTATTAAAGTCAATATAATTTGGTGTTGTATTACGTTCAATAATCTCTTCACTAATTCTTTTTATCTCTCGAATCATTTCTGCTGAATCTTTAACATAGATAAATCCTCTAGTTGTAACTTCAGGTCCTACTAATAAAACTTTATCTTGTCTCGAAATAGTTGCACTAATTAAGACAATACCATTTTCACTTAACATTTCTCTATCTTTTATAACAAGTTCACCAATATCATCACTAGAATTACCATCTATTAAAGCATCTCCAACTTTTATTTTCTCATGTCTATCAACCAAATTACCAGCTTCCAAACATATAGCTTCTCCATTTTGCTTTAATATAATATTATCTTTTGGTATACCAAGGGAACTAGCTAAATCCGCATTGCCTACCATATATCTATATTCCCCTTTAACTGGCATATAATATTTTGGTCTCATAAGCTTAATCATTTGCATTAAATCTTCACTAGAAGCATGATGAAGTATAGTTTTATCACTAGGAATATTAACAATTTCACACCCATGTTCTGCTAAATCATTTTCTAAACGAACAAGTAATTTTTCATTACTATCATATCTTGGTTCAGCAAAAACAATCGTATCATCACTCCGAAGTTTAATAAACTTGTCATATCCATTAAGTATTTTCGATAAAGCCGCATAAGGACTAGCCTTATCATCACAAATAAGCAATATGGCATTATTATCATTTATATTTGACAAATCACCTAAAGTATCTTGAGAAATAGCCAAATATTTCTCTTTTAACCCAAAATTAACGACATTTTGTAACTTTTTACCCATAACTACAATCTTTCGATGGGAATTAACAGCCGCATCAAATATTTCTTGAATTGTATATAAATGTGTCGGTAAAACCATAAATAGTACTCTACCACTAGCATCTTTAATAGCCTTCTTAAAAGTATCAATTAACTTATGATTAGGAGAAGTATGTCCAATATTTTCACTAAATACTGACTCACTAAGCAAACATAAAACTCCTTGTTTACCTACATAAGCAATCTTACCCAAGTCCATATCATAAGCTCCCATCATTGATGGATCAAAAATAAAATCACCAGTATAACATATAGCCCCATCTTTCGTGTTAACAACATACATAACAGCATCAGGAGCACTATGCGATACACTAATAGGAAAAATACTTACATGACCAAAATTCATCTTTTTATGGGCTTTAATTTCCACAATATTATTAGCATTTACTCCATTTTCTAATAAAACATACTTACTAAATTTAGTAGCATAAACTTTTAAATTAGGCAAAACAGATAATAAATCAGCCGTTGCTCCCATATTTTCTAAATGCCCATGTGTAATAAAAAGTCCTTTAATTCTTTTCTTATTTTTAACTAAATAAGTAAAATCAGGAATTATATAATCTATTCCTAACATATTCCCACTGGCATATTTAAGACCACAATCAAATATAAAAATATCTTTATCGTTCTCTATAACATACATATTTTTACCATTTTCATCTAATCCACCCAAACTAAAAATCTTTATTTTACTCAAAATAATCAACTCCATTTCAAAATAGTTTTGTAAATAAAAAAGTTTTAAGGCACAAACATTATACCAAAAAACTTTTACAATTTCAAGAAGAGCATCATAGATTTTCCTCACTAATAAGTTCACTTAAATAAACTATCTGATAATTTTTAAACTTTATTTCTTTTAACAATAATTTAACATCAGTTAATTTTGCCGTCTTATCTATCAAAATAATACTTCCCTTTTCTAACTTATTTTTTACATCTATATAATTAGTACTATTTAAACTCAAAGTTGGTTCAATTAAATAATTTTTACTTTTTAAACAAAGTTTCTTATTCTGACTATTAACTAAACAAAGATGTTTATTTTCTTTATTTAAATTTAAAGTCTTCTCTAAAGATTCAAAACTCTCTACATCATTATTAATTACCTCAAAATAACTTCCTTTTTGATAACTATTACTATCAACTAATAAACTAGCTTTATATTTATTTTCTTCTAAATACTTACTTATCAAAGATGCTTCTTCCAAAATAAGACTAACCTGTTTTAATTTAGCATTCCCTTTATTAATAATTTTATCTTTATTATCTTCTAATGAAACTTCTGGCTTTACTTGTTCATAAACTAAATAATACTGATTAAATACTTCTAATTCTTGCATATTATAAAAAGATTCTCGAGTATTAACCATAAGACCATTAATTCCCGGAATAATATAATCTCCCTCGATATTAGCATTGACAAATGCTTCTTCATAATTTACTTTTTCCTGATTAATCTCCTGCATTAACGGATTTTTATTTAAAACTATTAAAGCAATTTTCTCCGTATAATAAAAACTAAACACCATAATTAAAGCTAAACCTAAATATTGGTAATATTTTCGCATAACCAATCACCTACAAAAATTATATGCACGAAATATTTTCCCAATGAAAAAAGCTAAACAACTTTAGCCAATTTCTTTTTTTACAAGTTCTGCACCTCTTTTAGGATCTTGCATCAAAATATCATAAACTAACTTGTTTTTCTTAAGTTCTTCAATAAAAATAACTTCTTCTTTGGTTAAAGAAACATATTCTTCTAAAGAATCTTTATTTGGTTTCACTAGATAATCTGCACCTAAAAGATAATCAGCAGACACTCCAAAAACATGTATCATTTCAATTACAGCTTCTAAAGTGGGATTTCTTGTCTCTTTTTCATAACAACAAATCGCTGATTTTCCAACCCCAATTAATTCTCCTAGCTCTGTTTGCGTTAAACCTTTGGCTTTTCTAACCTCTCTTAACCTGTTTCCGTTTAACATTTCATTCACCCTCGCTTCTCGAAAGAAATTATACCTGCTCTAAACTTATAATTGTAATTTATTCACCTATGGTAAAAAATACCAATTATTTTTCTTAATTTCTCAATATTATTGAGTAAAATAATCCTAATTTAAGAGGATATTTTATTTCTTTATTCTTAATCCAAACTCTCCATAAAACAAAAATTATTATACAACACATTTTTTTATTTGTTTATTTGAGTTTCGGTGAAAAAAATAGTTGACAAGAAAAAATCAGAAAATGTTGATAACTTTTTCTGATTTTTGAT
>CALVQM010000042.1 GCA_944358125.1 uncultured Bacilli bacterium
TTACTTTATTTTTAACAGGAATAATAATCGGATTTTTCATATCCATAGTAATAGAATACTTTGTAGGTACTATAATATCAATTTTATCTGGTTTATCTACTAATCTTTCATAAGCATTAGATTTTATGGCATCAGTCAATTCTCTTTTAGATAAGTTATTTTTTATACATAAATTTATATAATAGTTTCTTTTGTTTTCATCTTTAATTGGTAAAATCTTAATAATATTAGTCCAAGATAGTTGGGCCACTGGACCAAGAATTGGAAATTGAATATAGAAGTTTCTAAATCTAGATAAGTTAGTAGCATCATATCCTTTACCATACTTATTAGTTAATTCTATAGACCATTTCTTAATTAATTCATTTCCATATTTAGCCCTACTCTTTCCACCCTGTACTTCTACAATAAGTCTTCCTACATTCCAATAAGTAGTTACTAAATCATTATTTGCTTCTAAACTTCTTACTCTTTTACTTATTTAATTTTTCTTAATTAAATGTTCTATTTCTTCATAATATTGTTGTTCATTCATAAGACTTCCTTTCTAGTCCTACACTCCTAAACAACTTATAACACAATTTAAAATAAAAGTAAATATCTGAAACTCATTATTGTTAGAATAGGCGCAAATATTGTTATTTCCGACAAAAAAGAACAGTATTCCTGCTCTTTAATTTTTTAATACTTGATCACTAATAAAAAATATTTAATCCTCTTTCTTTACTTTTCGTAACCCCACCTTCAATATCATAACAATCATTAATAATAAAGAAAGCATCTTTATCCAATTCTAAAATAATTTGTTTAAAAGTGTAATAATCTCGATTTGGAACAACGCATAATAGAACATCTTGTTTCTTATTCGTATACCCCCCTTGAGCTTTAATTCTAGTTACACCTAACTTTAATTCATGGATAATAACATCTTCTATTTCATCTATCTTACTAGTATTTATAATAAACATTTTACTTTCGGATATACCAATAATCATTTTATCCACAATAAGACTAGATACATATAAAATAATAATACCATATACTACTTTAGGTATTCCAAAAACAATACCACCAAACAAAATAATGAATACATTGCTAAATATTGTCGCCTGCCCCTCTGGCATGTGCATATACTTACATACAATTTGCATAATAATATCACTACCACCAGTAGTATACTCCATTTTATATACTATCCCATAAGCTACCCCATATAAAATACTTGTAAAAAAAACAGTGGTAATAATATCATCAAAAACAAACTTTGTTGCTAAAAATTCTCCTAAAGGAGCCGTAAAAGTAATCATTACCGGATACAAAATACTTCCAAAAATACTTTTCATAGTTTTATCTTTTCCTAAAAAAATAAAACTAATACCAATAAGCAATAATGCTGTTACATAAATAAACACTTGATCATTCCAACCAAATAAATCATTAAAAATAATCGCTAAACTAGTTGTCCCCCCTACAATCAAATCATTAGGCTTTAAAAACACATTATAATTTAATCCGAGCAAAAAAGTTCCCAAAATCATCAGTATTAATCTGGGAATACGGTTTTTATCTAAAACTGTCTTTAATATTTTTGGTATATCCATATTATCCCTATCTTTCTATTAAAATTTACCAATAACGACCAAATAAATCAATATTAATATCAAATTGATTTTTAATAAAACCACATTTAGCTTCTTCAATCGCACAACCACTACACTCTTGAACAACACAAGTATTTTTTTCTGTATAAATAAAATCAATAACCAAAAACGCCACTGCAATAATAACTAATCCAATAAATATATCTTTCATAATACCTCTAAAATAATAATATATTTTTAAAGCCTAAAAGTCAACATAAATAAATACTAGTTTACATATATTAAAGTGAGGTGAAATGTGTGAACGGTAATTTTTTTGGAAATCCAACTTTTCCAACCAATAATACCAACAATAATACTAATATGACTAGTCCTCCTGGAAATTATAGTTATATCGAATCCCTTCCTATGGAACAAAGTTATATTGAAAATATTTTAAGACTTAATAAAGGAAAAAAAGTTAAAGCTTACTTTACTTATCCAGATGCTAATGAATGGCGTGATAAAGTTTATGAAGGCATAATTGAAGAAGCTGGACGTGATCACTTAATTATGAGTGATCCTAAAACTGGTGATTGGTATCTACTTAGAATGATTTACCTAGATTATGTTACTTTTGAAGAAAGAATTAATTATAGTCATGATTATTCTGATAAAACGTTCTAACTAGAGCGTTTTTTCTATTTAATTAAAAATAACTATCAAAAAACTTTTTTTCTTCTCCAAGCTTACTACTTATGCCATGTCCAGGATAAATAGTTATATTATCTGGATATTCTTTAATTTTTTCCAAACTTTTTTTCATGTCTAATATATTTGAAGTTTCTAAATCACATCTTCCAATTGTGTGATAAAACAAAAAGTCACCCGTAAACATTATTTTTTCATCATGAAAATAAAAAGTTAAAGAGTCACTCGCATGGCCAGGTGTCTTAATTACTTCATAAGAAAATGTTTTTCTTAAAAACTCGTTATGCCTAACATGATAAAACGCCTCTAATTCCTTTAAAGCTCCCACATGATCAAAATGATGATGTGTTACTAATATTTCTTCACACTGGTAATCTTGACAAGCATTCTTAATCTCAAGAGCATTATCTCCGGGATCAATAATAAGACATTTATGATTCTTTTTTACAATGTAGCAATTACATCTTAAATCTCCCACCACAATTTTTTCTATTTCCAATTCTATCACCGGCATAATGATAACAAAAAACAAGTTTTATTTCAACTCGTTAATTAAAGCTTCCCTTATTTGCCTCATAATAATTAATACTAATCTAGAAGATTAAAACTTTCAAAAATATAGTGATCATCAACCTTTTTAAACACATATTGATAAATACTAGCCCTACCAATATAATCTTCTATATCAACACTCAATTCATTACTTGAGTCTAAATTATATTCTGAAATAATCTTTTTATCTATTATATTATTATAAATTATAATATTAGAAATTTCATAATCAAAATCATAATAGACATATAAAGATTTTTCTAAAATTATAATTTTACCATCTTCTTCTGTTGCACTAATTATTTTACGATAAAATTTTTCATTCATATTTCCGCCACATCCATGCAAAGATTTGTATTGATGTAATTCTTCGTTATAATCAAAACCACAATAATCACCAGAAAAAACATAAACTTTTTCGTGCTTAAAAGAAATATCATCTCCAAAAATTTTATAAATATATTCTTCTACTATATCCTGTGAAATAGTTTCGCTAAAATTATTTTGTTCATTAAGATAATTATTAATTGCTACAGACAATATATACTGATTATCAAATACGTCTGGTTTTTCATAAAGCTTTTTCAATACAGTTGCTTCTTCTACAGGCGTAACCATTTCATATAACGACTGTACTTTTTCAGAATTAATATCCAATTCTACTGATGAACTACCACAGCCAGTAATTAATAAAATAATAAACAATAATGATAATTTTTTCATTACTATACACTCCATATACTGCATTATTTATTTAATTATACTATATTTGTATTATTAAGTAAATATAATAGCGTCACTTAAGCCTATATTTTTACTTAACTTTTGCTTTTTTCAAACATTGATGTTTCCAGTTCTCTTAACAGTTTTTCTATTATATCAAACTATGATTTTTTTACTATCAATTTTAAATGGAAATAGCGCCCGTTTTCCAGACATTCACAAAATTCACTCTTTTTTATCCAAAACTCTTTAAAAAAGGCAAAAAAATTGATATAATTTTTATGGTGAAGAATATGTTGTGGTTATCAATTTTATTAATTATTATCATTATTGTTTGTTTAATAGGTATTTATTATGCTATATCTTTTAATACTTTAAATGATTTAAAAACCAAAATTTATGAAGCTGAAAGTATTATTGATGAAGCATTAAGAACAAAGTATGATGCTTTAATACGTATTAGTAATCATATAAAAACTCATATGGATAATAATAAAAATTATTTTAAAGAATATGAAAAACTAAAAGATACTAATATGACTAATTTTGATATGGATCGGAAATTAAATGAAGGATATACACTTATCTTAAAAATGATGGACGATTTAAAGTTAGATAATGAAGAAGAAATAAATAATGAGATCGAAGCAATCAAAAGAATAGACGAAAAACTTACGGCTGCTAAAAATTATTATAATAAAAATACGAGTGAAGAAAATGCCATTATAAGAAAATTTCCAACGAATATTATCGCTAAAATCCATAGTTTTAAAGTAAAATTATTCTTTGATGGTAAAGATATGGACGATGAAATAATAGACGACTTCAAAATGTAAGCCGTCTATTTTTCTACTCGCCAATCAATTTCTTTTAACCCATTTCTTCTTAAAAATTCATTTGTTTTACTAAATGGTTTAGAGCCAAAAAAACCATATCTAGCAGCAAAAGGAGATGGGTGAGGACTAGTTAATATTAAATGTTTAGGATTTGTTATATATTTTGCTTTTTCTTTCGCAAAATTCCCCCATAAAATAAATACAACCGGTTCTTCTTTTTCATTTAAAAGTCGAATAATATAATCAGTTAATCGTTCCCAACCTAGTTTCCTATGACTTGCCGGCGTATCTTTAATAACCGTTAAAACAGCATTAAGCATAAGTACTCCCTCATGTGCCCAATTAGTTAAATCTCCTGTATGTGCTGGAGGTATTCCTAAATCATCATCTAATTCTTTATATATATTTTGTAAAGAAGGAGGAATAGGAATACCTTTTTGAACGGAAAAAGAAAGTCCATGAGCTTCCCCCACCCCATGATATGGGTCTTGCCCAACTATTACTACTCTTGTATCTTTATAACTAGTAAGTTTAAGAGCTTCAAAAATATGATCTTTAGGCGGAAAAACTGTATGATGTTTGTATTCTTCTTCCACTACATGATAAAATTTTTTAAAACCAGGACTATCCCAAATAATCTTTAATTTTAAATCCCAATCATTTCCTATCATTTTACTACCTCTTTTTTACTTATGATAATTTTCATTATTATTAATCTTAAATGCCCGATAAATTTGTTCTAAAAGAACACCTCTAAATAAACCATGAGGAAAAGTTAAAGCAGAAAAAGATAATTTTAAATTACTTCTTAAACTAACTTCTTTCCCAAGCCCCATTGATGAACCTATAACAAAAACAATCGTACTATAACTTATAAAAGTATTTCTCATTACTTCCGCAAATTCTAAACTATCTAAATTCTTCCCTTTTATTTCTAAAGTTATTACATAATCTTTTGCATCTATATGTTTTAAGATATTTTTTGCTTCTACATCTATTCCTTCTTCATCTTTTAACTCAATTATTTCTATCTTATGATACTTACGAATTCTTTTAGTATAATCTAAAACCATCTCTTTTAAATAATTTTCTTTTAACTTTCCTAAACAAATAATCTTAATCATATTTGAATCACTTCACTAGCTTCATCAGGTTTCGCACAAGTAATATTTCTAAATGAAATATTATAAGTATCAAAAATATGATTAATTTCCCTTAAAGCTAACTCCTCGGTATTATTCTTTTCTGATAAATGCATTAAATAAATCTTCTTTGTTTTATCACCAATTAATTTAGTCAAATATAAACTACAAGCATTATTAGATAAATGTCCATAATCCGACAAAACACGCATCTTTAACCAGTCCGGATACGGTCCATGTTGCAAACGTTCTATATCATGATTACTTTCAAATAAATATATATCTTTATTTTGTAAATATTTAAAATTCTTATGATTTACATAACCAGTATCCGTAACATAAACTACACTAGCTCCATCACTTTCAAAAATAAAATTTCTGGAATCAGTAGCATCATGACTTGAATGAATACATCTTACTTGCAAATGATCTAATATTACTTCATCTTCATAAATCAAAACATGCTCATATTCATGAATATCATCTAATTCTTGAAACATTTCTTTGGAAATAACAATAGTTGGGTGGTACTTTTTTAAAAATATTTTCAAAGCTGATATATGATCATCATGCAAATGGCTAATAAATATATAATTAATATCTTCTGGATTAACTCCAATACTTTCTAATTTCTCTACAATATATTTCCTATTCTTTCCTATATCTACTAATATTTTATAATTATTTGTCTCTATATAAGTGGAATTTCCCCCTGAACCACTAGCTAAAACACATACTTTCATTATTGATATATACTAAGAGGATTTATATTGCTGCCATTATATAATACTTCAAAGTGTAAATGAGCCCCTGTAGAAGAACCACTATTACCCATATAACCAATTTGCTCTCCTCTAGATACCGTTTGCCCTACTCTAACTAAAACGGTTTGATGTAAGTGTCCATATCTAGTAACATAGCCATTTCCATGATTAATAACTACTTCATTACCCATAGCACCACCACAAGAATCTCCATAACCTCGACCTTGAGAAGGACAAGTATTATTTACATAGGTAACTGTACCACCTGCTGATGCATATATAGCTGAACCAAAATTACCAGCACCGGAAATATCAACACCTTGATGCATACGACCCCAACGCCAACCCCGGTAACTTGTAATAACATAACCTCTATTCGTTGGCCAAGCCCAAGCACCATTTAAATTAACTGGATCTCGGTAATCACTAGTACTACCGCCTCTATTAGGTCCAACTGTTGTAATTTGATTTTGCACCTCTTGAATGGTTGCTAATAACTCAACATCTGCTTCTTGACTACGAACACCATTAGTAACCGTATAAGTTTCTCGGTATCTTTCAATCCCATTCCGTCCAGCTGTTGTAACCTCTTAATAACCAACTGGTTTGGAATTATCCCGTACTGTTTCTCTTTCATAATATACTACTTCATCAGATATCTCATAAAGTTCATAAACAAAAGTTATTTGGGGATCAATCAAAGTAACGTTAACTTCATCTCCCACTCTTAAAATCGTATTTTCTGATTTATAATTTGGATTAGCAATCAAAAATTCTTCTACGTTCAATTTATTATCATCAGCTATAGAAGCAATCGTATCTCCAAGTTCAACAGTATAATATTCTGTATCTGGATCACTTCCAAACAATAAAAATTGACTTAATTCAGCCTCATCTGTATAGATTTTATCATGAACACTAATATAAGCTTCTTTAATAGTTACATCTTCTGAAAAATACATATTTTCGATAATTCTTCCTGTTTCCACAATCTCTTCTTGATTATTATTAATATAACTATCATATTCTCCTTCTTCTAAAAAGGCATTTACAACTCTTTTAGCAGCATTAGAAAACACATCTTGATCTAATACATTAATTGTATATTCCTCTTCTTCTCCTTTAACCGTAATAACATAACCCTTTAATGTAAAATCATCTACGTCTTCAATTTTATTATACACTTCCTGAATATCATCTGATGTCGCATCATAAGTATTAACTTTAACTAATTTTAAATCCGTAGGTGGATAAACATTTTCTACATCATATTCCTTTTTAATAGATGTTTGACTAGCATCTATTAAATCATATAAAGCTGTATCATCATCAATAAGACCAATCTTTTCACCTTGAAGATATACTTGATATTTGGTATTAGCTCTTACTAAAATTTGATCAGACATATTACTAATAAATAAAACAAGTCCCCCCATAAGCGTAATTAAAATCGTCATGATAATACTTTTACTATTCATGATATCCTCCTTCTTCATTTTCCGTATGCAAATAGTTTTTAAAGTTACTCATATTAAGTTCAAAGAGTAATCGATATAAACCAGTAGAACCTTTTCTATGTTTAGCAATAATAACATCAATTGGTACAATATTTTCTTTTTTCTCACTTTTCGCTTCATAGTAATCTTTCCGATTTAAAAATAATACCAAATCAGCATCTTGCTCCAAAGAACCCGATTCTCTTAAATCGACTAAAGCTGGCTCTTTGTTTTCCCTTTTATCGACACTACGAGAAAGTTGGGCTAAAGCAATAACTGGAACATCTAATTCTAAAGCCATTGTCTTTAAACTTCTACTTATTTCTGATACTTCTACTTGTCTTGATTCAACCCGGTTAGATCCTGTTGTAACCAGCTGCAAATAATCGATAACTACTAAACCAAGCCCATTTGGTGTACTTGCAAGTCGTCTACATTTAGCTTTAATCTCTGGAGCTGTAATACTAGCATTATCTTCAATATAAATATTCGTATTCGCAAGCTTACTTAAGGCCTCATTATATCGTTTCCAATCATTATGTTCTAACTTACCAGTATTAAGTTTATAAGAATCAATTCCTCCTACACTAGCAATCATTCTATTAACAAGCATTTCTGCTGACATTTCGAGGTTAAATATAGCTATAGCTTTATCTGTTGAAAAAGCTGCATTCGTGGCAATATTTAAAGCAAAAGCTGTTTTTCCCATACCAGGACGAGCCGCCAAAATAATAAGCTCTCCTCCATGAAGCCCCGCTGTTACTCTATCCAAATCATAAAAACCCGTTCTTATACCTGTAATATCACTTTTATTTTTAGCTAGTTCTTCTAATCTTTCTTGAGCCCTACGCAACACTTCATGAATAGGTACAAACTCTGTAGATGTCCTAGCTCTTACTACATTTAATATATTTCTTTCGGCATTATCAAGCATAGTTGTAATATTTTCATCATTATAAGCACTTGTTACAATATCTGTTGCGGTATTAATAACATTTCTTCTTATCATTGCATCTTTAAGTATTTTAATGTAATACTCTAAATTAGCCGATGTTACAACCGAATCAATTACTTCTGTTAAATAATTAATACCTCCAATTTCATTAAAAGCTTTTTTCTTATCAAGTTCAGCTTTAATTGTTGTTAAATCAACGGGAACACCATCTTTATAAAGACTAATAATCGCATTAAAAATAATTCTATTTTTCTCATTATAAAACATTTCTTCTACTACTTCATCATTAATCTTTTCTAGGGCATCACTATTTAAAAAAGCAACCCCTAATACACTCATTTCCGCTTCTAAATCACTTGGCATTGCTCTAGTTGCCACATTATCACCTACTTACTTTTTTAAAACTACTCTTAATTTAAAATCTACTTTCTTATGAAGCTTTATTTTTACTTCATGAACTCCCAAAGTATCTAAATCACTGTCTAATAAAATACATTTTTTATCAATGTTATAACCCATTTCTTTTAATTTATCGGCAATTTGTCTTGTCGAAACTTTACCAAATACTTTATCTTGAGCTCCTGTTTTTACTTGAAACTCTATTGTTTTTTCATCTAAAGATGTTTTTACTTTATTTAAAGCATCTACTCTTTCTTCTTCCAATTTAGCTTCCTTATCAAGTCTATTATCTAAAACTTCTTTACTTCTTTTTGTAAGAGGAACAGCCAGTTTATTCTTTATTAAATAATTATTAGCATATCCATCACTAACCTCTAATATTTGATCTTTCTTACCTACTTTTCTTACATCTTCTAATAAAATGATTTTCATGAAACCACCCTTTCCATAACTATATTATATCAAAAAAAAGATGAATTCGCTTACTTTATTTTCTTGAGAAAACAATCATTGCTACAAATCCTAAAATAATTACGCCAAATACTGAATAAACAATAATAGTGGCCACTACACTAGGTTCACTATATAAATCATCTAAAGTTCTAGCTTCTACATCAAGTTGTAATTCTCTATCAACTTCTTTTACAATATCTTTATAATCACCATTATCTTGATAATCTCTTGCTATATCAAATAATTCGTCCCAAGTACCAGTACTATAACCCAAAATATGTTCTTCACCAACAACAAAACAAGGGACAGTATCATAATCATCTTCATCTATTCCTAAACGCTCTGCAACCTCATTATGAAAATCTCTATTAATACCATTTTCCCATACTTCATATGTAACAATCTCTACCCCCTCTGGTATTTCCTCACGATGATTACTAATATATTCTAAAGCTTCATGACAATGAGCACATGTATCACCTCTAAATAAATAAACAGTAATCGTATTACTTTCTTCTTCCGCATATCCCTTCATAGGTAAAATAAACAAACTTAATACCAAACTACATAAAATTAAAATCTTCTTCAAATCTACCACATCCTCTTAAGTATTATAACAAACATTAAATTATGAGTAAAGTAAATATTTTAGGTCTATTTTTATTTAAGCTCTCATATTTTTAATTAGAAAGATGAAAGATGGTGAAATTTTGGAAAAAAAAGAATTACTTGAATCTATAGCAAGGAGAGGAAATGGAAGCATTTATTTAGGAGTAGTTGGGGCAGTTCGTACTGGTAAATCGACTTTTATCAAAAGATTTATTGAAAATTTAGTGGTTCCCAACATCAAAGATGAATATGAAAAAAAGCATTGTTTAGATGAAATACCTCAAAGTTCCGGAGGTAAGTCTATTATGACAACTGAACCGAAATTCGTTCCATCTAATGGTGCTTTAATTAATGTTGATGAATTTACGACGAATATTAAATTAGTTGACTGTGTAGGTTTTGTCGTTCCAGGTGCACAAGGCTATGTTGATGAATCGGGTAATCCTAGAATGGTTAAAACACCTTGGTTTGAAGATGCTATTCCTTTTGTAGAAGCTGCTGAAATTGGTACTGAAAAAGTAATAAGGGATCATGCTACAATTGGTATCGTCATAACTACTGATGGTTCATTTGGAGAAATTCCTAGAATGAATTATGTAGAAGCCGAAACAAGAATTATTAATGAACTAAAAGAAATTGGTAAACCTTTTATTGTCATACTAAATAGTATTCACCCAACCAATACCGAAACAATAAGAATTGCTAAAGAAATGGAAGATACTTATGATGTTCCAGTTATCCCTATAAGTGCTGAAACTATGAATGAATTAGAAATTATGGAAATACTAAAGAAAGCTCTTTATGAATTCCCTGTACTTGATATTAAAGTAAATATTCCAGAATGGATTGATGCTCTACCAAAAAATCATGAAATAAAAACGCATTTCTTAGAGAAAATCAAAGAAAGCGTCATCAGTGTTGAGAAAATTAAAGATATCGATTTCATATTAGATCACTTCCAAGATAGCGAATACATTTCTAAATCCTACATTAGTGAGCTAGATGCCGCAACCGGAACAGTTACAATTAATCTAGAAACAAGAGAAGAACTTTACAATGAAGTTTTAACTAGCATTATGGGAGATACGGTAACTACCAAAGCTGGCTTAATTAGAATATTTGCTAACTACAAAGATACTAAAGAAGAAATGGATTCTATTAAAGATGCCCTAAAAGTAGCAAGAAATGCCGGTTATGGTATTGTTTATCCAACAATTAAAGACATGAAACTAGAAACACCGGAAATTGTTAAACAAGGAACCCGTTATGGGGTAAAACTAAAAGCTACCGCCTCTTCAATTCACTTAATGAAAGTCGAAGTCCAATCAACATTTGAACCAATCATTGGTAGTGAAGCTCAAAGTAAAGAACTAATTAATTACTTAATGAAAGATTATGAAAAAGATCCTAATTCTATTTGGCAAAGTGAAATCTTTGGTAGAAGCTTGGAAGCCATTGTTCAAGAAGGCATACAAGCTAAACTATCCATGATGCCAGATGCTACAAGATACAAACTCTCTCAAACAGTAACTAAAATAGTTAACAAAGGAGCTAACAACTTAATAGCTATTGTCATTTAAAAAGAAGCAAAACGTCTTTTGACCTTGTCAAGTTAACTGTGTAAGTTTTCTTAAAAAATTATAAATTTTACATTGAAAATGTTAAATATTGAGT
>CALVQM010000043.1 GCA_944358125.1 uncultured Bacilli bacterium
CGGATCTTATTTTAGCTTATTTATTTAAAAATACCGATTTACAAATATCTTATAATTATAATATGGTAGCTATCGTTAATCGTGTTCCTAAAACTTTAGGTATCCTAGAAATACTTGATGCTTATATTGCCCATCAAAAGGAAGTAATATTAAAACGTAGTGAATTTGATTTAGCAACTTATGAAAAAAGAATGCATATTGTCGAAGGTTTAATTAAGTGTTTATCGATATTAGATGAAGTAATTAAAGTAATTAGAGCCAGTAAAAACAAAAGTGATGCTAAAAATAATTTAGTTCAAGAATTTGGTTTTACAATAGAGCAAGCTGAAGCTATTGTTACTTTGCAACTTTATAGATTAACTAATACAGATGTTTTAGAATTACAAGAAGAAATGGCTAAATTAGCTAAATTAATTGAAGGATTAAAAGCAATATTAAGTGATGAAGAAGTACTTAAATATGTCATGAAAAAAGAGCTTAAATTGATTAAGAAAGAATATGAAACACCAAGAAAAACCAAGATTGAAGAACAAGTAAAAGAGCTCAAGTTTGATGCGAAAGATGTAATACCAAAAGAAAATGTCGTGATTGTTGTTACTAATGAAGGTTATGTAAAAAGAGTAAGTGCTAAAAGTTATGCGGCATCTAGTGAAGATACGACCCTAAAACCAGGAGATTATATTACAGGTTTGTATGAATGTAGTACACTTGATACTTTAATTGTCTTTACCAATATGGGTAATTATTTATATATTCCAGTTTATAAAATACCAGATGTTAAATGGAAAGAGTTAGGAAAACACATGAGTAATGTTATTATGATGAGTGAAGGAGAAGAAGTATTGGCATCTTTCATTTATAATAAAGATGATACTTATATATTAGCAACCAAAAACGGTATGATTAAAAGAACGAATGCTCAAGATTTTGAAGTAGCTCGCTCTTCTAAACCGATGATGGCGATGCGTCTTAAAGAAGACGATACATTAATTGATGTCAAAAAAGATTTAGGACATGTTTTATTAGTTACAAAAAATGGCTATTATTTGCATTATTTGAGTGAAGAAGTTCCGGTAGTTGGTACGAAAGCTAGTGGCGTTAAAGGAATTAGCTTAAAGGATGATGAAGTAGTAAATATGGTTAGTTATAATGATTTATCAGAATATTTAGCAATATTCACTGATAATAAAACTGCTAAAAGAGTAAAACTTGGTGATTTAGAAACGCATTCTAGAGCTAAAAAAGGAAGTTTACTTCTAAAGAAAACAAAGACGGTTACTTATCAAGTATTAAATGGCTTACTTGCTAGTTCTAAAGATTTACTACTTACGAAATCAGATAGTGAAATAAATATTTTTAAAAGTAGTGATATAGCAATAATGGATTTAGCTTCTACAGGATCTAATATTAGTAAATATAAGATAGATGAAGCAGCGGTAGTTGCTATAAAAGAAAAAGTAGTTACTCCAGAAGAAAAGAAAGAAGAAGTAAAAAAGGAAGAACCTAAAAAGCTATCGATGGCTGATTTTATAGATGATTTTAAAATATAAGAAGTGGTAAAACCATTTCTTTTTTCATATATTTAAAGTGGTGATGAAGATGTCCAAAAAAGATGAATTTAAAGGTTTTGCCAAGGCTCACCCAGAGTTAGTTAAAAGTATCCGTTCTGGAGATGCTAACTGGCAACAGTTATATGAAATTTATGATATTTATGGAGATGATGAAAGAGCTTGGGATAAGTATTTAAAAAAATCAAGTAATACTAGTAGTTTTAATAATATTACGGATATTGTTAAAAATATTGATATGGATTCAGTTCAAAAACATATTAATACAGCCCAAAAAGCTTTGGGATTAGTTCAAGAGTTAACTAATAAAGGATCTAGTAGTGTAGGTAGTATAAAAGCTCCCGTTAATCCAAGACCGATTAATAAGTTTTTTGAGGATTAGCTTATGCAAGTAAGCGCTTTAATAGAATTAAAAAAGAAACCCAAAATTTTTGAATTACTTAAATATAATTCTTATTGGCTTAAAGACTTAAATAGAGATCCTAATAATGTTCGAGCATTTCTATCATCAATGAAAGTTAAATACCGTATGCGAGCAACAGATAAAGTTAGTGATGCAATTGATAATATAGATATAATTAGTAATGTTTTAAATGCTTTAAAATAGTTAAAAAGAAAAATGAATTGTTGATGCGTTAAGTGTAGATAGTTCTTTTTTTTTTTGATATAATTTAATAGGTGATGGAACATGCTAGAAAACTTTATTCCCGATATATATCAAAAAAGTATTTATGATATTGATTATAAAAAGCTAAAAAAACAAGGTATTAAATGTTTATTGTTTGATCTTGATAATACTTTAGTGCCTGTAAATGTTGATGTGCCTACGACTAAAGTTAAGGAGTTATTTGCCTTATTAGAAAAAGATTTTAAGGTAATTATTTTGTCGAATAGTGGACATCAAAGATTAATTCCTTTTAAAGAAGGATTAAATGTTGATGTTTCAGCTTCAAGTAAAAAACCTTTTAAAAAGAAATATTTAAAAATTATGGATATATATAAATTTAAATATCATGAAATTGCGGCGATAGGGGACCAACTTTTAACGGATATTAATGGTGCTAATAGGGTAGGGATTACTTCTATTTTAATTAATCCCATTGGCGATTATGAAAAATTTTGTACGAAAATTAATCGTTTTTTCGAAGGTTTTATTTATCGGAAGTTAAAGAAAAAGGGTATTTTACAAAAGGGAGAATATTATGAGTAAAATATGTATGGGCTGTGGTATTGCTTTACAAGATAGTGATGAACAAGCTTTAGGATATACACCTAATTTAGAAAATAATTATTGTAAAAGATGCTTTAGACTTAAAAATTATGGCGAGAAAAGAATAGAGGAGCGTATTTTAGATGAAGATATTTTAAAAAAAGTAAATAGTAATACTGGTATGGCTTTTTTCTTTGTCGATTTTTTGAATATTAATCGCTATTCTCTAGCTTTATACCAAAAGATAAATATTCCTAAAGTATTAGTTATAAGTAAAAGTGATATTTTACGTAAAGAAATGAAATATGAAAAAATTAAATTATGGCTTAAGAAGGTATATCATATAAATGATCCTATTCTATTTATTAGTAATAAGAAAAAATCTTATTCTGAAAATATTTTTAAAGTGTTAGATAACTATGGGTATCATAAAGCTTATATTATGGGTATTACGAATGCTGGAAAAAGTACTTTCCTAAATAGCATACTTGCTAAACATGGCATTAAAAAAGAAATACTTGCTAGTAATAAACCCAATACAACTCTAGATTTTATTAAGTTAAAAATAGATAGTTATACGCTTTATGATACTCCAGGTTTTTCTTATTTGAATGATCAAAATATTATTAATAAAGAGTTAAAGATGACATCATTTATAGTAAAACCTAAAACTACTTTTGTTATTCAAGATTATAAATTTTATTTTCCGAAAGAAAATAAAGTTACTTTTTATGGCAATATTCCCATTAATCGAATATATAAAGAAAATAAACAAGATCATTTATTAAATATTCCGGCCAATTATGATATTGTTTTACCCGGAATAGGTTTTATTAATATTAAGATGTCTACAGAAGTTTATGTAAGTGCTTCTAATATAGAAGTTAGATGCGATATTAGTGAGGTAGAGTATGAGTAAAATACATGTGATGAGTGAAGCTTTAGCAAATAAGATTTCGGCAGGCGAAGTAGTCGAAAGATGTTCTAGTATTGTAAAAGAACTAGTTGAAAATAGCATTGATGCCAAAGCTACCGATATTCGGATTGAACTTATTAAAGGTGGATTAGAAAGTATTAAGGTTACAGATAATGGAATTGGTATGGATAATGAAGATGCTATGCTTGCTTTTGGTAGGCATGCTACTAGTAAAATACTTCGTGATGATGATTTATTTTTCATTGATACCATGGGCTTTCGAGGTGAAGCCTTACCATCGATTGCAAGTGTATCGGAAGTGGAATTAAAAACTAGTGATGGTGCAAGTTCTAGTTATGTCCATATTAAAGGCGGAGAAATACTAGAACATAAAGCGGGAGATTTAAGAGTGGGAACAAGTATTTTGGTAACTAATCTTTTTTATAATACGCCAGCTAGACTTAAATATTTAAAAAGTGAAAATACGGAGGCTTATAATTCGATTCATTTAATTGAAAAATTAGCTTTAGCTCACCCTGATATAAAGTTTAGTCTGACCAATAATGATAAAATAGTAGTTAAAACTAGTGGAAGTGATATTCTACTTAAAACCATTCATGAAATTTATGGGCTTAATGTTTCTAATAAAATGCTTGAATTTAAAAATGGTAATAATGATTTTGATATTTATGGTTATATTTGTAAGCCAGAAATACTCCGGTCTAATCGAAATGATTTAAGTGTGTTTGTAAATGATAGAGTAGTGCGTAATAATGAAATTAATAAAGCTATTAATGATGCTTATTATACTTATAAACCGGAAGGTAAATATCCTGTAGTCATTTTAAAAATTAATACTGATCCAACTTTAGTAGATGTAAATATTCACCCTACTAAACAAGATGTAAAAATTAGTAAAATGGAAGAATTATATGATCTAATTTATACGACTATTAAAGATACTTTATATCAAAATCTTTTAATTCCTAATGCTTTAAAAGAAGAAAGTGTTAATATTATTAAAGATAGTGTTATAGCGGATATTGTAAGCAGCATGGCCAAAAAGGAAGAAGAACCAGTTCAAACAGAACTTAATTTTCAAGTGGATATTAAAGATAAGGCTAGTGAAATTAGAACTAATGATGAATTAGTCGTTAATAAAGAGATGAAATCATTAGTTTTATATCCTGTAGGTTTAGCTTTAGGTACCTATATTATTGCCCAAAATGATGAAGGTATTTATTTAATTGATCAGCATGCTGCTCAAGAAAGAGTAAACTATGAAAGATATCTTCAGGCTTTAAGAAAAAAAGAAGTTACTACTACTTATCTTTTAATACCTATTACAATTGAATTATCAGCATCAGATTTTTTAATATTAAAAGAAAATTTGTCTGTTTTAACGGATATGGGTTTTATTATCGAAGAATTTGGAGTGAATACTTTTGTTGTTAAAGGACACCCTACTTGGATTTTAGAAGATTATGAAGAGGAAAGTATTAGGAAGATTATTGATTTAGTTATTAGTATTAAAGATAAATTTGATCCTATAAAGTTTAATGATAATATGGCTAAAACTTTAGCTTGTAAAATGAGTATTAAAGCTAATATGCGAATTAGTCATGAAGCTCAAGAAGAATTATTAAATGAACTTGTTTTATGTGATAATCCCTATAATTGCCCTCATGGTAGACCAACTATTATTAAGTTTAGTATTTATGATTTAGAACGAATGTTTAAACGAGTTATGAATTAATTGAGACTTTTTGGCTTGTCTCTCATATAAAATTATCATATAATTTATAAGAGAATATCAGAAAAGGAAGTATTACTTCATAGTAAAAGTTCTTGTAAACTAGTAAAATAATAGTGGAGAGTGAATAGGAAATGACGACATTTAAAAGAGATTTTACTTTTAAGAATAATATTATTGAAGTAGTAGCGAGAAATGTAAGAAAGTATCGAAAGATGGCTGGTATTACTCAAGAGCAATTAGCCACAGATATTGGCGTATCTATTGACTTTTTAAGAAGGTTTGAAACAACTTTTGGTAAAGAGGGTTGAGTCTTAATACTCTTTATAAAATATCTGTTGTTTTAAATGTATCTATGGAGAAATTTTTTCAAGAATAATACTTTATTAATTTTTAAAATCAGTGTACAATTATAGGTGAGGTGTACTTATGAGTAAAGGTTATAAATTTAATCCCGAAATGTATAAGACGGTTGCCAAGAATGTAAGAAAGTTTCGTAAAGAAAAAGGAATGTCTATTGATGAGTTATGTAAATATGCAGAGATTAAAAAAGAATTTTTGCAAAATTTTGAATTAGCAGATGCCAATATGGCTATTTCAATTTATGATTTGTACAAAATAAGCGTGATTTTAGAAGTTAGCATTGACAAGTTTTTTGTTAATTAACAACTTGTCTTTTTTGATATTATAAAAAATAGAGTGTTTAAAATATAGAAGGTGAAGTATGGGAAAAATTTCTAATGCAATACAAATGCTAAATTATTTAAATACAGGTAATAAATATAGTGTAAAAGAATTATCAGAAAAAATAGGCATTACAGAACGTATGGTAAGATATTACAAGGTTGAGTTAGAGCAAGCTGGTATTCCAATAGAAACATTTATGGGACCTAATGGTGGATATTATATTTTGAACTTTAAAAGTCATCATAATAATTTTAATAAATATGATATTCAAATATTAGAAACGGCAAATAAATTTTTGGAAAAAAAGAAATATAAAGATGTGGAAAAATTTCAAAGCATTATTGAAAAAATTAAAGTAACAAGTGATATAGAAGAAGAAAAAAGCAAATACTTTTTAATTGAAGATATGGTAAATGAGTCAGAATTATTTTTTTGCTTAAATAATGCTATTGTAAATAATGAAACTTTGAAAATTTTGTATAAAAATTTAAATTGTACTTGGCAAGAAAGAGTTATTCACCCTATACAAATATTTAATTATAAAGATAAAACTTATGTAACAGCATATTGTGAACTAAGAAATGATATTAGGCATTTTGAAATGGATAGAATAAAGTTGTATAGAAAATAATTTAGACACAATATTTCCTATACTTGTGATATAATGTATTTTAAAGGACGGTTTTATTATGTCGAGCAAGCGAATATTTATTGATTTTGATGGAGTGATATTTGATACAGAAAACAGAGTTATTGAAATGAAACAACAAAATTCAAATATGAGTTGGGATATTTTTTTTGAAAGTTTAGATTGGTTTCAATTATTAGAAGAGGCTAAAGTAATTAATAATGCTATTGATTATATATTAGAAGGTCAAAAAAAATCAATACAAATAGCTATTTTGACTAAAATACATAGCTTAATTGAAATGGAAGCCAAGACAAAAGCATTAAGAAATAGAAATGTAAAAGTTCCAATATTATTTGTTCCCCCACATATAAAAAAGAGCGAAATATATTTTCCTAACAATGGTGAAATTTTAATAGATGACAGCGTTAAAAACTTAAAAGATTGGGCTCAAAAAGGTGGAGAAAGTATTTATTTTAGTGAAACGCTAAATTCAAGTGAATTTCAAACAATAAAAACTTTAAAAAGAGTTTTATAGGGAGTTTTTTATGATAGATGAAGAATTAATGAAAAACTATAAAAATGCTTTAGAACAAAAATATAATGCTATATGTTTTGATATTGATGGAACTTTGACTGAAAATAATTCAATAAAAATTGATAATCGTATTTTACCTTATTTAGCAGATATTTTAAAACGCCATATACCTATAGTTTTTATTACTGGAAGAGGTGAAACTGGGTTAAAGGATTTATTAAGTGACATTGTTGATGACTTAAAAAATAATTATGGTATTACCCAAAAAGAATTGTTAAAAATGTACGCGCTTATAAATGATGGTGCAAGGTTATTTAGAACTAGTAATGATAGTAAAACTCTATTTAATATTTGTGAGTATGTTTCATCAAATTCAAGTTTAATGGAATTAACGCAATTAGATTTAAAAATAAAAAAATTATTAGAAAATACAGAATTAAAAAAATATTGTAAATGTACTTATTCGAAAGATTTAAAAACTGATGCTATTATTAATATAAGGTTATCTTTTTTAACGAATGATTTTAAAGTTAATGATAAAATAACTAATATTATGAAAGCTATGGCGCAAGAATTTAATGGCGTAAATGTAACCATAGGAATTTATAAAGGCAAACAGGTCTTTCAATTTGGAACTACAACAAAAGACAAAGCAATTAAAACCGCTGAAAAAGCTATTGGTATACCGCAAAATTCCATGTTAAGAATTGGAGATTGTGGAGATATTAATGGAAATGATTATTTAATGTTAAATTGTAGTCAAGGATTTAGTGTAGGATCGTTTAGCGGTGCTAAAAATAAATGCTTTCCAGTTATAGAAAATGGAAAAATTTTAACAGGTATTGATGGAACTATAAATTTATTGAAAAAAGTTAAATTATTGCCTACTATATGTTTAGAACATGCAATTGAAAGTGATTATATCAAAGAATATGCAAAGACAGAGAAACAAATGCAGCAAGGAAAAAATAGCCGAATTTTAAATTTTAATAATTTAATTAACCAAAAATTTTTAACTATAAATGGTATGAATGATTTGTTTGATATTTCAAGCGGAAGTGTAAAAATACCAATGTATGAATGGTTTGATATACCAGAAAATAATGCTTTAAAGAAATTATGGTTAACAAATAGCGAATTTGGTTTATGTTATGCAATGTATGATAATGAAAATATTCTTTTAAGAGGCTCTAGAGTTTATTACTATTTTTTGGCAAGAAGATTTCATGATAAAAAAACTCAAGAAGATATAACAACAAAAGAGATGATAAATGAATGGTTAAATAATACTATTATATTTTTTAAAAGTTCTATTGCAGCATTGAAGTGTTGTGAAAATTTAGATGATTTAAATAATACTAAAATGGTATTAGGATTAATTGATAATTTGAGGAATCATTTATTGATTTTAATGAATTATGAAATAATTAATTATAACGATAATAAAAGTCTTTTATTAAATTTAAAAACTATCAATAAAAATTCATTACTTTATAAAATTTATGATGTTTTAATAGAAATAGAAAGTTTAATGAAAAATATTGTATTTGGCAAAAATTTTAAAGTCGATAATATACAACTAGATGTTTTACTGCAAAAATCAATTTTGATTACATATCAATTTAAGGAGATTTTTAACCATCAAGTACAAAAAGCTAATTATTCTAAAGATTTTAGAGCTTATAGAGAAATAGATAATTTTGCTGAAAATTTTATAACTTGTTATTCGACTATACAGAAAGATTCTAAAATTTTTGATAAGGGAATATGTGGAGTGTGCTATGGTGGATTAGAACTACCAATAATAATGCAGACTATAGAGAATAGAATAAAAGACGTTTCAATACTTAAATTTAACAGTAACGTGACTGGGTATACGAAAAAACAGTCGTTGGAATTAAGATTTTTTGATATTTTTAAAAATGGAGGCATTGAAATAGTTGGAGTAGATAAACAAAAAAGTTATATTTTATTAGATGACAATTTATTAACAGGTAAAACAATGCAATTAGTTATTTCAACTTTTTATGATGTAAATATCAAAATTGATAAAATAATGGTAGTTAGATATCCTGGAGTAAATAGAATTAATCAAATGTTTATGCCCAATCATGGTGCTATTGATTTTAGACAATTTTTCGATTTTATTGAAGGACTATATTTTCCCAGTCCTTATAGTTGGAGGGATCCAAACAGTTTAAATCCATACGAAGATTCTTTAGGAATTTTTGATTTAAATAGAAGAAAAATTATTGAATGTTTAGTAAAGAATGGAGATTATACTAAAAATAGTGAAGTATATGTTAGAAGGATGGAAAGAAAATGAAAGTGATTAGTATTGGTGATTTAGTTACAGATTTTTATTATAAAAATGGAAAGCTAATAGGTGTAAATGGTGGGATGACTTCTCATAACATTATTGCTAATATGTGTTCTTTAGGTTGGAATACAGAAGTTTTTGGAGTATGTGGAAATGATAGTGCAGGTCATCTTGCAATAGAAAGTTTAAAAGATTTAGGTATAGATGTTAATCATGTAAAAGTATTAGATGATATAAATACCAGGTGTTTTCATGTCTCTTATATAGAGAAAGATGGTACATTAACTTTTTCTTCTAAAAAAAGATGTCCTTTTTGTGGCGAAAAAAGATGGTATGCAAATAGTAAAATTGATATCAATGATATTTTAGAAAATATTGAAAAAGATGACATTTTGGTTTTTGATAACTTAAATGTTCAAAATCAATTAATTATTGATAACACTGAAAATAAAAAAATGCTCGATTTAGGACAATATTTTGAATTAGAAGATTATAATAATCAAGAAGTAATTAATAAAATTCAAAATAAGTTTGATATAATTAATTTAAATGAAAGAGTAGAAAAATATCTAAAAGAACGATTTTCTATTGATACAGATGAAGAATTATATTATTTGTTACATACTAAAATGATTATTATTACTAGAGGTAATAGGGGTTCAGATTTTGTATATGAAAAAGGAAAAATTACTAAAAAATTAACTAATCCTGAAACAGAAGTAGATGCCTCTGGAGCAGGAGATGGTTTTTTTAGTGTATTTATTAGTGAATATATAAAAAAACATTATAAAATAGATCAAACATTTATTGATGATAGTTTTATAAAGGCAACTAAACTTACGAAAAAAGTAGTAAAAAAAATGGGAGCTAGAGGACATATTAAGGGGCTTTATAAAATCAAGAAAGTAGATGATACCTGTACTTGCAAATGTTTTGAAATGATTAAGAGAAAACAAATCAAAAGATGCAATATTAACATTAATCATTTAGAAACGAGAATTATTAATGCAATTAATAGTGGAGCTTATCAAAAATTAGTTAATACCAATTTTCAAGATGGATGTAATTACTTATTTATAGGAACTGGGGGCTCATATGCCGGAGCTAAATTTTCGGCAAAAGTTATTAATTATTTATATGGATTTAATGCTTTTGCTTTTTATCCTAGAGATGTCTATTATAGAAATAACAAATATATAGATAAAATATTTTTATTTACTTATTCTGGGACAACCAATGATGTGTATATGTCTGTTAGTTCTTATAAGAAAAATAAGATTTTTATAATAACAAAAGGAGAAATACAAAAGGTAGTTACAACAACAAAAACTCCCAAAGAAAATATTATTTCTTATCGAACTGGAACCAACAAAGGAAAAGAAAGAGGGTTTTTATCTTTTGAAGGAACTATAAGTCCAGCTAGTTTATTTTTAAAATTATATTTTGAAGAGAATAATTTAAAGGATATAGAGACCTTTATAAAAGAATGTAATAGTTATTGGAAAGAATATTTTAAAGAATACTTTATAAAAAATAAAAAAATGTTAAAAGATTTCTTTATAAATGGAAGTCTACTTCATATATTTAGCGGTGATTATACAGATGCGGCTAGTAGTGATTTAGAAAGTAAAATTATAGAATCTGGAATTTTTACTTGTCTTATTCATGAAAAGAAAAATTTTTCTCATGGAAGATTTATTAATTATGAACATTTGAATGATTATAAAACTATTTATTTTAAGCAAAAAACAGTTAGTACTTATGAAAAAGAATTGTTAAATTATTTATCAAATGGACATAATTTAATAATTGAAAGTAGATATGATGGTATTTTATGTGAGTATGATTTACTTATAGCTTCACAATATTTAATATATTCTATTTCTAATTTTCTTAATGTAGATATTTCTAAACCTACTTACAGCGAAAATGCTATGAAAATATATTATTATAAGGGAAAACTATAATTTTAGAATTACTGTAAAAATTGCTTTTTTCATTGTTTTGTGGTAAATTATTACAAACGAAAGGGAACATATATGATTAAAAGTAAAAAAAGAGGAAACTTAATTATTATATCCGGAACTACATGTGCTGGTAAAGGAACAGTAATTAAGCATTTATTAGAAAGAAATAAAAATTTATATTTATCTATTTCTTATACTTCTAGACCAAAAAGAGGTAATGAAATAG
>CALVQM010000044.1 GCA_944358125.1 uncultured Bacilli bacterium
TAGTATTTTAGATAGTTAAAAAGCAGATATATTTCAATCTACTTTTTATTCTCTGTACTTAAACTTTCGGAAGAACCGAAGCAGTTGCTTCTTTTTTGTTTGACTAATTTTTCATAAAGTGTTATGATAATGTTCCTATAAAAAGAAGGGGATATGATGACATTTTATTCAAGAGAAGAAGTAATGAATTTTATTCATACTTTAAAACCTTTAGGAGATGGTTCGCAAGGGGTATGTTATGTAGATAAGAATTTTCGAAAAGTTTATAAGTTTTACCGTAGTTATTTAGAATTTGATGATATTTTGTATACGAAAGAAGAAATATTACAGTTTAGGGATATTAAATCGGCTACATTTCTTTTTCCTCAAGATGTTATTTTATTAAATGATGAAGTAATTGGGGATATTACTCCTTATAGACATGCTAAAAATTTATGTAGTTTAAATCCTTTAAATATTCATTTGGATAGATTAATAAAATTACTTGTAATAGCTTTAAAAGAAATAGAATATGTATCAAGAAGAGGGGTAAATTCTTTTGATGTAATGTATAATATTTTACTTGGGAATAAATTTTATTTTGTAGATACCCTAGATTACAGTATTAATGACCGAGATTATAAAGATATTTTAAGTGATAATATGAAGTATTTTAATTTAGGTATTATGTATTTTTTGGTAGATGGTTTGTTTGATGGGGTTGTAAGACAAAATAAAATTTTAAGAGAGATGTATGATTTAAAAGGAAGAGATATATCTATATTAGAGTTTACAATAGAATTAAAAAAGTATTTAGCAGAAATAGTTGGTCATGAAATTACTTGTTTAAAAGAAGCTAGAGATTTACAAGATCAAAATGTCGTAGAATATCATTTAAAATATGATAGAGATGCCATGTTAAGAGAAAGAATTATTAATATAAGGGAATAGGTATTCCTTTTTTCTTTGGCTAAAATATGATATAATTTTGATAGATGTTAGAGGTGAAGTAATGAAAAAGGTAATATTGGTAGATGGTAATAATTTAATGTTTCGTAGTTATTATGCGACTGCTTATACAGGAAATGTAATGAAGAATAGTAAGGGTTTTCCAACAAATGCTTTATATGGGTTTACTTCGATGATGAATAAAATTATTAATGAAGAACAACCAGAGTATATTGCTGTAGCTTTTGATATTGGTAAAAATTTTCGGAAACAAAAATATGATTTTTATAAAGAAGGAAGACAAGCTACACCTGATGATTTAATTAAGCAAATGCCTATAGCAAGAAAAATACTTACAGCCATGGGAATTAAATATTTAGAATTAGAGCCATATGAAGCTGATGATATTATTGGGACACTAGCTCGTATGGCAGAGGTTGATCCAGAGTATGTTGCTACAATTATATCTAGTGATCGCGATTTATTACAATTATTAAGTGATGAAGTGGATATTAAACTTTTAAAACAAACGGGATATGTTCGTTATAATCCAGAGTCTTTTAAGGCTGATTATGGAATTGATCCGATTAAAATTATTGATTTAAAAGCTTTGGCAGGAGATTCATCAGATAATATACCGGGAGTAAAAGGAATTGGTGAGAAAACAGCTTTAAAATTATTACAGGAATATGGTTCCCTAGAAGGTATTTATGATCATATTGATTTAATTAAAGGGAAGACGAAAGAAAAATTAGAAACTGATCGTGATAATGCTTTTATGAGTAAAGATATTGCAACTATTTATAAAGATGTTCCTTTAAATGTTAGTTTTGATGATATTTTATATAAAGGAGCTAATGAAACAGAACTAGCTGATATTTTTGAGTCTTTGGAGTTTTATTCTTTACTTAAAAATTTTGATAGGAAACCAGTTGTAGAAGAAGATATTAAATTTTTAGAAGTTAATGATTTAAGTAAAGTTGTTTTAAGTGATGAAGTTAGTATTTTTCTTTATTTAAATGATGAAAATTATCATAAAGCAGAAATACTGGGAATAGGGTTAAGTGATAAAGAACATAATTATTATTTAGATAAGAAATATTTGAAGGATTTAGAAAATATTTTAAAAGGGAAAGTTGTTTATACTTATAATGCTAAAGCAATGGATATTATTTTGAGGAAAAATCATATAGAGATTGATCCAGTTAATTATGATTTAATGATTGCGGCTTATTTATATAAAGAGTTTAATAAAGAAGATATAGCTTTTTTAATGAATCCAGAGCATATTAATGTTGAGTTTTTTCTTGATGCTAAAAAAAGTAGTTTTAGCAATATAGAAAGAATAAAAAAAGATACGGTATTAAAAGCAAGATTTATATATGATACAAGAGATGAATATATTAATAATTTAAAGACGGAAAATATGTATAATTTGTTTAAAGATATTGAAATGCCTTTAAGTTATGTTCTGGCGGATATGGAATATTTTGGAGTTAAAGTTGATAGTAGTGTTTTAGATGAAATTAAAGATGAAGCAGAAGCTAAATTAGAAATATTAGCTAAAGAAATATATAATATGGCAGGAGTAGAATTTAATATTTCTAGTCCTAAACAGTTAGGAGAAGTATTATTTGAACGTCTGGGGTTATCAGCTGGCAAAAAAAATCAAACAGGTTATAAAACAGATGCAGCAACTTTACAAAAGCTTCGCGGAAAACACCCGATTATTAATCTTATTTTAGAATATCGTAATTTTAGTAAAATTATTTCTACTTATACAGTTAGTTTAGAAAATGCTAAATTTCCAGATGGGAAAATTCATACGATTTTTAAGCAAACATTTACGAGAACTGGTAGACTTTCTAGTGCTGAACCTAATTTACAAAACATACCGATTCGGGGAGAAGAGGGAAGAAAAGTTAGAAGAGCTTTTAAGCCAACCAATGATTTGTTCTTAAGTATCGATTATTCGCAAATAGAACTTCGAATTTTGGCTCATATATCTGGATCTAGAGAACTTATCGAAGCTTTTAGGAATGGAGCTGATATTCATACGAAAGTAGCCGCGGATATTTATGGGGTAGATGAATCAGAAGTTACGAAACTTATGAGAAGTACGGCTAAAGCTGTTATATTTGGTATTGTTTATGGTATTAGTGGTTTTGGTTTAGGAGAAAACTTAAATATTAGTCCAAAAGAAGCACAAAGTTTTATTAATAAATATTATGAATTATATCCAGGGGTAAAAAGATATATGGATAATATTATTAAAGAAGCTTATGAAACTGGTTCAGTGCGTACTTTGTTTAATCGTAAAAGAACAATTGAAGAATTAAATAATCGAAATTATATGATCCGTTCTAGTGGGGAGAGAATTGCTCTTAATACACCTATTCAAGGAACGAGTGCGGATATTATTAAGAAAGCTATGGTATTAGTGTTTGTTGAATTTAAAAAGCAAAATATTAAAAGTAAGATGGTTTTACAAATTCATGATGAACTTGTTATAGATACAATTAAAGAAGAAGAAGAAAAAGTAACTAAAATAGTTAAAGATGTGATGGAAAATGTTATTAAGCTTGATGTACCTTTAAAGGTGGGTATAGCAGCTGGTAAAGATTTATATGAAGCAAAGTAGGTGATGTTATGCCAGAAATAGCTGAAGTTGAAACAGTAAGAAATACATTAAAGAAAAGAATATTACATAAGAAAATAAAAAAAGTAGAAGTATATTATGAACCAATGATTGAAAGTGATATAGATGCTTTTAAAAAAAATTTGGTTGGAGCATCTTTTATTGATATTAAAAGAAGAGGAAAATGGTTAATTTTTGAGACTGAAAAATATTATTTATTATCGCATCTTCGAATGGAAGGTAAATATTTTATTAAAGATAAGCAGGAGATTAAGGATAAACATGAACATGTAATATTTACTTTTATAGATGATACTACTTTAAGATATGCTGATACACGTAAGTTTGGTAGAATGAATTTGATTTTAAAGACGGAAATAGATAATACGGAGTGTATAAAAAAACAAGGTTTAGAACCGGGAGATAAAAAGTTAACTGCCGATTATTTGCTAAAGAAATTTGAAAAGAAACAACTTCCTATTAAAACGGTGTTACTGGATCAGACTATTATTAGTGGACTGGGAAATATTTATGCCAATGAAGTTTTATTTGCGGCTGGAATTAACCCTTTAACCAAAGCTTGTAATTTAACGAAAGAAGATTGTGAACGAATTGTAAAAAGGGCCGAAGAAATCATAAAGGAAGCTATAAATATGGGTGGTACAACTATTCGAAGTTATACTTCTAGTTTAGGAGTTACAGGTAAATTTCAACAAAATTTAAAAGTGCATAAACGGGAAAAAGAGAAGTGCCTTGTTTGTGGTACTGCTATTGAAAATATAAAAGTGGGAGGAAGAAGTACTTACTTTTGTCCTAATTGTCAAAAAGAAAAGCAATAAACTATTCAAAGAAAATAGGCTTATTGCTTTTTTCAAATAATAAAATTTTATTTTCGCTAATTAAGCTATAAACATGGGAAGCAAGTATTTCATATTTGTATTGTAAAGAATTGGGAATAGGAACTAAAGATATTTCTAAATCGTCTTTTAATTCATGTAAATAGTTTCTTCCGAGTTTATTAAAGCCTAATATTTTAATATATTCAATATTAGCTAATTTATTAATTTCTTTGGGTAAACTAATTAAAATATGAACTAACATTCTACTAATTTTATTATAAGTGTATCTTTTGGTTTTAATACTCATAATAAAATCATCTAGAGTTTTAGCTTCTAATATTTTTTCTTTTAATCGGTTTTCTATTCCTTCATCTACGGTTAAATATTTGCTTAAGTCTAAATCAGTTAATATTTTGTATTTAATGAAAGGAAATAAATCTTCTAGAGAAATATTTTCAATTAGTTTTAATGTTTTTCTTGGCACATAATTTGAAATATCTTCTTTATGTTTTAATTTATTTCTGATGTTACTAGCACTAATAATATTATTGTCTTCGGTAGTACTGTGGTAATCACTAGTCCTTTTAATAGTTATAGGTTTAATATTTAACTTATTCTTTTTTATAGCTTTAATGTAAGATATACCAAGTAAATCATTGGGATTAAAAATGTCTTCTTCAATATTTAGAGCTTTAGCTAAAGCAGTAGGATAGTTTATACCAGTTGCTAGTAACTCTTTTACTTTCGTGTTATACTCTTCACTTTCTTCTATTAAAGCTACTTTTTCTAATATTTCGACATTATTAGATTCACTACCAAAAACTAAATAAGAACAGCCTAAATAACCTAATATTTTTATGGCTGCATCAGCAAAAATATCTGCACTTTGTGTTCCATAAATAAAGGGTAGTTCTACTACTAAATCAACACCATAAATTAAAGCTAGTTTGGTTTTGTTTTCTTTGGATAAAATACTAACTTCACCGCGTTCTAAAAAATAGCCATTTAAAACTAATATGATAGCTTTTCCGGGAAATAATTTTTTTACTTGTTTTATATGATAGATGTGTCCATTATGTAATGGATTATATTCACAAATAATACCTACTGCTTCCACTTATTATCACCTTTTTAAGTATATCCAAAAAAATATAAAAATACAAGATTAAATTTATTTGTTTTAGCTTGACATAAATTTTGCCAGATCTTGTCGGTAATATAAAAATTTTGATAATTAAAATATATATGATAATTAAAATATATATGAATAATTAAAATATATAAGCCTTTACATTTATTTTGAAATATGATATAAGGGATTTTAGGAGTGGAGGACTAGAAAGGAAGTCCAATGAAAGAACAACAATACTATGAAGAAATAGAACATTTAATTAAAAGAAATGAAGTAAGTAAAAGAGTTAGAAAATTAGAAGAAAATTATAGTTTAGTAGAAACATATTGGCATATCGGGAAAATTATTGTAGAAGCCCAAGGTGGAAGTACTAGGGCAAAATATGGAAATGAATTGATAAAGAAGTGGTCAGAGAAATTAACTAATAAATATGGTAAAGGCTATAATTCCAGTAATTTAAGAAAATTTCGGCAATTTTATTTAACTTTTGAAAAAAGTTCCCCACTGGGGAGTAAATTAAGTTGGTCTCATTATAGAGAACTTTTAATATTTAAAGATGAAAATAAAAGAAATTTTTATATAAATTTATGTTTAAAAAATAATTTATCAAAAAGAGAGTTAATTAATGCAATAAAATCTAATGCTTATGAAAGATTAGTAGATAAACCAGATAAAATAGATATTATAATACCTCAAAAGCATTCTATTACAACAGATATGAAAAATCCGATTATTATTCCTGTTAAAAACGAAGTAATTAATGAACATGATTTAGAATTAAATATTCTTGCTAATCTGGATTTCTTTTTCAAACAATTAGGAAATGGATTTTTATATGCTGGTCATCAATATAAAATAAGTGATGGTAAGAATAGTTATTATATTGATATTTTACTTTTTAATTATAAAATGAATGCCTTTGTTGTAGTCGAGTTAAAATTAAGAAGTTTAAGAAAAGAAGATAAAGCACAGATGGAATTTTATATGAAGTTAGTTGATGAACAAGTGAAAGAAGTGTATCATAATAAAACAATAGGAATAATTATATCTAAAGAAAGTGATGAATTTATTGTTAATTTTGTAAGACAAGATGATATAATACCACTTTCGTATGAATTAGAATAGCTGAAGGAGATTATACATGAATGAACAACAATATTATGAAGAAATAGAACATTTAATTAAGAAGAATGAAATAAGTAAAAGAGTACGGAAGTTAGAAGATACTCATGATACAGTAATTACTTACTGGAATGTAGGAAGACTTATTGTAGAAGCCCAAGGTGGAAGCAAAAGAGCAAAGTATGGGAATGAATTAATTAAAAAGCGGTCTATTAAACTTACAGAACTTTATGGAAAAGGATATAATTATACGAATTTGTCTAGATTTAGGCAATTCTATATGCTTTTTTTAAATCTTGCGACAGTGTCGCAATTAAGTTGGTCAATAATTTGTGTGCTATTACCTATCAAAGATGAAAATAAAAGAAATTTTTATATAAATCTATGTATTAAAAATAATTTATCAGTTAGAGAATTACGTCAAGAAATAAAATCTAATTCTTTTGAAAGACTAATAGACAAGCCTACTAAAATAGAAATCGATACATCAAATACTTACTCTATTACAACGGATATGAAAAATCCGATTATTATTCCTTTTAATTATGAACTTGAAAAATTATAGTTAATTAGCTATTTAAGTATTTAGGATTGTCTATTTTTCCTAAAAGATAATCAGCACTAATGTTATATTTTTTACAAATTGTATACAAAAATGGTGTTGCTATTAAAAATTTTCCACTTTCATAATTAGAAATTACTGGGTGTACTGTATTAAGAATACTTGCTAATTTTTCTTGAGTAAGTTTATTTTCTTTTCTAAATTCTTTTATTCTTTTTCCAACTTCTAATTTGTTTATTTCTTTTTGAGAATTTTTATATGAATTAGTTTTAGAAAAGTTAAAAATAAAATCTAGAGAAACATCAAAGTAGTCGCATAAAGTATTTAAATATGTCAAAGGTATGATCTCTTTTTCGTTTATATATAAGCTAAATCTGCTTTTTGAAATATTGAGAATTTTAGCTAGTTGTGTATATGAATTTCCGTTTCTCTCGCATAAGAATTTTAAATTATCAGAGTATAACATTTTTTATCACCAAAAAAATTTTCTCATAATATATTATTGAAACCATAAATAGTTTCGTTTTTACTACATTTTTCTTGACTTTTTATCTAGCTCACTTTATAATTTAACTATAAGCTAGGAAACTCATCATTTATAGTAAAGCTTTTTGATGAAAAGATAAATGAAGTAGAGCTTATGGTAAAGGAAGTTGGGTATGAAAAAGATATTAGAACATTTAAAAAATAAGAAAGTATTAGCACTATATTTAGTAGGAGTATTACTACTTTCTTCAGGACTATCTTATGCGTTTTTTACTGCTACATCTAGTGTATCTGGTAATGGTAGTATAAGTAGTGTAGATACAACAACAGTTAAATCAGAAGGACTAGCAGGTGATGGTAATATTAGTTTTAGTGAAGCTGATATATATCCCGGTCATACAGCTATAGCTAGTATAAAAGTAACAGGAACAGGAGAGAATACTCCCTTACTTTATAATGTAATATTTGAGGGAACAAATACATTTAAAACACCAATCAATTATACTATCTATAAAGTAGATCAAAATATAGAAGTAAGTTATAGTTGTACACCAACAACCAAAGTAGTGAGTGGTGCTATGATGTATTATGAAGAATGTACTGGTAATAATATAACAAGTTTAGGAAGTCCAGTAAAAGAAGGAACAATAAGTAATGGAAAAACTACTCTTTTGGATAATGAAGTAATAGTAACTTCTCCTGAAGGAACAATAACATATTATTATGTGGTAATAGAATATCCCAATCAAGATACAGCACAAAATGCAGATATAGGAAGTATATTAAGTGGAACTATCAAAGTAGAAAGTAATGGAGAATATCCATCACCAGAAGTATTATTTGTAGGAAATACTACACAAGGTTCAAATGATTGGTATAAGAGTGCCAGTATAACAAGTAATATAACTAGTTATACAGAAGATTATGAAGTAGAGTATTGTACAACAACAAGTGAAACTTGTACACCTGATACTTCACCAACTTTAAGCAATGACTCATTTACCATTAATTTAGATAATAACTCAAATGAACAGAAAATATGTGTAAGAATAACTGATAGTTATAACCAAGTTGGAGAAGGATGTAGTTTAGGATATAAGATAGATGGAGAAAATCCAACAATAAATATCACTAATGAAACTGTAGATAAAACAAGTATTAAAGTAACAGTAAACGGAAGTGATAGTTATAGTGGAATAACAGAGTATAAATTTAGCAAAGATAACGGAAGTAATTATGAAACTATAAATACAAGTGAAAACACTTATACTTATACATTCAATAATTTAGAAAGTGGAACAGATTATAACATTAAAGTACAAGTAATAGATGAAGCAGGAAATATAGGAGAGATTAGCAAAGAGATAAGTACACAAGCAGATAGTGCAGGAGCATATATACTAGCAAGTGAAAACGCACCAACAGGACAAACAACGGATTGGACAGGAGGAACAACATATTATTATACTGGAGCTAATCCAAATAACTGGGTACAGTTTGGAACAAATAGTAGTGGACAATCACTATATTGGAGAATCATAAGGATTAATGGCGATGGCAGTATCCGAATGATTTATCAGGGAACAGGATTTAATACAACAGGAACAAATACTCAAATAGGAACTAGGTTATTCAATAGTTCGTATAATAGAAGTTACTATGTAGGATTGGTACATGATGGAAGTAGCCAACATGGATCAGGACAAAATAGTACGATAATGAATATACTAAATACATGGTATAATAATAATCTAGCAAGTTATGAGACAGATTATATCGATACAGGAGCAGGATTTTGTAGTGATAGAAATTTACAAAGTGGAAGTTGGAGTGCAGCAGGAAATCATGATTACGCAGCCTATGGAAGATTAGTAAATAGTAATAGTCCAAGTTTGCAATGTAGTGATGCAGATATACTATCTCAAGATAATGGAAGATTGCCAAATCCAATAGGCTTAATAACAGCCGATGAAGCAGCATTAGCAGGAGTCACACGGAGTAACCCACAATCAAGTTATTTGAATACAGGACAGACATATTGGACCATGTCTCCGTATTTCTTTAGCGACGGCAGTGCTTACGTGTTCCGTGTGAATTCGTCTGGCAGCCTCGACTGCTGGTACGTGAATCGCACGTATGGTGTGCGCCCAGCTATTAATATCCGTGCTGATGTTTCATTAACAGGTGAAGGAACAACAAGTGATCCATTTGTGGTTGTTGGTGCTAGTTAAGCTTGCCTAGATATCCAATTATTCCTTTACACATAGGCAGGTAGTGGAGAGTAATCTTCACTTTTTATGTTGTTTTAATTGTTAAAATCATGTATACTTTAAGTAGGAGTGATGGTTATGGAACTAAATTTAGCAGAATTAACTAATGGATCTGTTACTTATGATAATGATTTTGTGATAGATGCGGATACTTATAAAGAAGTGGGAATACTTGATTTGAAAAACTTGCATGTAATAGGAGATATTTCTTTAAATTCTGTATCTATGTTAGCTGTTAATCTTACAGTAACAGGGATAATGGTAATTCCTGATAGTGTTACTACAGAGCCAGTAGATTATCCTTTTACTTCCAAAATCGAGGAAGAATATGATATAAATGACGAATTTTTTTTAGAATATTACCAAAAAGAGCAAAATATACTTGATATTATGAAGATTTTGTGGGAAAATATTGTTCTGGAAGTACCCATGAGATTTACTTTAGCCAAAGATGCACACCTATCTGGTGATGGTTGGAGTTTGGGTGAAGATAAAAATAAAGATGATCAAATTGATCCAAGACTTGCTAAATTAGCAGAATTATTGGATAACGGGAAGGAGTGAAAAAATGGCAGTTCCTTTTAGAAGAACAAGTAAAACTAAAAAAAGAATGCGTCGTACTCACTTAAAAAAAGAGGTTGGAGCTTTAACAACATGTCCTAAATGTGGAGCAACTATTAGACCTCATCGTGCATGTACAAAGTGTGGTTACTATAAAAATGAAGAAGTAATCAAAGTTAATAAAGATGCTGAATAGTTAGATTTATTCTAACTTTTTTTCTTGCTCTAAAACTCTAGTAAAGTTTATAAAAATATGATATACTATTTTTAATGTACGAGGAGTGACTAGAATGAAGTTTGATGATTTAGAAAAGACAAAGGATTTATTTGATATAACAGAAGATGATGTTCCAAGTCCTATCGATGATATTGATAGTGAAGGAATTAGTAAAGAAAACTTAAGTGATGATTTAACTTTTGGGTTAAGTGGAGAAGATGCTGTAGAAGGACAAAAAGAAGAACCATTATTAGATAGTGAAGATAAGGCTCTTATTGATAATAAAAAGAAAAAGAAAAAGCCTAGAAGAAAGTTTAAAGAGGTATGGGCTAGTTGGTCTAAAAAGAAGAAAATACTTGTCATTGTTGGAGCTGTTTTAGTATTGCTTCTTATTGTAGGTCTTATTTTATTTTTGGTATTAAGAGATACGGAAGAGGAAGAAAAGCCTGAAGAACCAGAAGTAATTGTAGAGATGGATAATTATATTTATCGGGATGGAACACTGATCTTTTTGAATAGTGATGGGGATGAAATAGGTACTTATGAATGTATGAATAAATCTGAAGAATTATGCTTCGTTCA
>CALVQM010000045.1 GCA_944358125.1 uncultured Bacilli bacterium
CAATAAAAAATAGTAATTTCCCTTTTATTTTCTTAGGAAAATTACCATTCTAATTTATTTTCATGCTTTTATCCTGTATAATTTATGAGAAAGTTGGTGATAATGTGCTAGTACCAAATCATGTTGCTATAATTATGGATGGAAATGGTAGATGGGCTACTAAAAAGGGACTTGAGCGTAGTGCTGGACATTTAGAAGGAAGTAGGACACTTGAAAAAATTTTATTTCACGCGATGGATATGGGTGTAAAAGTTTTAAGTGTTTATGCTTTTTCAACAGATAACTTTAAAAGAGATAAAAAAGAAGTAGATTATTTAATGAATTTGGTAGTTAAATTTTTTCGGTCGAAGCTAGATAAGATTAATAAAAGAAATATTAAAGTTTTGGTTTCAGGAAGAAAAGAACATTTAAATACCGATGTTATAGAAGCGATAGAAAAGATTGAGCGAGTTACAATCGATAATAAGAGTGGAATACTTAATATTTGTCTTAATTATGGTGGACAAGAAGAAATTGTTGATGGTGCTATAAAGTTAGCCCATGATATTAATAATGGATTAGATATAACTTCTTTTACAAAAGAAGATTTTAGAAGATATTTATATCATGATTTACCGGAAGTCGATTTACTTATTCGAACTGGTGGAGAGCAACGACTTAGTAATTTTATGCTTTATCAATTAAGTTATACGGAGTTTTATTTTACTAATACTTTATTTCCTGATTTTGATAAATCAGAATTTAATAAAGCATTATTTATGTATGAGAACCGTGATAGACGTTTTGGAGGACTTCATGAAGAGAATCGCTAGTTTTTTAGATAAGCATCGGGTTTTGTTAGTGTTTTTGATTTTAGCTTTGGTGGTAATCATTTATTTAGGAGTGAATTCTTATTTGTTTTTTCATCATGATTTTCTAAAATTAGAATGTACAGAAGAAATAGATGAAGAGTATTGTTATCATGACGATATAGAAATACTTAAAGATCCCGAAAAAAGTAAAGAGGCTTTTTTTCTACAATATGAAGATTTAATTTTAGATTTAAGAGAAGAATATCATTTAGCTGATTTTAATTATTATACGGCTTATTATTATTTTGTAGCAGCCAGACTTAATTATCAAATTACAGGTAGTGAGGAAATATTACAAGATTTTTTTCTAGATTATGTAAATACCTATCAATTAGAAGATTTTTATTTGGAGAATAACTTTTATTTTAATTTATTTTATCGTTATAAAATTAATTAAATTGTGGGAAAAAACTTTTCCTTTTTAGGGTTTTGTAGTATAATGTTTTTAGTTTGTAATGGGAGGAAGAATATGAAATTTAAAATAACACCGAAAGATCTTTTAATGTTTGTTATTTATTGTATTTTATTATTATATTTATGTGCGATAGCTGTTTTAAATTTCTCATCTTTTATTAATGAAGGTGAATTTTATGGGTTACTTCCTTTTGAGGCTTTTACTGGTGATTATATTGTTATAACATTATTTATGTTTGTTATTGCTTTGATACTTATCTTTACTAGTGTGTCTTCTTATATTTTTAATAAAGAAAAAGGAAAAGGTTTTGGTATTAAGGTAGGAGAAAAACAAGAGAGTGGTTATGCTAGATGGAGTACGGATAAGGAAATTAAAAATGATACAAATGTTGAAAAAGTAGATCCAAAGGCGGATACATTAAGTGCTGCAGGAATTCCTTTGATTAACAACGGAAAAGAAATTTGGGTTGATAACGGAGAGTATCATAACTTAGTAATTGGTTCTACTGGTTCTGGTAAAACCCAAACAGTGGTTAAACCGATGGTAAACTTGCTTGCTAAAAAAGGGGAATCCATGATTATTACTGACCCTAAAGGTGAAATTTATAAATATGCAGCTTCGGCTTTAAAAGATAGAGGATATAAAATTATTGTGTTAAATTTCCGGGAACCGGCTCATGGTAATGCTTGGAACCCTTTAACACTTCCTTATCGTTATTTTAAAGAGGGTAATAAAGATAAATCAACAGAGTTATTAGATGACGTAGCTTTAAATATCTTGTATGATCAAACAAAGAAAAGTAGTGATTCTGATTTCTGGGAAAAGAGTGCTGCGGACTATTTCTCTGGTTTAGCTTTAGGATTATTTTATGATGCGAAAGAAAAAGAAGTTAATTTAAATAGTATTAATTATATGAGTAGTGTTGGAGAAGAGCGGTATGCAACAAGTAATTATATTAAAGAATACTTTAATTTAAAAGGTCCAGAATCTAGTCCATATATATTTGCTTCTAATACGATTAATGCTCCAAATGAAACAAAGGGAGGAATTCTTTCTACTTTTAGACAAAAAATCAGATTATTTTCTTCTAGAGAATCTTTAAGTGAGATGCTTGCTTATAGTGATTTTAATATGCAAGATATTGGTAGAGAAAAAACAGCAGTATTCATGATTATTCATGATGAGAAAAAGACATATCACTCCCTTATGACGATATTTATTAAGCAGTGTTATGAAACATTAATTGATGTTGCTCAAGAAAGTGGTGGCAAACTGCCATTTAGAACAAACTTCATTTTAGATGAGTTTGCGAATATGCCACCACTAAAAGATGTGGATTCCATGGTTTCAGCAGCTCGTTCTCGGGATATAAGATTTACTTTTATTATTCAAAACTTTGCCCAATTAAATGATGTATATGGAAAAGAAGTAGCAGAAATTATTAAAGGTAACTGTGGTAATTTAGTTTACTTAATATCTACAGAACTAGCGGCATTAGAAGAAATATCAAAAATGTGTGGAGAAGTTAAATCGAAAGAAAAAGATAAAACAGCATCTACGCCACTTGTAACTGTTTCAGATTTACAGAAATTAAAATTGTTTGAAGCAATTATTATTCGTTTAAGAAAAAATCCATTTAAAACAAAATTAGAACCAGATTTTAAGATGGATTGGGGAATTAAAAGAGATGAAGCTCCTTATCCAACTAGAGAGATTAAAAAAATTGAACTATTCGATTTAAAGAAATATGTTACGGAAGAAAAAAGAAAACAAATGATGAGTAATCTCGAAAATAGTGGAGGAAATACTAATCCGTTTAGTAGTAATTTCGGTAATCCATTTACAGCTGGAGGAATGATGAATCCTTTTGCAACACCGAATATGAGTTCTAATATGGCGAGCCCGTCTAATGGTTCAATTGCTTCTCATCCTTTTAGTAATAATGATATGTTTAATAAGCCTATGAGTAGTTTATCCGATATGGATATTGATCAAATGATGAAAGATATTGATCGAAGATTAAAGGAACTTGATGAGGAAGAAGCTAGACAAAAAGCAGAGGCTGAAAAAAATATTCAGACAAAATCAAAACAAGCGGAAGTATCGGTGCCAAGTTTTGATCTACCTAAAGAAGTAGGGGAATTAAAAGAGGTAGTTCATACACCAGTTGTAGAGCAATCAAAAGTAGATGAGACAATGCAAACTAGATTAGAAGAAGAAAAAAATACTTCTAAATCAGTTTCTAATAGTATGGTAACTCCAGCTGTTCAAGAAAATAAACCAAAAATTAATGTCGATGCTGATAGCATTATTGTTAATGATAATGTTATTACAGATGATGAATTCTTTGATGATTTCTTTAATGAATAAAAATAAGGCAAAAGTACTAAACCTTATTTTTTTATTGTCATAAAATAAATTGTGATGAACTATGAAAAGATTAAGTATTAAAGATTATTACAAAAATATGGGAACATTAATAGACATAGAACAACCAATTGATTATGCTACATTCCATCACCCAGATAGTATTAATATACCTTATGAAAAATTAATGCTTAATTATAAAACTTTGTTAGATAAAAATAAGCCATATTTTATTATATGTAGTAAGGGAACTAAATCACGGAAGGCAGTAAGTGTGTTGGAGTTTTATGGTTATGATGTTACCCAAATGAGTTATGAATGATTGGTACTGTAAAGTATCAATTTTTTCTTGCAATATAACAAAACGTGTGGTATATTATAATTGTATTAGTACATATAATACAATTAAGGAGAGATAAAATGATTGAAATTAAAAATTTGTCGAAAAGCTTTAATGGCAAAGATTATGTGTTGGAAAATTTGAATTGTAAGATTAAAGACAATGCTATTTATGGTTTAGTAGGGGCGAATGGGGCAGGGAAATCAACTTTATTAAGACTTATTAATAGTATTTATACTTCTGATGAAGGTAGTATTTTAATTGATAATGAACTTGCTTATGATAATGAAGTATTAAAACAAAAAATGGTTTTTGTACCAGATGATTTGTATTTTTATCCAAGTTATACATTAATGGATATGGCCGAGTTTTATAAAGCAATGTATCATAATTTTGATATGAATTATGTTATTAATACAGCCAATACTTTAAAACTAAATCCCAATGCAAAGATAAGTAGTTTTTCAAAAGGAATGAAAAGACAATGTGCTTTAATTTGTGCTTTAGCTACGAATGCTAAATATATCTTTTTAGATGAAACCTTTGATGGCTTGGATCCAGTTGTTCGAAAGTATTTTAAAAAGTTGTTAGCAGATGCGATGAGTAAAAGGGATACAACGATTATTATGACGAGTCATAATTTAAGAGAATTAGAAGATATATGTGATAATTTAGGATTATTATATAAAGGTAGTATTTTATTTGAAAGTGATATAGATACTTTAAAAACCAATATGTTTAAAGTACAAATATCACTGAAAGAAGATTTCGATAAAAAAACATTTAAAAAACTAAAAATATTATCTTATAAAAAGATTGGTAGTGTAGCTACTTTAATAATTGATGAAGAAGGAAAAGGTAGTAGAAGTTTTTTAGAAAGTTTAAATCCGATTATATTGGATTATTTACCTTTAACTTTAGAAGAAGTATTTATTTATCAAATGGAGGCGTTAGGTTATGAATTTGAAAGCGTTATTTAATTTTAATTTCTTAAAAGAAAATGTTCGGAAATCAAAAGGATTACTTGCTTTTTTATTAGGAGTTATTCCTATCATTAATATTATTTTTCTTATTGTTTTACTTACTACTAGTAGTAGTAATTTGCTTGAATTTGATATTGTAAGTTTTCTTACTTATGCGGGAATTATCTTTATTCCTTTATCATTATCTGTAACTTTATTTGGCTTTGTTTTGAAGAAGAAGAGCGTTGATTTTATCTTGTCAAAGCCAATTAGCCGAAAGAGTCTTTTTATAACCAATACACTTGGTGGTATTTTAGTAATTTTGGTATTTATGATCATTAATACTTTGATATTTGGCTTGTTTGGATTAGTATTTGAAAGTTTAACCATTCCCTTTGGTTTATTGGTAGATTACTTTTTGTTTTGGTTTATTTCTTATGTATTTATGTTTACCGTTATTAATTTAGCGATTGTTTTATCAGGAAATTTAATTACAAGTATAGTTGTGGCTTTAATTATTCTTTTAATAGTTCCTTATTTAAATGGAATAAACTATATAACTCAAGACTATTATTCAGGAAATAATTATATTATTTGTGAAAATCCAGATTGTAAACCGGAAAGTTATTATTGTTATAATGATGATGATTGTGAGGAACATTTACTTAATAATGAATATAGATTATATTATGGAAAATTATTGACTTATAATTTTACAGCTCCACTGGTTATGTTAAATGAAGCTGCTAATAATAATGATACTTTTTATAATTCTATAAGTTTAATTAAAATGATAGTTTTAAGTGTTATTTATTTTGCAATTGGTTACTTTGTTTTTAAAAATAGAAAAATGGAAAATAATGAAACCAGTTTTAAAAGTTCTTTTGCTCATTATCTCGTAAAAGGTATTACCCTTTTTCCAATATGTTTGTTAACGTATGCGATTGTTGAAGAGACAGAGGCTATCGGTTGGTTAATATCAATAGTAGGGATTATTATTTATTCTGTTGTTTATGACTTAATTACAAGAAGAGAAATATATAAACCAGTAAAATCACTCATAATAAGTGCTTTATTATTCTTTCTATTTACAGGAGTATATGCTAGTTACTTTAAGGTGTTTGATAATCCGGAAAAAGTAATTAAAAAAGTTGATTCGATTACTTATGAAGGGATGAAAATAACGGATACAGATTTAATTAATAATATTATTAAATCATTACTTGATAAGAATACAATGGGAAGTAGTTATGTTTATAATTTTATCTTTACATCTGGAAATACGCAATATGAAGTAACGGCGGATATTAATGAAACATTAAATAGCTTACTTCAAGATGAATTAAATATTTGGAATAAAGAAAAGATTAAAAAGTTTGATTTTAACCGAATTCATTATATGGAATACAATGATACAATGATTCCGATTACAAAGGAACTTAAAAATATAATTAAAGATAATATTAATAAAATAGATGAATTTGATATTGATAGTTTATCAGAGACGGATACTTTGTATTTATATAGTTATCATAATCATCATTATGAAAGTGTTATGATACCTATTAAATTAGATAGTGAATTATTTAATAAAATAATAACATATCAAAATGAATTATTTATTAAATTTAGAGAAAAGATAGATTATGAATTAAGTTATAATTTAAATGCTTATGATAGTGATGTATTTAGTGATGAGGACTATTATGTATTTGATTATGTTATAAGAAGTAATATGACAAAGTTTATTAATTATTTGAAAAATGATAATAAAATAGATGCAAATAAAGATTTAACTTATATCAGGGTCTATGATATGAATAAAGCTTATACTATTACGATTAGTGATGTTCAATTATTTAAGGAAGAATTTGATAGTTATAAGGAAATTTTAAAGGATAATAAAGAATATCAAAGATTGGTAAATAATTTTAGAGAAATGCAAGCTGATGGAGTGTATTCTTATGAATATTAGTATTGACTATACAAAAAGGGAGCCGATTTATGAACAAATTGTAAAAGAAGTAGAAAAATTAATAACACTAGGAGTATTAACTCCAGGTAGTCAAATTCCTAGTGTTCGCTCTTTAGCTTATGATTTGGGAATTAACCCTAATACAGTAAAAAAAGCATATGATATGCTAGAGGAGAATGGACTGATCATTTCAAAATCGACTAAAGGGACTTTTATTAGTGATGATATTAGTATGGCTAAAACAAAGAAGATAGAAGAATTAATGGAAAGAATGCAAGATGGGATTAAAGAATTAGAAAGCTATGGATTAACTAAAGAGGAAATTATAAACAGACTTAAGAAGAATTAATTATTTTCTAATAAAGTATTATTTAAGAGTTGACTAAACTTGAATTTTTGATATAATTAATTTAGAAGGTGAATGTATGAAGAATATAAATAAGAAGGGTTTTACTTTAGTTGAATTATTAAGTGTTATTGTTATTTTATCGGTTATTGTTTTAATTGCGACTAATGCCGTAGTGCCAATGGCAGATAGTGCTAAAAAACAAGTATTAGCTATGGAAGCTAATTCTTTAGTAAAAGCAGCACAAACTTTGTATATACAAGATGGTTCTTCTAATTCAAAATGTTATACTTATGAGGAAATTATTAATTCCGGTTTAATTGAAAAAAATGATGATGCTTATACAGGAAGTATTTCGATAGAAAAAGATGAAAGTGGTAATTATGTTTATAAAATATGGCTTTCTAATGGGCAATATATGATTAGTGGTATAACACCAGATGTTACTAGTGATGATGTTGTAGCGTCTGCTGATAATGCTTCTACAACTTGTAGTGCTAATTAATCTAGTGAAAAGCTAGATTTTTTAAATATTTGCGATAGATGGGTGGTAAAAATGATTATAGGATCACATGTTTCTTTTGGAAGTAAAGGATTACTTGGAAGTGTAAAAGAAGCTTTAGGATATGGGGCTAATACGTTTATGTTTTATACGGGAGCACCACAAAATACACTTCGAAAACCAATTGATATGGAAAGTACGAAGGAAGCTTGGCAACTTATGAAGGATAATCATATTGACATTAATACGGTTATTTGTCATGCTCCTTATATAGTTAATTTAGCGAATAATTTGGATGAACATAAATATGATTTTAGTATTAATTTTCTTATTCAAGAAATTAAAAGATGTGAAGAAATGGGAATTAAATATATAGTTTTACATCCGGGTTCTAGTGTTGGTATAGAAAGAAATATAGCTATAGATAATATTGTTTATGCTTTAAATATGATTTTAAAACAAGATAATAAGGTAATGATTTTGTTAGAGACCATGGCTGGAAAAGGTACAGAGATTGGTTCAACTTTAGAAGAAATAGCGTATATTATAAATCATATCGAGAAAAAAGAACTAATTGGTGTTTGTATTGATACATGTCATTTAAATGATGCTGGCTATGATATGGCAAAATTTGATGAATTCTTGCAAGAATTTGATAGTAAAATTGGTACTCACTATATTAAATGTGTTCATGTTAATGATAGTAAAAATATGCTTGGAGCTCATAAGGATAGACATGCTAATATTGGATATGGGTTAATTGGGTTTGATACTTTATTAAAAGTGATTAGTCATGATAAATTAAAAAATGTTCCTAAAATACTTGAAACACCTTATATCGGTGATACTGATGATGATAAAAATAGGCTATATCCTCCTTATAAGTTTGAAATTAGGATGATAAAAGAAGGAGTATTTAATAATAATATGATGAATGATATAAGAGAGTATTATAAGAAGTAAAAACTCCTTGTTAATTTATATAAAATATGATATATTAAATATGTAAGTGTTATCCAGTGGTGATACACCTGCAAACTGTTGTTTTTGGGCGCTAATTTTTCAGCGTCTTTTCTCGTTGTTATCTTTGCAGATAATCAAGATTATTATAATCAGTAATAAAGTCATATTACTCAAATACACTCCTCCGTACTTTCATAAAACCCCCTGAATAAATTCAAGTAGTTATTACTACTCATAAAGATGCGCAGGCGCTTACCAATAACTGGATAACTGCATCTATTATGAAGCATAGTCCCTAAAAAGGCAAGAAAAAGCGTTCGACAAAATTCGACTAGTATTTTCGACATAGAAAAAAATACCTAGTTAAGGTACTTTGGACTATCAATTTTCCCTAAAAGATAATCAGCACTAATATTATATTTTTTGCAAATAGTATAAAGAAAAGAAGTATTAATTAAAAATCTACCACGTTCATATTCTGCAATTACTGAATGAGTTGTATTTAAAAGTGTTGCTAATTTCTCCTGTGATAATTTATTTTCCTTGCGAAGTTCTTTTAATCTCATACCACTTTTTGCTTTGTCTATCTCGCTTAAAGTATTATTATAATTCTTTTTATTTGATAGCATGAATAAGTAATCGATAGATACATTAAAATAATTGGCAAGAGTATTCAAATGAACACAGGGAATAGTATTATATTCCAATTCATATTGAGTATAAGCTGAACGCTGCACATTTAATAATTTTGCTAAATCTTTTTGATAAATTCCCAAGCGTTCTCTAATTTCTTTTAATCTTTTTCCGTACATATTAATCACAAAACAATTTTCTCATTAAAAGTTAAAAAGTAGTTAACTAGGTTAAAATATACGACATTTTTCTTGACTTTTGACATACTCAAGCTTATAATTTAACTATAAGCTAGGAGACTTATTACTATAGTAAGACTTTTTAGCAAGTGAATAAATGAAGTAGAACTTCATAAAGGAGAGTCAAGAATGAAATATGAAGTATTAAAAAGAAGTCATTTAAAGAGAAATATCATAATAGCAGTATTAGTGGTAGCATTAATTAGTGCAATTATACTTAATTTTACCCAAGCTAAATACAGAGTTACAGAGAGTATACCTTTAATCCAAGGAACAATAAATTTCTCACCATCTGATTTAAATTTAATGGCTGTATATTTAAATAAGAATGGAGATACTATATCAAGTGATAAAGTACCTCATGTAGGATATACATTAAATACAGAACAATCTATATGTGAAGTAAATGATGTAGAAGATGAAACAATAGAAATAGTATATGAAAATGGGTTGTTAAATTTTAATGGATTAGGAAATAAAGGAACAAAATGTACAGCTTATTTTGATTTAATACCAGACAGTGAAAAACCAGTGATAAATGGTATTAATAGTAGTAGTGATGATACAAGTATTATAATAACAGTAGATGCGACAGATAATATAGGAATATATTATTATTACTATAAACTAGATAATGAAGAAGAAGTAAGAAGTGAAGAGGCAAGTTATACATTTGAAGGATTAGAAAAAGATAGTGTCCATACCATCACTGTAAGAGTAGAAGATGCAGCCGGAAATGAAGCAAGTGATAGTAAAGAAGTAACAGTAGGCCTAAAGGGTGGCACTTTTATATTAGCCAGTGAAAATGCTCCAACAAATAGTACAACAGATTGGACAAATGAAGGCAAAGGCATTACTTATTATTACACAGGAAACCCGAATAACTGGGTACAATTTGCAGGGTTTTATTGGCGAATAATCCGAATTAATGGAGATGGAAGCATCCGAATGATTTATCAAGGAACGAGTGCTAATACAACCGGTACAGAAACCCAAATAGGAACAAGTACATTTAATAGTATTTGGGACTATGATTTAGATGATAACATGTATGTAGGATTTAAGTTTACTAATTTTCAAGTACATGGAACAGGAACAAACAGTTCTATATTAAATACATTAAATAACTGGTATGCGAGTAGCTTAAGTGATGAAACAAAATATATCGATGGAAATGCCGGCTTTTGTGGAGATCGGATACCAAGTACAATTGAGAATAGCAGTAATGGATTAGGAGGAACGGGAACCACAACAACATATTATGGAGCCTATATAAGGCTATATAATAAAGGAACAAGTAATAGTAATCCAAGCTTACAATGTGATAGCAGGGATATATATACAACAACCGATAGTAGTAATGGGAACAAATCATTACAATATCCAATAGGTCTTGTAACAGCAGATGAAATAGCGTTAACGGGAATTACATGGAATAATGCGAATACAGGAAGTTACCTATATACAGGTGAATATTACTGGACCATGTCTCCGAATCGCTTTGATTCTGAAGTTGACTCTCCTTATGTATTTTATGTGTTTGATGATGGTCGCCTCGGCAGTTTTGGCACTGTGAATGGTATATGGGGAGTCAGACCTGTCATAAATTTACGTAGTGATGTCTCACTAACTGGTTCTGGAACAACAACTGATCCATTCAAATTATCAGTCGAATAATATTATCAGTCGATTTTAAAAAGTTTGGCTTAAAAGCTAGACTTTTTT
>CALVQM010000046.1 GCA_944358125.1 uncultured Bacilli bacterium
TGATTCGCTATATACTCTTGTATTGCCTTTGTATTTTTACCTACTGTATCTACATAATATCCTCTACACCAAAACTGCCTTTGGCCGTATTTATATTTCATATCTGCATGCCTATCAAATATCAGCAATGTACTTTTACCTTTTATATAGCCTATTGCTCCTGCAGCACTCATTTTTGGTGGAATACTTATTAACATATGTATATGGTCTGGACATACTTCTGCTTCTATTATTGTTATATCTTTTCTTTCACATAACATTCTAATTATTTTCCCTATATCTTTTCTTAATTGATGATAAATTATTTTTCTTCTAAATTTTGGCGCAAACACTACGTGGTATTTACAATTCCACTTCGTGTGTGCTAAACTATTTACGTCCACTTAGGACACCTCCTTTGATTTTTAGTGCATTCGATAAACAGCATTTATTGTATCAAAGGAGGTTTTTCTTTGCAACGCTAAAGCTCCTTAGAACCCCCAGTAAAACTGGGGGTTTTCGTTACACAACGAAAAAAAGCCATACGGCTTTTCCCCAGTTGGGTAGATGCACACACAGTACACTTAAACAATCGTTCAAACACCAACTATCGACCAGACAAAGCTTACTGCTTTCGGTACAAACAATATATCATAAAACATACTGCTTGTCAATGTTAGTTTATGAGAATATTAACAAAATATACCTTTAAAAACAAATAAAATAGTGCTAAAATAAATAAACAGAGGTAAGAAACATGAAAACATATGGCAAAATTGATAGCTTTAAAAAAATGAATATCAAAGTAATATTAAATGATCAAAATGTAATTTATGAAGGTTCTGTTGAAGATGCTCCCCCAAACATTAAAGAAATGCACTATACTAAAGCCTTTTTAGGTAAAGTAACAGAGATTTATGTTTATAATGAACATGATTAGTATGTCTTAAAGTCATACTTTTTTTATTAAAAATATTTTATTAATTATTAGATTTATTTTCTTTATTTTATATAGTCCATATATTATTAGTGCTCCGAGTAAATTTAATATTAAATCATCAATATCAAAATGACCTGATAAGCTTAAAAATTGTAAACTTTCAATTGCTAAAATAATAGCAATATTTGTTAAAATAAAATTTTGTAATTTAGTTTGTTTTTTAAAAAGTAGTGGTAAAAATAGCCCCATAGGTGCAAAAGCAACAAGATTTCCTAGTAAATTAATGATAGCTACCCTATCTTGTCTTAAAATATATAGAGTAATTGTTTTAAAAGGAATTAAATTATTATTTTCTAAATAAACTTCTAAATTTTCCTTACTCCAATCAAAGATATTTAAACCACTTCTTCCATAATCACTATCAAATAGAGTTAATTGTATTAAAGTTATAATATATATAATAAATATCCCATATAAATATATTTTCATAGGTTTATTATTTTTTAAAAATTTAGATAGTAAAATGGTTCCTAAATAACAAAACAATGCTAACAAAAATAAAAGAATGATTCTATCTCTTTCATCCATATTTACTCTTGGGGCTAATTCTAAATACATGTAAAAAGCTAAAACAGCAAGACCTAATAAATAAAAAATAATAATACTTATAATCAATAAAACCTTTTTCATATTGCTTTCCTTTCACACATTAAATTTGATTTTTTTATAATTTTTTCTAATTCTTTTTCATTTGCTTTATTAATCTTATCTAAAGAAATATCAGTATGATAAACTTTTATATTTTTCCCTTTATCTATTTCTAATATGTGCCGATAACCAAATGATTCTTTTTGGCCATCTATTAGTTTAGCCATGCTATCCCACGATTCAAAGTGACTTCTTCTTTTGTTTGCTAAGTAAATTTTAGTTGTAAAAAAATATATTCCCTCTGTATCATTTTCAATTAAAGTATAGTAAGTATTAAGAATACTTAATCCACGTATTTTAAAAGTAAGTTCAGATTCATCTATATTACATTTCATCATTCTATCATCATAAGAAACATTAAATTCTATTAGAGAAATTTGATTTACTAATATCATGATAGTAAATAATAATATAATGGCGATAATAGTTATTTTTATATACATTCTTTTATTCTTTTTCATTTTATCTAATAAATTGATGGTTATTTTATCTGTCTTTTCTTGATAGTTATTTTTATTCAGTTTTTCACCACTTAATAATTCATTTACAGTAATATCTAATTCTTTACATAATTTAGTAAATAAAGATACATCTGGTAAACATCTGCCATTTTCCCATTTGGAAATAGCTTTATCTGTTACATTTAAAGCTCTTGCTAACTCTTCTTGTGTTAAATTTTTCTTTTTGCGGCACTCTTTTATAAACTTTCCTATCTTTTCTTGGTTCATATTTACACCTCTTGCTTTTATTATATAAGAAGTATTAAATAAAGGAATATACCAAAGGTAGAGTTTAATAATTTATGTAAATTAAATGTAAAAAGATAAGCTTTTGAGGCTTATCTTGTTTTTGACTTTTCAATAATGTTATTTTCTTTAGCAAAGTTTAGAAAATCTCTTATGGAATTAGATACATTGTAATTTTCGCCTAAACTATACCAATGATAAATTAATATTTCTTCATTTGGTACTAAAGGAACATTAATTTTTTTATGAGCTAGAAAAACATGCATTCTAATGGTCAAATTAGGATCACTGGCTGCTTGTTCTGCTTGTTCAAATACAAGTTCTAATTCATCATCATTGATGGTAAAGCCACTGTGAATTTCTTCACTAACTTCTCTTTTGGCAGCTTCAATTAATGTTTCGCCTTCTTCAACTCCACCACCAATGAATGTATAAGAATTGGTTTTATTACTTTTTCTCGACTGTACGATTAGTAGTTTATTATTTTCGATAAAGGCAATTCCAACTACTTCTTTAATTTTCATTTTTTTCTTCTTTCTTTTTCTTTGTTTTCTTTGGCTTAATAACTTCTACTTCTGTATCGTCTTCTACCTTCTTTATAGTAGTAATTTCTTCTTTTTCGCTATTATTTTCTTCTAGTGGCATGCGGACATCAACTACTTTCGTACCCGCTATTATATCATGTAATCCTCTACCATCTTTATAAAATAAAATCATTAAGAACAAAATTATCATAAGTATCATATCAAAATTAGATGCTACTGAATAAATAGTTAAATAAGTACTTTCTTTAAAACATACTGCAATTAATGTTAAAATATTTAAAATAACCCCATTTAAAATAAAAGCTCTAATAAAATATTGATACCATTTAACATCATTACCTTTATTACTTACAATTCTAATACCCATTATTTTCTTACCTAAAGTTTGTCCTTTAGTAACATAAGCAAAAACTCCAAAGTATAAGAAAATAATAATAATATTTCCAATCGTATACACATATCCATTACTATTTAATTCATAACTAAGTTCTCTCGTTTGTTCTGATAACTCATTAGCATCTATTTCTCCACTATAATAATTTTGTAATACTTCATTATAAGTATGACTCGCCTCTACATATTCGTCATATCTTGGATTAATAAATGTTAAATACACTAAAGCTGAACTAATTAAAGTAATTACTAAATAATCAATTAAATAAGCCACAATTCTTTTTAAAGCCACATTACTTGTCAAATTTATCAACTCCTATAAAGTATTATATTATTTTTTTATTTTAAAGTAAAGCTATTTAATCATTCTTTTTAAACTTAAAATAGCATTTTTTTCTATTCTCGATACTTGAGCTTGACTAATATTTAAAGATTGAGCTATTTCCATTTGTGTTTTCCCAATAATATAGCGTTCTATTAATATTTCCCGTTCTCTTTCTTTAATTTTATTAAGTCCCCTTCGAAGAGATATAAGCATATCTTTATCACTATTAAGATCTTTCTTATCCGCTATTTGATCCATTAAATAAATCGTATCGCCCCCATCATTATAAATAGGTTCAAATATACTCATTGGTTCTTTTAGACTATCCAAAGCTTGAGCAATTTTATATTCTTCAACATCTAACTCTTTAGCAATCTCTTCATTTGTAGCTTCTTTCCCATATTTATTAAAATAAGCTTCTTTAAAACGTAAAATACTATAGGCTAAATCTTTAATACTTCTACTAATACGTATACTATTATTATCCCTAATATATCTTTTAATTTCTCCCAAAATTAAAGGAACAGCATAAGTCGATAATTTTAAATTATAAGACAAATCAAAATTATCAATAGCTTTAATTAACCCAATAACTCCCACTTGAAACAAATCATCCATATTATAATTACCTTTATTAAAACTTCTTAAAATACTTAATACCAATTTTAAATTACCATTAATTAATTCTTCTTTAGCTTGTTTATCTCCTGCTTGATACCTTTCAAACAATTTAATCATTTCACTACTATTTAATACTTTTAATTCATTTGTGTTAATCCCGGTAATATCTACTTTATATCTAGCCACTAAAAAAACTCCTTTCCCTTTATTTATGAGAAAGAAGTTTTAATTTTATTCATAAATTTAAAGCTATATTTTAAGAGGATTAATATCCAGTTCTAAAAACACATCATTACGTGGAGCATATATTTCATCTAGTTCTTTTAATACTTGAGCTAATTTTTTATCAAAACGATATTTAATTGTAATACTAAATCGATATATATTATTTCTCTTAAAATTAGAAGCTGTAGAAGGACCTAAAATAATACTAGCTTTATCCAAATTTCTTTCCAAGTACTCTTTTACTTTTCCTACTTCCTTGCTTGCCATACTATATTCCTTACTAGCCACTTTAATATTAGCTAAATAATAATAAGGAGGATATTTTAAAACTTTTCTAATTTGCATTTCTTGCTTATAAAACGCATCATAATCATGTTTCGCTACATCTTTAATTACTTCATTATCAGGATTAAATGTTTGAATTACAACACTTCCCGGTATACTACTTCTCCCAGCTCTTCCTGCTGCTTGATCAAGCAAACTAAAAGTTCTCTCACTACTTCTAAAATCAGGAATATTAAGACTACTATCGGCATTTATTATCCCTACTAACTTACATTTCGGAAAATCAAGCCCCTTACTAATCATTTGCGTTCCAATTAAAACATTATATTCTAAATTTTTAAATGCTTGAATGATCTTATCATGAGCCCCCTTCTTAATTGTTGTATCAGCATCCATTCTTATTATACGTGACTCACTATATTTTTCTCTAATAATATCTTCCAATTTTTCTGTTCCCATTCCCATGTAATTAAGGCCAGCCTCACCACATTTAGGACATATATCATCTTTAATTTTGGTATAGCCACAATAATGACAACGTAAAGTATTAGAACTTTTATGATAAGTAAGGCTAATTTCACAATGAGGACACTTATAGGTAAAACCACAATTACTACAAGTAATAAAAGTCGAAAATCCCCTTCGATTTAAAAGTAAAATCACTTGATTTTTACTTTCCAAACATTCCTTTATTTTTTGATCCAATAATTCACTAATAACAAAATTCCTTTTTTCTAATTCTTTCTTCATATCCACAATAAATACTTCAGGAAGTCCTAAACTATTAGCCCGCTTCTTTAATTCTAATAGTGTATATACATTCTTACTAGCTCTTGCCATCGATTCTAATGATGGTGTTGCACTACCTAAAATAATAGGACAATTGTGATATTCACTTCTTTTAATAGCTATATCTCTAGCATGATACCTAGGATTATTATCTTGCTTATAAGTATCACTATGTTCCTCATCTATAATAATAATACCTATATTTTTTAAGGGAGCAAAAACAGCACTACGTGTTCCAATAACAATAGATACTTCTCCATTAAGTATTTTTACATATTCTAAATACTTCTCTTTATTAGAAAGGCCACTATGTAAAATAGCTACTCTACTTCCAAAAGCCTCATAAAAAAGATGAACAACCTGTTCTGTAATACTAATTTCTGGTACTAATAACAAAGATGTTTTCTTACGCTTTAAAACTTCTTTAATAAGATACATATAAACAAGGGTTTTGCCACTACCCGTTACGCCATATAAAAGAAAAGTTTGAGCTTTATTTAAAGAATTAACAACGGTATTAAATACTTTTTCTTGATCTTCATTTAAAGCTTTATCAATATTTAAAGTTGTCTCTTCTACTACTCTTTCCTTAACTTTCTTTTCTTCTTTAACCATACCCAACTTAATTAGTTCTCTTATACTAGCCATCTGGTAATCTTTTTTTAAAACCTCACCTTTTTCTAATAAAGCTTCTAATATCTCTGTCTTATGACTCTTTCTATGAGTTAAAGTATATTCTAAAGCATCTTCTTTCGAACAATTTAACTTAATAAATAAATCATATTCCTGATAATCTACTTTTTGTTCTTTTACTTTTAAAGCACTAGGTAACATCGTTTGGTAAGCTGTAATTAAATTACATAAAGTAAGCTCCTGCATATACTTACCTAGTCTTAATAATTCTTCATTTAATACTAAAAAGTCATCTTCTACTCTAGCAATTTCTTTTAATTCATAATCCCCATCATACTTATTTGTTATTTTAAGAACAATACCATGAACTAGACGGTTATTAAAAGGAACCATTACTTTCATTCCTACTTTTAATTTATCTTGTAAAGAAGAAGGTATTTTATAAGTAAATGCTTTATCTAAAGATTTAATAGGATATTCTATAATACAACAAGCATACATATTAATACCTCCTTTACTACAATCTACTTATATCATACTTTAAAATGTTTGTAAACAAAAAGTAGAGAAAAACTCTACTAAAATATTCTTGCCTATGCGTAAAGGAATAATTGGGCGGCATAGGCAAGATTAACTAGCTCCAACAACCACAAATGGGTTAGTTGATGTTCCATCACCTGTTAGTGAGACATTAGCATTTAAATTTATGACCGGAAGAAAATGAATACTACTAGATACAATACATTCACTAGTACTACCACCCATCTTCACACAAAAAACCAAAGCATTATTTCTAAAAGAACTAGGAGACATAGTCCAATAATCGGTTCCTCCAAAATATAAAAATCCATTGCTACTTCCAGCTAATACATATTCATCAATAGTTAATAATCCTATTGAGTTAGGCAGTTTTCCATTATCCTCGGATAATATATCTTCACTGTTACACTGTAAACTAGCTGGGCCATTATACCTATCATATGAAGCATAATTAATTATACTCGAAGTCCAATTATAACCAATTGCCATATTTCTATCACTACAAAAACCTACTCCTGTATCAATAAACTGTTCTTCATAACTCACTAAATTGCTTTTATACCAATTATTTAGTTTTGTCATTATGGTACTTGGTTGTCCTGATCCATGTTGGTTTATTCCGTCATACACTAGTCCTACATGTGTTTTATTACTATCAGAGCCATTGAAAGCACTTTGTCCTAATTTCAACATGGCTTCTCCTGCTCCGAATGCTGTTGTTCCTTGATAGATCATTCTTATTGACCCATCTCCATTAATTCGGATAATCCTCCACCAGAAGCCTCCAAACTGTACCCAGTTATTTGGATTCCCTGTATAATAATAGGTCGTTTGTCCTGTCCAGTCTGTTGTTTGGCCTGTTGGTCTATTTGCACTTGCTAATATGTAATTTGCTGCTTCTCTATCTGATTCTGTACTTATTTCTTTACTAATCTCTCCTATATTTCCTGCTTCATCTATTACTTGTACTTTGATGTTATAAGCTGTTCCACTTTCTAAATTATTAAATGTATAAGTATAAGTGTCTTCACTTGTATTTATAATTTCATAATTACTTCCGTTATCACTACTGAATTTATAAGAGGATATTCCACTATAACTATCACTTCCATTTACTGTTACTTTAATACTTGTTTTGTCTACACTCTCACTTGCTATAGTTACTGTTGGATTTTCTCCATCTATCTTGTATCCTAGACTACAACCTTCTCCTGTTTGATTATATCCATCTGTTATTCTTACACACACTCTTTGAGCATCTGCATTATTATCTAAATTAATAGTGAATGAGTTATCACTTAATGTTGGTGAAGTATCAGGAATACATGTTTCACTGGTTGTTGTACAATACTCTACTTCATAGTCATCTGTATAACTAGTTATATTGCTTGTTATACTAGCACTTTTATACCATCCATTTGAACCTTGTGTAGTATTTCCTACAAATACTACACTTGGCGTTGGATATTCCCCATTACTTTCTACTTTTATTGTTCCACTTAATGTACTTCCTATATCAGCATTTTGTTCATTATCTTGATTGGGATATTCTATTACTACATAATAATAAGTTATAGTTCCATCAAGAGAAGTTACTATTACTTCATTATCCAAAAGAGTAGTTTTCCCATTACAGATTGTTCCACTTTTTATAGGACTTCCTAAACTGGTTATATTATTACCTGTGCATTCTTCATAATACATCATAGCTCCACTCACAACTTTGGTTGTTGGTGTACAACTATAACTTACTTCTATATTTTGATCTACTTTATAGATAGTATAATTGATTGGTGTTGTAAATGTATTTGTTCCTTCAAATATTACATTATAAAGTAAGGGAGTATTTTCTCCTGTTCCTGTTACTTTTATACTAGCTATGGCTGTATGGCCGGGATATATATCAGCTTCATTAAAACTAATATTACCATCACCTACTAGTCCTTCTGATTTAACTGTTGCTGTATCTACACTACTTATACTACCACTTCCAGATGCACTAGATGTAGCAGTAAAAAACGCATAAGATAGTCCTGAAGAAAGTAATAATACTCCTACTAAATATAAGGCGAATACTTTCTTGTTTTTTAAATGTTCTAATATCTTTTTCATACCCAACTCTTCCTTTACCATAAGCTCTACTTCATTTATCTTTTTATCAAAAAGCTTTACTATAATGATGAGTTTCCTAGCTTATAGTTAAATTATAAAGTGAGCTAGACTAAAAGTCAAGAAAAATTGCATTATTTGCCCCATTAATTTAAAAAAGATAGTTTATCATGAGAAAATTGTTTTGGTGATTAAGATGTATAAAAAACGATTAAAAGGATTAAGGGAAAGAATGGGAAAAAATCAAATAGAAATAGCTAATATTTTAAATATTGATAGAAGTCAATATGGGAAATACGAAAATGAATATACAACTATCCCTATTAAACATTTAAATACATTAGCTAATTATTTTAATGTATCTTTAGATTATATGTTTTCTCTAAATAACAATAAACAATATAATAATTCAAAAAATGATATTAATTTATTAGAAAGTGGAAAAAGACTAAAAGAGTTTCGTAAAGAAAATAAAATTACTCAAACTAAATTGGCAAATTTTTTAACTACTTCCTTTTCAAATGTATCTGCTTATGAAAGAAGTATAAATATAATATCAACTACTTATTTATATGCTATTTGCAAAAAATATAACATCAGTGCTGATTATCTTTTAGGAAAAATAGATAATCCTAAATATTTAAAGTAGTCTTTGAATATCTAAATGTTCTATTTCTTCATAATATTGTTGTTCATTCATAGATTGTCTCCTTCAGCTGTTCTAATTCATAGGAAAGTGGTATTACATCTTCCCCTCTTACAAAATTAACTATAAATTCATCACTTTCTTTTGTAATAATAATTCCTATTGTTTTATTATGATACACTTCTTTTACTTGTTCATCAATTAATTTCATATAAAATTCCATCTGTGCTTTATCTTCTTTTCTTAAACTTCTTAATTTTAACTCGACTACAACAAAGGCATTCATTTTATAATTAAAAAGTAAAATATCAATATAATAACTATTCTTACCATCACTTATTTTATATTGATGACCAGCATATAAAAATCCATTTCCTAATTGTTTGAAAAAGAAATCCAGATTAGCTAGAATATTTAATTCTAAATCATGTTCTGAAGCTACTTCACTTTTAACAGGAATAATAATGGGGTTTTTCAATCAGTTGTTATGGATTGCTTTACAGGTACTATAATATCTATTTTATCTGGTTTATCTACCAATCTTTCATAAGCATTAGATTTTATTTCCTGAATAAGTTCTCTCTTTGACAAATTATTTTTTAAACACAAATTAATATAAAAATTTATTTTGTTTTCATCTTTAATAGATAATATTGTTCGATAATGGCTCCAAGATAATTGGCCCAGCGGGCCAATTTTTGGAAAGTACAAATAAAATTTCCTAAATCTAGATAAGTTAGTAGCATCATAGCCTTTACCATATTTATTCGTTAATTTAATAGACCATTTCTTTATCAGTTCGTTTCCATACTTTGCTCTTTTACTTCCACCTTGGGCCTCTACAATAATTTTTCCGATATGCCAATACGTTTCTACTAAACTATAGTTTTCTTCTAATTTTCTTACTCTTTTACTTATTTCATTTTTCTTAATTAAATGTTCTATTTCTTCATAATATTGTTGTTCATTCATGTACTATCTCCTTTAGTTGCTCTAATTCATAAAAAAGTGGAACAATGTCATCTTGTCTTACAAAATTAACAATAAAATTATCACTTTCTTTAGATATAATTATTCCTATTGTTTTATTATGAAATGGCTTCTTTAGTTGTTCATCTACTAATTTCATATAGAACTCTATTTGAGCTTTATCTTCTTTTTTTAATTCTCTTAATTTTAACTCCACTATAACATAACAGTTAAACTCAATATTAAATAGCAAGATATCAAGAAAATAATAATTCTTACCATCACTTATTTTATATTGATGTCCCACATAAGTAAATCCATTCCCAAGCTGTCTAAAAAAGAAATCCATGTTAGCTAGAATATTTAGTTCTAAATCATATTCACTAGTTACTTTATTTTTAACAGGAATAATAATCGGATTTTTCATATCCATAGTAATAGAATACTTTGTAGGTACTATAATA
>CALVQM010000047.1 GCA_944358125.1 uncultured Bacilli bacterium
AAAGCACTAATTCCGGCAAAAGAAATAATACTCATGAACATATTAGAAGGACTAGTAGTTAAAATAGGTAAGAAATTATAAAAATCAAAATTACCAAAAATACTAATAATTGAAAGTAAAGATAAAACGATACTAAAAGGAAATAAACAAGAAGCTATTTTATGGATCATAGATAATCCATTCCAAGCACAGTATATTAAAAGTAAAAGCCAAGGTATTAAAACCATGTATACGGGGGTTGTTGAAAGTAGGAAACTAGAGACAAAAGTTTTGTAAGTAAGTAGAGCATATGTAAGAATAATAATGCTTGCTAGTAAGAGAAGTATTCGCGTTATAATTCCTAGAACTTTATTTTTTTGAAAAAGTTCTAATAAAGAACTGTTTTTATGTTTGATAATATAACGATATCCTAAAATAATAAGTAATCCTAAAAAAGTTCCTATAATTGCTCCAATATATGTATCTTTATCAGTAAATTTACACAATAAAGAAATGCCTAATCCAAAAAATAAACTTCTTGTAAGAAAAAATAATTCTACGGAATTTTGTTTTTTCATGTTTCCACCTCAAAAGTTAATCCTTTCTTGTTAATTTTTAAATCAATATCATAAGTAATATCTTGTTTTGTCCATAAATAAAAATCTTTTTCTCGGTATTTATTATAGTAACTTTTTCCAATGTTTAACGCATTTGATTTATTTTCTTGGAGCTTTTTTAATACATTATCCATCTTTTTTTCAATAACTTTCGTAAATTTATTTTCTAATTCTTTGTAAGTATCAGCATCTTTTAAATCATAGCCACAAGTTTCTTCACTAATTCTAGCATTAATAGCCGCTTTAACATTTAATTTATCTTTTCCCGGTTCAATCGAAACTTTACTATTATAATCAGCAATAACGATAGTTTTATTATTATCACAAGTCATATTAAAATGAATAGACTCAACATTAAAATTATTTAATAAATTTATAACACTAGCTTCTTCATTATTAAAAGTCTCAACTAATTTAAAATCTTTAAAAACACCTAAACCAGTAAGTTCAATTTTGTCATCATTAGCTTTAAATATAGGTAACATAGCGTCTTCTCCTTCACTTAACATACTATTTACTGTTTTTGTAAATTGAATATAATAAGCAGCGTTATAAGTTTCATTATTAAATTCCAATAATTGAACTAAATAATTACTAACAATAGGATGTTCTTTAGAATTAGCACTTAATAATTCTTCAGCTTTAGTATCACTAATTGCTGCATAAAATTCATTTCGAAGTCTTTCTGTTCGAATGAGATAATCAATACAATCTTCTAAATACTCTTGAGCAACATTTTTGCTAAAAACAACCATTTCAACATGTTCAAAATAAGGTACTTTATCCATTTTATTCGCAGCATTTGTAAATGCATAAACAATATTATCACCAGAAGATGTAACATAATAAGTATTACTAGAGCCACTTGTTTCACCTTCTTTTTTAGTACTAATTACTTCAAATGTAACCTTGAACTCGTCATCTTCATAATCAATGGCTATACCTGATATAATAGCTAAATCGTTAAGGCCATTATAATCATAACATCCCCCTAAAAATAAAGGAATTAATAATAATAAAATAAACTTTTTCATAAATTTTCTCCTTGTTTTGTTTTATTAGTCTTTGTAAGCATACTACTGCGTTTAACTTCTTTTCTAATAGGCCATTTTATTGCGGTTTTAAAAAAGTATGTTTTATCAAAAGGTGTTAAAGGATAAAAATAAGGTTTTCCAAAAGAGTGGATTTTATTAACACGAATAAGGAAATACAAGCTAGCAAAAACAAGTCCTAAAATCCCATAAAAGGCGGCAGCGAAAAGAAAGATAAACCGAAGATTACGTAAGGCATTAGATACTTCTATTTCTGTAAATATAAGACTAGCCATAAAGGTAAGTGCTATAATAATGATGGTAATTGGAGATACAATTCCAGCTGATACAGCAGCATCTCCTAGTACTAAAGCACCGAGTATTGATATAGCACTTCCATAAGCATTAGGAAATCTTAAATCACTTTCTCTTAACATTTCACAAACAAAGAGCATGATTAAAACTTCAACAATGGATGGAAAAGGAACTCCATCTCGCTGAATACTAAAGCTAACTAATAAATTAGTAGGAATAGTTTCTTGGTTATAATTAACTGAAGCAATGTATATAGCAGGAACACTCATGGATAAAAAGAAGCATACAAAACGAACAATTTTTAAAAAATTAATGTTTTTACTTTTATGGTAGGAATCAATTCCGGGATTAATAAAATCAATAAAAAAAGCTGGTAAAATAATGGCAAAAGGGGAAGTATCAACCATAATGACAATTTTTCCTTCAAGTAAAGCTTTAGAAACAAAATCCGGTCTTTCCGTTATAACATAGGTAGGAAAATGAGTTTTATCTTCTTTCGTAATTAACTGTCCAATCATACTAGAATCTAGTATTCCATCAATATCAATTTTATTAAGTTTATCTATTACTAATTGAATTGTTTTATCTTCAGCAATATCAGCAAAATATAATAAACCTACTTTAGTTAATGTTTTTCTCCCAATCGTAAATTCTTCCGTTTTTAATTTATTAGATTTTAGTCTCTTTTTTATTAAGCCTAAATTAATTTGATAATTTTCAGTGAAAGCATCTTTTGGACCATTTGGAGCGGGTTCTGTATCAGGTGTTGGAATACCCCGATTAATATCAGCTCTTGTTTCTATTCCAAGTACGGTATTATCTCGAATAACAATCGTAAATCCATTTGTAATAAAATATTCAATTTCATCTAAATTTTTAATTTCTTTAGTGTTAGGCCCGGGTATTAAACTATTAATATCAATTTTTCTAGTATTTTTAAAACTACTAAAACTACTTAAATTCTTTAAAATATAATCATTAACTTTATTACCACTACTAACTGTTTCTAAAAAAACAACATAAATGGTGTCAAATAAAGATAATTTAATTTCTTTTATAATTAAATCAGGAGTTTTTTGAAATTCATCTTGTATTCTTTTGACAATTATATTCTTCATAGTATTCACCTAAAATTATTATTGGTAGAATCTGTTATTCTATGCAAAAAGTATTGTAAATATTTTGTAAAATATGGAAATAAAAAAGGAAGTAAGGAATAGGCGGGTAATAAATAGTAGTAGAGGAGTGTAACTTTTATAATTTTGTTTAAAAGGAGGTATTTGTATTGAAAAATGAAATTATAATTTTTGAAAATCAAAATGTAAAACTAGAAGTAAATATGAAAGATGAAACGGTGTGGTTATCACTAGATCAAATGGCCAAATTATTTGACAGGGATAAATCGGTAATTTCTAGACATATTAAAAATGCTTTAAAAGAAGAATTAGAAGAAAGTTCAACTGTTGCAAATTTTGCAACAGTTGCCAAAGAGGGTGAAAGAAATGTTAGTCGTAATATTGAATATTACAATTTAGATATGATTATATCAGTTGGCTATCGGGTGAAATCTAAAAATGGTGTAATATTTAGACGATGGGCAAATAAGATATTGAAAGATTATCTAATTAAAGGATATGCGGTAAATGAAAAAAGATTAGAATATTTAGAAAAAGCAGTTAAATTAATTGATATAGCTAGTCGTAATTTAGAAGGACTAGATAATATTGGAGCTAGTGATATCATTAAAGTATTACAAAGATATACAAAATCACTAGATTTATTAGATGACTATGATCATAAAAGTCTAGTAAAACCAAAAGGAACTAAAAGTGAAGAAAAGATAACTTATAAAAATTGTATCGATATTATTAAAACATTAAAATTTAATGAGAAAAGTGAAATATTTGCTATGGAAAGAGATAAGGGGTTAGAAAGTATTATTAATAATATTTATCAAACTTTTGATGGCAAAGATGTTTATGAGAGTATTGAAGAAAAGGCAGCTAATTTTTTATATACATGTGTAAAAAATCATGTGTTTATTGATGGCAACAAAAGAATTGCTGCAACTCTTTTTATTTACTTCCTACAATTTTATGGGATTTTATATCTAAATGATAGAGCAGTTATAGACAATAACACTCTTGCATCACTAACTCTTTTAATAGCCCAATCAAATCCCAAAGAAAAAGAACTATTAATACAGTTAATTATGAATTTTCTAACTTAAAAATAATAAAACATTTTACTTATTAAAGTATATCGGAAAAAGTTTTTTGTTTTTTTAAAATATGGTATACTTATATCGAGGTGGGTACCACTATGTATAAAAATATAATATTATTAATAAAATATAGTAATCAGCAATTAGCATTTCATAAATTAAAAAGAAAAAGTTTTCAAAATAGTGTCGTAACGAAATATCCTAGCAAGTTAAAAAATAATGCAAGTCTTCAAGATAAGTTGGAGGCAGCTCTAAAAAGATTTGAATATGTTCTTTTAAATCATTGTACTTATTCAGAGTTAACAAACTTTTATCATAATCTTGGTAATTTAAAAGTGGATTATAAAAACTTTAAAATTTCTAATTTTATTTTAAATGAACATACAGTAGGTGTATATAAAGCTCAAAAAAACAAAATTTTTATTACCGAGGATACTTTTAAGCTAGCAATATTTCATGAGTTATTTCATATGGCCAGTACTAGAACCGAAAAAAGTGATATTTACTCTGGTTTTAGTATATCTACATATAATACTATTTTAGGAAATGGTTTAAATGAAGGCTATACGGAACTTTTAAATCAAAGGTATTTTAATGCTGATAGTTATGCTTATTTTTATTTAACAGTTATTGCTTCTAATTTAGAGGTGATAATTGGTGAACAGCGAATGCGTTATTTATATATGACGGCTAATTTACAAGGATTAATAAAAGATTTACAAGCTTATTTTTTTGAAGAAGAAATTATAAAATTTATTACTAATATTGATATATTAAAACCATATTTAAATGAAGATAATTTATCTAAAAATGAATGGCTAAAAGTTAAGGAAATATTCCAAGAAATAAATAAATTTTTAATAGTTGGTTATGGCAGAAAATTGCAGAAATATTGTCAAGATGAAAACATTAGAAAGCAAATATTAGATGAATTTGTTGTCTTTTTAATAACAGAATTTTTAACTAAAGACCATTCTTATGAAATATTAAGTGAACAAGAAATAGATAATTATTGTAAGCTTGCTCTAACTCCTAGAATATTTTGCGATGAAGAAAGAGGAAGAAGATGAAAAAACTAGATATAATATATGAAGATAAAGAAGTATTGGTTGTAAATAAGCCAGCCAAAATGTTAACGATTAGTGATGGTGTAAGTGATATTACTTTATATAGTATGGCCCGAAGTTATGTGAAGAAAAAACATAAATCCAATAAAATATTTATTGTCCATCGTCTAGATAAAGAAACATCTGGGGTAGTACTATTTGCTAAAAACGAACAAGTTAAAAAGTTACTACAAGATAATTGGAATGAATTGACGAATAGGGAATATATTGCTATTTTAGAAGGAAAGCTTAAAGAAAATAGTGGTGTTATTAAAAATTATTTATTAGAAGATCGGACTCATAAAGTATACATTTCGAAAAATAAAAAAGGAGCCTATGCTGAAACTCATTATGAAGTAATAAAGAGAACTAATAATACTACCACTGTCCGTGTTCTTATTAAAACCGGAAAGAAAAATCAAATCAGAGTTGCTTTTGCTTCTCTAAATCACCCTATAATTGGGGATAAAAAATATGGAAGTAAAACAAATCTGATAAGAAGATTAGGCTTACATGCCTATAATTTAGATATTATCATAAATAAGAAAACTTATGAATTTACAGCAAAATTACCAAAAGAATTTGCTAGTTTTCTAGAAAGGAAAATATGAAATATTTAGATAAATTACAAAAAGAAGACAAGCAAATATTATATGAATATACGAAAGCTTGTTTTAATGGAAATATTCCGGATTTTTTAGAAAAATATCTTACTTTACCAATGTTTCAAACTCTAAAAGGAAAAGGTCAATTTTGTGGTGTTGAAAATACTAATCTCTTTCACCCTAAAAGTAAATATAATCGTCTAGACCATAGTGTTAATTGTGCAGGTATTATTTGGCATTTAACGAAAGATAAAAAAAGAACAATTAAAGCGTTATGTCATGATTTGAGTACTGTATCTTTTGCTCATACTATCGATTTTTTATTAAAAGACTCGATAAATCAAAATGCGGCCGAAAGCTTAATAGATAGAAGAAAAATTTTAAATAGTTCTAAAGAGTTTTTAAGTTATTTAAAAGAAGATGGTCTAACATTAGAAGATATTTACTTTTTAGAACAAGATTCGTTAATTGATATATCTAGACCAGGATTATGTGTTGATAGATTTGAAGGGATAATCCATATCAATTATATATGGCTAAATACATGTTCTTTAGAAGATATTAAAACTATTTTGAATGATTTGTGGGTATTAATAAATGAACAAGGGCAGGAAGAAATAGGTTTTAAAACTCTCGAAGTTGGTCAATTATTTTTTGAACTAATGCTTAATTATGCCTATTGTATGCAAAGTAAAGAAGATAAATATTCTATGCAATTTATCGCTGATTTATTAAGCATTGCTATTAAAGATGGCTTATTAACTTTAAGTGATTTATATACTTTAAAAGAAGAGAAAATAGTATCTATATTGCGGAATAATTATGAAGTATGGCAAACTTTTGAAAAAATAGACTATGTAAAATCTAGCAATATATGTCCAAGTGGATATTATGTTGTAGTAGATGCTAAAAAAAGATATGCAATTCCTTTAGTGCAAATAGGCACTAAAACTAGGCGTATTACCGATGTTGCTGTCTTATGTAGTGACAAATTAGAGCAATTTTGGAAATTTAAAGAACAAAAATACTTATTTCATGATAAAATAAGAATGTTAGTGAGGGAGGATTTATGTTAAAAGTAGAAAATGTAACAAAATATTATGGAAACAATTTAGCTGTTGATGATTTATCATTTACAATAAATAATGGCGAAATATTTGGTTTGTTAGGTGTTAATGGAGCCGGTAAAACAACGACTTTCCGTATGATTATGAGCCTTCTTGAACCAACTAAAGGTTCTATTACTTTAAATGGAAAGCCAGTAGGTTATGATGTAAGTGAACGTATTGGTTTTTTAACGGAAGAGAGAAGTTTACTTACTAAATTAACAGTTAAAGAACAAGTCATTTATTATGCCACTTTAAAAGGAATGAAAGAAAGTGATATTCTAAAAAAATTAGATTATTGGTTAGATCGCTTTGGAATAAGTGATTATAAAAATCGCAAGATCAAAGAATTATCTAAAGGTAATCAGCAAAAAATTCAGTTTATTACGGCTATTATTCATGAGCCAGATTTACTCGTGTTAGATGAACCATTTACGGGACTAGATCCTATAAATGTCGAATTATTCATGAGTGTTATAAGAGAATTTAAGGAAAAGGGTAAAATGATTATTTTTTCATCGCACCGGATGGAACATGTGGAATTGTTTTGTGAGAAATTAGTTATTTTATTAAAAGGGAAAACTGTTTTAAGTGGTTCTCTAAAAGAAATAAAAAAGAATTATCGTAAAAAAGTAATTCGTATTAATGGTAATGTTGATATAGATGCTTTAAAAAATTGTAAGGGTGTTATCGAAGTAAATGTGGAAGCTATTGATATTATTGTGAAAATTGAAAGTGATGAATATGTCGAAGATGTCTTTAAAATAGTAAAAAAGGGCAGTGATATTACGAAGTTTGTCGTTGAAGATGCATCACTAAATGAAATATTTGTAAGTTTGGTAGGTGAGGCATATGAAAAATAAGTTTAAATATTTAGTTAAGTATAGTTTAAAGAAAAAAATTGATACGAAATGGTTTAAAATAGTAAATGTTTTATTGTTAATTTTGATTGTTTTTTTAGTAAATATGGATTATTTAATTAATTTATTTGGTGGAGACTTTGAAGATAAAGAAAAAATCTATGTTGTTGATAATGTAGGATCTTTTAATACTTTTTCTAATTATTTTAATGCTTTAGCAAGTGAGTTAGATAATGGGGAATATGAAATAATATTAGATCAAGATATATTGCAAGATGAAAAGGAAATTGATGATGAAGTAGTTGTAGTATTAAATCCATCTAATACCGAATATTTAGCAGGAGAAATAGTTTCTTTTGATACGGTATCTAGGACAACTTATGAAATGATTGTAAATTCTATGAATGCTGTAAAAAGTGAACTTGTTTTAAATACTAGTGGTCTAACTCCTGAACAAATAGCATCTTTAACAAGTCCTGTAGAAATTACGGAAAGAGTATTAAATACCGATGCTCAAAATAATGAAACTAAAGAAAATGTTGGAGCTATTGTAACAACGGTTTTAATTGTTCCCTTCTTTATCTTAATTATTACCATGGTACAAATGTTAGGAGCCGAGATAAATGATGAAAAAACAAGTAGAGGAATGGAAATTATTATTTCAAGTGTACCTGCTAAAACCCACTTTATATCCAAAGTTATTGCAGCCTTATCTTATGTTTTAATTCAAGGAGTATTATTATTGGCTTTCTGTGGTATAGCTATGCTTTTAAGAAGCGTTTTAGCCACAAGTGCAACATCTTCAACTACAGTAAGTATGTTTAGTGAAGTTATAACTATGCTAAAAAGTGCGGGTATATTTAGCTTACTAGCTAAAGGAAGTATAGTGTTAATCATTTTATTTGTCGTAAGTTTTATAGCTTATGCTATTGCTGCGGCTATACTAGCTAGTATGACGACTAATATTGAAGATTTCCAGCAACTACAAACGCCACTTATGATTATTATGATGGTTGGTTATTATGTAGCTCTAATGGCTGTAATGTTTGATGGATCCATATTTATCGAAATTATGGCTTATATTCCATTATTATCTGTAATGATTGCTCCAACCCTTTATTTAATAGGGGAGATGAGTCTGTTATCTCTAGCATTATCAACCTTGTTAACAGTAGTAGTAACATATTTCTTATATAAATATGGTCTTCGAATTTACAAAGTAGGAATTCTAAACTATTCTTCAAGTAAATTATGGCGCAAAATGTTTAAATCGCTTGGAAATAAAGAATAATAGAGTAGAAAAAAAGAAGTCTAAACTTATTAGGCTTCTTTTTACTATGAATTACTTTTTTGTACTTTTTTTAAAGTATCTTTAATCGTTTTTGCATCAACATTTTTCACTTGATACCAGCCACATTCGGTCATCTTATTATAAAGATTATGTTGCATTTTAAGTGTTTCCTCTAGTCCATAATGTAAGGCTTCATGAACAAATTTATTCGATGCTTCAAGGGTTCCGTGAACATATACTTCCATATTACTTTTGAGTAGAAGTAGAATATTTTCCATAATTAATTGATCCTTCATTTTGCTTCACTCTCCAGTAAATTCATTAATTTAACTTCTATCGCTTGATGCTTTTTGAGTTCACCTTTTAAAAAAGTTTTCAGTGTTTTATCTTCTAACTGGTCTATCGCATCACTTACAATCGCTCCTACATTTTGTTCATGACCTATAGCATCTTCGACATATAACAATTCTTTTTGTGTCATAAAAAATACCTCCTATAAGTAGTATGAACGAAAAGGGTTATTTTAATCAAAAAAATAAGAGGGTCTCTCTTAATTATAAGTATTTATTAAATTGGTAAATATCGTCTCTAAATTTTTAAGTCCAGCTTCTAGTAAATTATGGCACAAAATGTTTAAATCTTTAGGAAATAAGGAATAAGAAGAGAATAAGCGAGATTACAATGTAAGTATCAATATACTAAACGAGGGTTTGAAGTGTTACAATAATTAAGTTAAAATGTAGATAAAAGAAATTAGTACGGGAACAACTCTCGGAAATAATGTCTGTGGTGTATTAAATTACAGCAGGTTAATTCTTATGTTCTAGACTAATTTCTTTTTATTTGGTAAAATAATATTGGTGAGATTATGATTAAAACAATATTTATGGGGACTCCAGAATTTGCTGTTCCGATACTAGATACATTAATAAAAAATACTGAAGTTGTACTAGTAGTAACGCAGCCAGATAAATACGTTGGAAGAAAGAAAGTTCTTACTTATTCGCCGATTAAAAATTTAGCTTTAAAGTATCATATACCAGTATTTCAACCAGTGCGAATTAAAGAGGATTATGAGACAATAAAACAGTATCAACCTGATTTAATTGTTACTTGTGCTTATGGGCAGATTGTTCCTAAAGAAGTGCTTGATATACCAAAATTCGGATGTATTAATGTTCATGCTTCTTTGCTTCCTAAAT
>CALVQM010000048.1 GCA_944358125.1 uncultured Bacilli bacterium
AAAATGTAGGTGTTCTACATTTTTTTTAAATTCATAAAATTTGTTAGGTGATAATAATGAAGAAGAGACATATAGATTATTTTCTTTTAGCCAGTGTTATTATCATTAGTATATTTGGTATTATTATGATTTATTCAGCGAGTAGTATATGGGCAGAGTTTAAGTATCATAATGCTTTTAAATATGTTATCCAACAAAGTTTGTTTTTTGCCTTTGGTTTAGGGGTAATATTTATTTGTACTAAAATTAATTTAGATTTTATTAAAAGAAAAGCAAATCTTATTTTACTTGGATGTTTTATCTTGTTAATACTTGTTTTAATTCCGGGAATTGGGACAATAAGAAATGGAAGTAGAAGTTGGTTTGGAATAGGTGGATTAGGTATTCAACCAAGTGAATTTGCCAAGTTAGGACTTATTATTTTTGTGTCTAAATATTTAGCGCATAATCAGAAAAATATGCGAGATGTAAAAAAGGGTGCTCTTCCGATTTTTTTAGTTATTGGTATTTTCTTTTTCCTTATTATGTTAGAACCTGATTTTGGAACAGCGATGGTTATGGCTTTAACTCTTATTGCTTTAATATTTATATCAGGCTTAAAAATTTCTTTTTTTGTTAAGTTAGGTATTTTAGGTTTAGCTGGTATTGTTGCTTTAATTGCTGCCGCTCCTTACCGAATGGCTAGAATAATATCTTTTTTAAATCCTTGGAGTGATCCTTTAGGTAGTGGATACCAGATTATTCAAAGTTTGTATGCAATTGGTCCAGGAGGATTACTTGGGCAAGGTTTTTTAAATTCAAGACAAAAGCATTTTTATTTACCAGAACCCCAGACAGATTTTATTTTTTCTATTATTAGTGAAGAGTTAGGCTTTTTAGGAGTTTTAATTGTTTGTGGATTCTTTTTCTTTATTTTTTACCGAATGCTTAAGATTGCCCTTTCGGCGAATGATTTATTTTGCAAATATTTAAGTTTTGGACTGGCTTTTGGTATATTTATTCAAGCAGCTTTAAATTTGGCTGTTGTAGTAGGCTTAATTCCGGTTACAGGGGTTACTCTTCCTTTCTTTTCTTATGGGGGTTCTAGTTTACTTATTAGTATGATTAGTGTTGGCTTAGTTTTAAATGTCAGTAAAAGATAGTATGAAGTTTAGAAAAATACCTAATAATAATAAGGGTGAAGTAGATGTCGAAAGTAATGAAATATGGCATTTTAATTGTGCTAATTGTCGTTTTTATTGGTGGAGGAGTGTTTCTTTACTTAAAGAAAGATGGTTATCAAATTGTTTTTAATTCCAATGGAGGAAGTAGAGTAGAGACTATTACGACAGGTCTTTTAAATACGATAGATAAACCAGATGATCCAACAAAAGAGGGATATACTTTTGCGGGTTGGTATTTAGGTGACGAAAAATTTTCTTTTGATACAAAGTTAGAAGAAAATATTACTTTAACAGCTCATTGGGAAAAAGAAGAAGTACCAAGTTTTACACTTAAGTTTGAAACGTTAGGGGAAAGTAGCATTAAAGATATAATTGTAGAGGAAGGAAGTGTTTTAGAAAATTGGCCAATTCCTACCAAAGAAGGATATGAATTTATTTCTTGGTATTATCATAATAAAGAGTTTGACTTTGGCAATCCTATTGTAAGTGATATGGTATTGGTGGCTAAATATAAGAAAACTAGTGATATTATACGGGTTCGCATACGTTATAATAATGGTTTAGAAGATCAGATGAAAAAAATAAAAGTTGGTAGTGTTTTAAAAAAATTAGATGAACCATCTAGGGAAGGATATAAATTTCTGGGGTGGTATATAGGAGATGAAGAGTTTGATTTTACCAAAAGTATAAATAAAGATATTACTTTAGAAGCAAGATGGGAAGAAATTGAATAAAAAGGATAGCAATATTCTTTTTTTTTGTGTATAATGGTTTATATATAGAAAAGAGGATTTTATGAAAATATTAACAGTAAATGCTGGTAGTTCTTCACTTAAGTTTACATTATTTGAAATGCCAGAGGAAAAAGTAATTGCTAGTGGTTTATTTGAGAAGATTGGGCTTAATGGAAGCTCTTATACCATTAAATATAATGGAGAAAAAATAACAAAAGAGTATGATTTAAAAGATCATTCTGTAGCAGTTAAAAAATTGATGGATGAATTAATTGCTTTAGGAATTATTTATTCATTAGATGAAATTGAAGGGGTTGGACATCGTATTTTGCATGGGGCTCAAGAATTTAGTGAACCCACCGTTTTAAATATGGATGTAGTTCAAGCTATTTCTAAATATAATGAATTAGGGCCCCTTCATAATCCGGCTAATTTAATGGGAGCAACATCTTTTATTGAAGCTTTACCAAATGTTATTAATGTTGGTGTATTTGATACAGCTTTTCATCAAACTATGGACGAAGAAGAATTTTTATATCCAGTGCCTTATGAATGGTATCAAGATTATGGTATTCGTAAATATGGATTTCATGGAACTAGTCATAAATATATTTGGAAGTTTATGAGTGAGGTTTTAGGTAGTAGTGCTAAAATTATTAGTTGTCATATTGGTAATGGTGGATCTTTATGTGCGATTAAAGGTGGTAAGGTTGTTGATACAACTATGGGCTTTACTCCTTTAGCAGGTATTATGATGGGTAGTCGTAGCGGGGATATTGATCCAAGTATTATACCTTTCATTATGAAGAAATTAAATAAAAGTGCTGATGAAATTATTACAATGTTAAATAAAAATAGTGGACTTTTAGGTGTTAGTGGCGTAAGTAGTGATTCTCGTGATGTTGAAGCAGGTGCTAATGAGGGTAATGAAAGATGTCTTTTAGCCGAGAGAATGTATGCCCAAAAGATTGCTAATTTTATTGCCATGTATAATAATTTATTAGATGGAGCAGATGCGATTGTCTTTACCGCTGGTGTGGGAGAAAATAGTATTAATATGCGGAAAATGATTATTGAACGTATTCATTCTTTAGGTGTTATGGTGAATGATGAGTTAAATAAAGTAAGAGGAGAGTTTAGAAAAATTAGTACTGATGAGTCAAAAATAGCTTTATATGTTGTTCCTACTAATGAAGAACTTATGATAGCAATGGATACTTATAATATTATTGTAGGTGGTAATTATTAATAATAATGTAGTAAAAAAAGTTTTTAAAAAGATTAAAGAGTATCCTGAAATAATTATTGCTAGACATGTGGGTCCGGATCCTGATGCGATAGCGTCTACTATTGCATTTCGGGATTCGATTAGGCTTACTTTTCCGGAAAAGGAAGTGTATGCGGTAGGACTTGGTGTATCAAAGTTTAAGTATTATGGTATATTGGATAAAATAGATAATGAGCAATATAAAAATGCTTTACTAATTGTTCTTGATGTACCGAATTTGAACCGAGTAGATGGAATAGATGGGTTAGAATATAAAGAGATTATGAAGATTGATCATCACCCAGCAGAAGATATTAAAGGACCAGTTGATTGGACCGATGAGACTAGTTGTTCGACTTGTCAAATGATAGCAGAACTTATTTTAAAAACACCTTTAAAGTTGGATACGAAGATTGCTAGTAATTTATATTTAGGTATTGTATCGGATAGTGATCGCTTTCTTCTTCCTTATACGACTAATAAGACTTTTCAAGTTGTTCATGATTTAATAAAGGCTAGTAAGATTGATTTTGTTTCTTTATATAATTATTTATATGATCGTAGTATTGATGAGGTAAGATTTCAAGGTTATATTGCTATGAATATGGTTGTTAGTGAAAATGGTCTTGGCTATATTGTTATTCCTAGTGATATTATTAAAGAATATCATGTGGATTTAGCTACACCAGCTAATCTTATTAATAGTTTTAATTTTATTCGTGATGTTTTAGTTTGGACTTTTATTACTGAAGATGTAAAAAATAATGTCTATAAAGTTAGTATTCGTTCGCATGGGCCTATTATTAATGAGGTTGCTAGTCATTATCATGGGGGAGGACATAAATATGCGAGTGGAGCTAGAATTACGAGTTTAGAAGAGGTTGATCTTTTTATTAAAGAATTAGATGAGTTATGTGAGGAATATAAGCGAGCTAGTATTAGTAATATAGAATTGTAAGAAGAAAAACTTACAATTTTTCTTTTTTGCAAAATGATAATTGTTAAATATCTTTTAGCATGATATAATGGGTTTGTACTATATTAAAGGAGGATATATGGAAAAAAAATATGTTTATCTTTTTACTGAAGGTAATAAAGATATGAAAGAATTATTAGGTGGTAAAGGGGCTAATCTAGCAGAGATGACTGGTCTTGGTCTTCCAGTTCCTAGAGGATTTACAGTTACAACGGAAGCTTGTAATAAATATTATGAAGATAATGAAGTAATTGATGAGAAAATTAAGCAAGAAATTTATGCTAAATTAGAAGAATTAGAGAAAATTACTGGTAAAACGCTTGGAGATAAGAAAAATCCATTGCTTGTTAGTGTAAGAAGTGGAGCAAGAGCTAGTATGCCAGGGATGATGGATACAGTTTTAAATTTAGGTATGAATGATGAAGTGGCTGAAGGTTTTGCTGATATTACTAATAACAAAAGATTTGTATATGACTCTTACCGGAGATTTATTCAAATGTTTGCTGATGTAGTTAAAGGTTATCCAAAATCAAGTTTTGAAAGACGCTTAGATGAAATTAAGGAAGAAAAAGGGGCTAAATTTGATACAGATTTAACAGCTGATGATATGGTAGAAGTAACAAATGAATTTAAGAAGATTTATAAAGAAATTGCCGGTGAGGATTTCCCACAAGACCCAAAAGTACAATTAATTCATGCCGTTACAGCGGTCTTTAGAAGTTGGAATAATGAGAGAGCTATTTATTATAGAAGAATGAATGATATTCCATCTAGTTGGGGAACAGCCGTAAATGTTCAAGAAATGGTTTATGGTAATCGTGGTAATACGTCTGGTACAGGAGTAGCATTTACCAGAAATCCAGCGACAGGTGAAGCTAAACTTTATGGGGAATATTTAATTAATGCCCAAGGAGAAGATGTGGTTGCGGGTATTCGTACTCCAGAACCTATTAGTAAGTTAGAAAGTACCATGCCAGAAGTATATAAAGAGTTTGCTAAAATTGCTAAAACTTTGGAAAATCATTATAAAGATATGCAAGATATGGAATTTACAATTGAAGATGGACATTTATTTATGCTTCAAACAAGAAATGGTAAGAGAACAGCTACAGCGGCTTTAAAGGTGGCTGTTGATATGGTAAATGAAGGCTTAATTACCAAAGAAGAAGCATTACTTAAGGTTGAACCAAAACAACTTGATAGTCTACTTCATCCAACATTTAATGCAGAAGCTTTAAAGAAAGGGGAAGTTATGGCAACTGGTCTTGCTGCATCTCCAGGTGCTGGTGCTGGTAAGATTTATTTTACAGCCGAAAGTGTAACGGAACATGCTAAAGCAGGTGAAAAAACAATATTAGTAAGACTTGAAACATCACCAGAAGATATTGAAGGAATGAACCATGCTGAAGGAATTTTAACAATTAGGGGCGGAATGACCTCTCATGCTGCTGTTGTTGCTCGGGGTATGGGAAGATGCTGTGTATCTGGATGTGGAGATTTAACTATTGATGAAGAGGCTAAAACACTTACAACTAAAAGTGGTAAAGTATATCATGAAGGTGATGAAATTAGTTTAGATGGTTCGACTGGGCATGTTTATGATGGTTTAATTAAAACAGAAGAACCAAGCATTAGTGGTGATTTTGAAACATTTATGACTTGGGCTGATAATACAAGAAGAATGAAAGTACGTACGAATGCAGATACGCCAAAAGATGCTATTCAAGCCCGTAAGTTTGGAGCTGAAGGTATAGGGCTATGTCGGACAGAGCATATGTTCTTTGAAAGCGATAGAATATTTAATTTTAGAAAAATGATTACTGCGGAAACCCTTGAACAAAGAGAAGCAGCATTAGAAGATATTTTACCTTATCAAAGAGGAGACTTCGAAGAGTTATTTAAAGCAATGGCTCCATATAGTGTTACCATTCGTTTTCTTGATCCTCCTTTACATGAATTTTTACCACATACTGATGAAGAAATAAAACCTTTAGCTGAAAGTTTAGGTATGAGTTTTGATGCTTTAAAGAGTCGGGTAGATTCATTAAAAGAATTTAATCCAATGATGGGACATAGAGGTTGTAGATTGGCGGTTACTTATCCAGAAATTGCTAGAATGCAAACGAGAGCAGTTATTGAAGCAGCGATTAATGTAGGAAAAGAGGGTATTAAAGTAACACCGGAAATTATGATACCGTTAGTTGGTGATGCTAAAGAACTTAAATTCGTGCGGGATATTGTGGTAGAAGAAGCAGATAAATTAATTAAAGAAGCTGGTAGTGATCTAGTCTATCATGTAGGAACAATGATTGAAATACCTAGAGCAGCCCTAACAGCAGATAAAATAGCCGAATATGCTGAATTCTTCTCATTTGGAACCAATGATTTAACGCAAATGACTTATGGATTTTCTAGAGACGATGCTGGTAAGTTCTTGAATGATTACTATAAAAAGCAAATATTTGAAAGTGATCCGTTTGCAAAACTTGATACAGAAGGCGTTGGACAACTTATTAAAATAGCTGTAGAAAAAGGTAAAAGTGTTAGAAGCGATATTCATCTAGGAGTCTGTGGGGAACATGGTGGAGATCCTGCAAGTATTGAATTCTGCGAAAGTGTAGGACTTGATTATGTATCTTGTAGTCCATATCGTGTTCCAATTGCTAGACTTGCATCTGCACAGGCGACTATAAAAAATAAATAAAATATTGATTTGTGAATATATTAGTAGTAGATATACTAATTGACATTTTCATAAAAATATAGTATATTTATATTGCATTCAATGAAATGTAGTACATGTTTGCCGCTCTTGGATGGTGCGGGTTATAAATTATTCCAATCGTGAAATGTTAGTCGCTCCCGGATGGTGCGAGTTATAAGTTATTCCGGTCGAAAATGTTTGAAAACTTTATCTGAAAAGATAGAGTTTTCTTTTTGTATATGATATAATCTTTTTAGAAGGGGGAAGTGGATTATGGAAGTAAAAACTGGATATATTTATCACATTAAAGATGAATTTTTTGATAAAATCAATGATAAAGGACTAATGATAAATCATGAAAATGGTAAATCAAGACCAACTTATTTTACAATTAGGGACAAAGATATATTATGGTTTATTCCTTTAAGTAGCAAAGTATCAAAATATCAGCCTATAATAGATAAGAAGATTAAAAAGTATGGGGATTGCCGTTCCATAATGATAGGCGAGATTGCTAATAAAAAATCAGTAATATTGTTGCAAAATGCTTTTCCGACATTAGAAAAATATATAGATCATATTCATATTATAAATGGGAAGCCATTAAAAGTTATTGATACCTTAAAACATGAAATATTAAGCAATTTTTATTATTTGTTGGCTTTGAAACAACAAGGAACAAATTTATTTTTTGTGGATATCGATAAAATTAAAGAAAAAATACTAGAAGAAATCATTAGAAATTAGTGACTTTTATTTTATTTATGTTAAAATATTATATAGGAGGTTTTTAAATGAATGAAATAACATTAGAAAACTTAATAGCTGGAGCATTACTAAAATTTGGAACAGTTGATAGTTTGGATATTGCATTATTAATGGGAGGATTAAAAAACGTTACTGTTGTTGATTATATTGATGGCTTAAAGCAATATATGCAATATAAACAAAATATTATTCGCTTAAAGCCAGAATATACTTTAGATACTAATATAAGTCCCACTGCAAATTATCTATTTCCTTTAAGAAAGTACTTAAATAGACTACAAGGACCGATTGTGAAAAATTATTTAGATAATTTAAATTTAATTGCTTTGGTTCTTAAAAAAATTCAGATTTCTTGGGCAGTTCCTAAAAATAATTTAAAAAATATGTTTAATGATGTAGAGTTAGCTATTGTTAATGAATTATTAGCTTTAAATCATATTGATGTTAGATGGAATGATGATGTCCCCTATGAAGATTATGAAGAAATTTTTGTTACTAAACAAGGGGAAGTAGAATTATATATGTATGATAATCAAGAAGCTATTCAATCATTTCAAGAGCTTTTAGTATCCTATAATTACAATCCGGATTTGATTAAAGATTTCTTGATGAGTCTTCCGGATTTAAATTCTTATGTTTTAGATAAAAGGTCTATCGGAGATTTTGAACTTTTTGGTAGTTTATATGATAGAAGTGTATTAAAATAATGTGTGAGAATAATTCTTTTATTTTGAAAAGCAATTGGTAAATATTAATATCTGATATAGTTTAGGTTGTGGTAAATAGGTTATAATATTGTTTCGGTTTCAAAAAAATTATTTAATTAAAAAGAAGTAATTTGGAGGTTAAAATGAATATAGAACAAGCAAAGCAAGAATTAGTAAAGAGATATAAATATTTATATGAGAATGCTTATTTTATATTAGCACCATATATGTATGAACAAAGCAATGAAGAATTTGAAATAACTGTTGTTGAGAACATAAAGAAATATAATGATCCGATATTAAAAATACCTTTAGTATATTTGAATATTAATAGATTGGATAGTGTAAATTCAGTTTTTGAGGAATTTTTGTTGTCGGATAAACCAATGGAAGAAACCACTCTTTATAAGATGATAGAAAGTAAAAGAAATAATAAAGACTATTTAGAACAAGTTAAAATAGGATTAGCTTTATTAGAAAAAGATAATCAAGGAAAATATGCTTTTACAAAAACTTATTTAGAAATTGGTACTATATTAGGTAAAGTAAATGAATATATTAATGAGCAGTCTAATGATATAAAAAATAGAGATAATAAATTATTAGTTCTTGATGAATATTTTAGATTATTAAGATATAACAATAAAGGCAAAATAATGTATAGTGGAAGAAATATATCTATAAACGATGTAAGTAGTTTGTCAATAATAATAGATAAAAATGAAAGAAAGCCATTAAGGGACAAAGAAGATGTTGGTGTTAGAAAAAATTCTTTAATAACAACAATTGCTAATGCTCCTCATTATGAATATAATTGGTCAATATTTACAGAGGGAGAAAAGCAAGAAGTCTATTTAATGTATCATGATGAATTACCTTGTGATTTAGAAATAGAATGTAAATTAGAAGAAGAATATATTCAAACAACGATAGAAAGTAGATTACATAGACCAGAAAATACTAGTCCTTGTGGTGAATCATTTGTTGTTATTGAACAAGAAATTTTTGTAAATCCTAATGATTCTTTATACAGATATTATCAAGTTTGCCCCCATTGTGGGTATATAGTTAATATTCCTAAAGAAATTTTATCAGATGGAATTAAACAAAGAATAGAAGAAAGATGTAAAAAAGATGATAAATTATTTAGAAAAATGTTTTTATATTCTGAATTGTTTAGCTTAGATAAATCATCTACAAATGGTCAAAAGAAACTATTAAAAAAATAAGAAAAGTAATTTTTCTTTTTAAGAGATTGATTGCTTTTTTTGTTGCCAAATTTAATTTTTAAGTAGTTTTATGTTGTGGTAAATAGGTTATAATATTGTTGCAGTTTTATGATAGAACTGGAATTTGGCAGAGACATTGAATAGATTGTAAAATCTACTACAGATGTCTTTTTTTGCTTAATAGAGATTATCTTCTTATTTTATTTGAGTTAAACTAACAATTAAGGAATGTTTCTTGCTGATGGGGGATATACTACTTTCTGTGTCTTTTAAATTTGTTTTATAAATATGCTATTTTTTAAAAACTTATAAAAATGTGTTGACATTTTATTTTGTTTTTAATATAATGTTAATAACAGGCGAGACGCTTGTTAAAAAATAGTAACTGTTACTAATTAAATGATAATAACAAAAAGAGAGGAAGAAGAAATGGAAAAGAAATTTATTGCTTATGAAGGAGTAGAAATAGATCCTTCGTCAATCTATAGACTTTTAGGGAAAGAATGGGGTTATGGTGTTGAACTGCGTACAGAAATTAAGGACAATTTACTTTTTATTGAAACTTTTGCTGACCCCATATTAATTGGTTCAAATTTATTTGTTAAAGCTTATAATCTTGCTGAACTTTCCGAAGTCTGCCGTTTATTGAATTTTGATTTTTCTGT
>CALVQM010000049.1 GCA_944358125.1 uncultured Bacilli bacterium
GATGTTTTACCTTTTAATTGTTGAACTAATTTTGAAACTGATAATGACGGCGGACAACTAACTAGTAAATGAACATGTTCTTTACTTATTTGTAATGACAATATTAAACTAGTACCAATTTTACAAAGAGATAATAATGGGAAAATTATATATGAAAATGTAAAAGGTAAATTTTTAAACAACGACCAATTTTGGAAAGACTTAGGTGGCAAAAACTCTTTTGCTAAATTACAAGATAAATTTAATAAGTTTATCAATGAACGTGGTTTCAAACTAGACCGAGGTAATATTGGAAGTCATATAAAAAATCAAACAAAATTAGACTATCAAATTAGCGAATTAAAAGCCGAATTAAGCGATTTAAAGGAAGAACTTAATTACACTACCAAAGAAATAGAAACAAATAAAAATATCCTCCAAAATATGGATAAATCGAATAATATCACTAATCTAAAAAAAGGAATTACAGGTTATAACTCAAAAGATGTAGATAAATTAATTTATTATGCTAAAACGCTTGAAAAAGATAAAATATTATCTGCTAACACGATTAAAAATCAAGAAATTCAAATCACAAGATTACTTACTTCTAATAATAGATTTAAAGCTAACAAAGAATATTTAAAACAAAAAGAAATGTTAAAAGAGCAACAACAAGAAATTAAAGAATTAAAAAATGAATTAAATAAAAAAGATTTATTAATCAATTCTTTAAAAAATATAAAATCAAAGTTAGAAGAAGAACTAGATAGATGGAAAGGTTTATTCGATAAAATGGCTAATGCTATTGATAAAATATTAGGTAGAAAAAAATCAAAATATGTAGAAGACTATGAAGATTTAGCAAATTCTATTAATTATGATTATTATGAAGAAACAAAAGATAAAGATGATTTTGAAATCGAAATATAAAAAGGATGATAAAGTGATACAAACAACAATTAAAAAAATATAAATTTGATAAAGACCTTGCATTAAAAGAATAATTGAATTTTATTGAAATTGAAAGGAGTGAAAAATATGGCAATTATCTTATTAAATAAAAAAGAATGGACAAAAGACGGTCGAAAATGGATATTTTATACTAGATATAAAGACTTAGATGGTAGAACAAAGCAATATAAATCAAAAAAATACATTAATAAAAAAGAAGCTCAAGAAGCTGAAAAACAATTTTATCTTAAATTTGATAAATATCGTCATGACAATAATATGACATTCAAAGATTTGTATACTGCTTTTTATGATTATCAAAAAGACAAAGTAAAAGAAACAACTTTACACACTTATCATGATAGAATCAGATATATGGCACTTTTAGACAATATTAAAGTTAAAGAATTTAATATTCAACATTATGAGGCATGGCGAAAAAAGATATTAGAATACAAGTTATCAAATAGAACAAGAAACTATATTTATAAATTCTTAAAAACAATAATGAATTTTGGTACAAAATGGTATGGTATTAATTTTAATGAAATATATCCAAAAATGACAAATTTTACTAATCCTAGCGAAATAAAAAGGAAATGGAATTTTGGACTTATGAAGAATTTGCAAAATTTATATCAGTAGAAAAAAATCTAACTTATAAATGCTTATTTAAAATATTATATTACTGCGGACTACGAAAAGGAGAAGCAAGAGCATTAAATTGGAACGACATAGATTTTATAAATAATACTGTCAAGATTAATAAAGGATTATCTGATAATGTAAATGGAAAAACTTATATTATCACTAGTCCTAAAACACTAACAAGTAATAGAACTTTACCATTACCTAAAGGCTTAGTAAATGATTTAAAAAAATTAAAAGAAAAAGCAATGGAATTTACCAATTTTAAAGAAGATTGGTTTATTTTTGGAAATGCTATACCTCTAGGTGATGATGCTATTAGAAGAAGAAAAAACAATAATTGTAAATTAGCAAAAATTAAACAAATAAGAATTCACGATTTTAGACATTCATGTGCCTCATTATTAATTAATAATGGAGCAGACATAACACTTGTTGCTAAATATCTAGGACACTCTAAAATTGATGAAACACTAAACACTTATTCTCATATGTTTAAAAACAAATTAAATAATATTATTAACCTAATAGATACATTAGATAATAATACTGTACCTAATAAAAAAGAAGAAATTGATTTTGAAATAAGTATATAAATTAATTAGGAAACCAAAGCAATGGTTTCCTAATTTTTTTATGGAAAAATTTATTAAAAAGTTAAAAATGCTACCTAAATGCTACCTAAAACCCAATTCCATTAAAAGATAAACATTAAAAACTCCCATAAATACTGGGAAAATCAAAAATGTCCAGCATTTCTGCTGGACTTCAGGGGGTTTTGGTTGACTCACTTTCACACAAAGTCGTGAAGGTGATTCGGACATGACGTTTATCATGTCATAATAATGATATTATTTTTTTCGACATTTGTCAATTACCTTTAAGCAATTTTACAAAATTATTTTAATTTACTATTTTTTACTCGACTCAAAGAAAATTCATATTCCTCTTTTGCTCTAGGATCTTTATCTAAATAAGTACCTTCTATCTCCCCATTTTCAAATACAATTAAGTACCAATCTACATTGCAATAAATTTCTTTTACCTCATACATGCTTTGCCTTCTTATTCTTCTCATTTGAGTATCAGCAAAATAACTTATTGCCATTAATCTTTGATTAACTAAATTTCGAACATAACTATAATCATTAGGTTTTAAACATAACACTTCATCTCTTTGATCAAGATATTCAAAGGTAGGTGTAAAAAGTTTTATATCACCTAAACTAGTATTTTCTTTCACGGAAATTAAGCATTGTGGAAAATGAAACCCATCATAATACGTAGAAAACTGATCTTCATTTAATATAGGAGTAACCCTAAAAGACAAAAATTTAGAATTAAAATCACTAACATTAGAATTACTACAACCAATCATTGTAGCAACAATAACATCTCCTTTTTCATTCATCTCATTCATAAGCTGTTTCATAAATTTTTCTATAGTAAGATATATTTCTTTGCGATCAACTATATTTTGATAAGACTGACTAATTTCAATTCCTTGGGCGACTATTACATTTCCATTTCGAATAATTATTGCCATAGCAATATCATTATCCTTTGCTCTAGACACACTAACAACCCGACAATGCTTACTAGCTATAACTTTTTTAAATAGTACAGAAGCATCACCATTTAGACGAAAGCAGTTATTAGCACGATACCCCATAACTAATACTTTAGGATCATTTTTAGCTAAAATAGATGCTTTATAATCCCCATTATAAACTTGTATTTGTGGAATAGAAGATGATATTTGATGACTAATATTTTCTTCATAAAAAGCATAATTTAATTTCTTAATTTGTCTATCTGCATAATCACGATAAATATATTTATTATGAAAAGATTTAATCATATCATCTACAACATCTCTCTTGATATTAGGATACACCGGATCAAAAGTAAAAAAACGATCTTTTAACAATGCTTCTACCCTTTTTCTAGATAAATTACCATGTAATTCTTTATCATAATAGGAAAAATTTTGATAAAAGTAAGAAAAATTTAAAAATAGTTCTTTACTTTTACCACTTAAAATAGATGCCATAACAGAATTATCTTTTGTCCCATTAAATAAAAAAGCCATTAATTTCTCATTTAGAATATCTATCGCCCTAACATCAATAGGATACATCCAAAAATGAAGAGTAGCAAAGCTAACTTCACCATATTTATCTTGTAATAATTCTAATGAATTAGTAAACCCCATACTTAAATAAAGTTTATAAGCAAGACTAATACATTCACTTTCTAAAAAATTAGCTTGTCTTGACAGTTTATAAAAATCTTCATTCTTATATAAATTATCCAACTTATTTTTAGGACATGTATACATTTTATCTAGTAGTAATGTTCGAAGTTTATTAATATTTTTAACAGGAATTTCTAAATATTGTTTAGGCGTAATAATAAAATCTAATCCATCTTCATACAAAGATAATCCCTTATACTCATCAATAACTTGAAAAATATTTTCTTTATCAAAGACTTCTAAATTACCATGATATATTTCTTTTAAAACAAAATAATAGAAATCATCAGTTAAAACATCATCAAACTGATAAAAATGTTTTAAAAGATCGGATATATATTTTAACTTTTCACTATCCGATAAAGAGGATAACTTCTTTTTCATAATATAAATATTATATTTTTGAAGTAGCATGCTAATTGGATTCATAAATATACCCCACTAAATAATTTAATGTATATTTTATAACACTTTTAAAAAATTAGCAACTTTAATTAAGTCTTTCTAAATCCCGCACGATCTTTTTATAATTCATATTATTTTTATACTGTCCACTTTTCAAATATTCTTCACTATCACATTTCGCTTGCATCATAATTTTTAAATCGGTTTTAAGATTCGCTATTTTAAATGTTTTAACCCCACTTTGCATTGTCCCAAAAAGATCTCCTTCCCCCCGTAATTCCAAATCTTTCTCGGCAATATAAAAACCATCATTACTCTCTTCTAATACTTTTAATCGATCTATTTCTTTATCACTAATTAAATAACAATAGGAATCTAAATTATTTCTACCTACTCTACCACGTAATTGATGAATCGTAGCCAGTCCAAAACGATCAGCATCAAAAATAACCATAACAGTAGCATTCTTAACATCGACTCCAACTTCAATAACAGTCGTCGAAATTAGTATTTTAGTCTCATTATTTTTAAAACGAGTCATAATTGCATCTTTTTCTCTTTGTTTTAACTTACCATGAAGTATTTCAATCGGAATTTTACCTTGATAAGCCATATTAAATTTCTCTTTTAATGTTTCCACACTTTTTAAATCCAATTCTAAATTATCATCAATAATACTAGCTACTACATAAACTTGATGTCCAGCTTTTATTTCTTCTAAAACATGCATAAGCACATCTTTAAGTTCACTATACTTCTTTATTTTCGTCATAATGTCTTTTCTTCCCCCTGGTTTATGTCTAATAAAAGATACATCTAAATCTCCGTATAAAGTTAAGGCATACGTTCTAGGAATTGGTGTAGCACTCATATATAAAGCATCTGGAACTTCTCCTTTACTTTTAAGTATTTCTCTTTGTTTTACTCCAAACCGATGTTGTTCATCCGTAATAACAAGTCCCAAACGGTAAAAAGAAACAGCATCTTCAATAATGGCATGTGTCCCAATTAAAATATCTATTTCTCCACTTGCTAATCGTGCTTTTACAGCCTCTTTTTCTTTTTTTGTCATACTACCAACCAAAATATCAATAGTTAAATGGTAATCTTTAAAATAAGAAATAGCCGATTCAAAATGTTGTCTAGCAAGTACTTCTGTTGGAGCCATCAAAACACTTTGGTAACCAGCTAAAAAATTCGCATACATACTAATAAAACTAATAATAGTTTTACCACTACCAACATCACCTAATACCAATCTATTCATCTTTTTATTACCTTTAATATCATCTAATATAAGCTTTAAAGCCTCATCTTGACTATCTGTTAATGTAAAAGGTAAACTGGCAATAAAATCTTCTATTTTCTTTTCCTCAAAAACTTTCTCTTCTTTATATGTATTTTCATTATCATCTTTCATATAAGCAATCTTAAAAAGAAACAAAAACAATTCTTCATATTTCAAATAAACTTTAGCTTTCTTTATCTCTTCTTCTTTATAAGGCATATGTATCATTCTTAAAGCTTGTTTTTTACTAATAAAATCATACTTCATAACAAATTCATCTGGTACATAATTAGGTATTTTAGCACTATCACTTATAGCACTTTCTATGATTTTTAGAATGTCATTACTTTTAATTCCTTTTTTAACATGATAAATAGGAATAATTTCTTTTTTAGTAATCGGATTTAACTTTATATCATCACAAATAAAAGTATTACGTTTTACATCATATTTTCCCACTAAAGTAATAGTTTTACCAATTACAATATGTGGTTTTAAAAAAGCCCTATTAAAAATAACAGCATACATCACCTTACCATTATGATTTACTCGAAACTGTAATTTATTAAAATTTTTTCGAATAAAAGCCGTAGTAGCCGTCGTCTCTACTATGACATTAATAGCAATCCGTTCATTATCATATTGTTCTGTTAAATTAGTGGGTTCAAATAAATCATAACGATAAGGATAATTTGTTAATAAATCATCTAACGTATAAATACCCAATTCATGTAAATGATCTAATGTTTTAGGCCCTACACCCTTTATATCTGTAAGCTCCATTTTATCACCATTTAAATTATATCAAAGAAAAAGAAGAAACGCTATTTTTTCTTCTTTTTCTTCTTCCGATCATCTTCAAAGATATCATAAACTTCATCTTCGGTATCTCTAATATCTTCCTTAACGGGACTTTCGATATTTTTAATTTCATCTTCTAATTTTACTTGCGTATCTTCTCCTACTTCTTCTACTTCTCTTTTTTTAGCTTGCTTTTTTTCTTCCTTAAGCTTTCTTTTTGCTTCTTTCTTCTCTTTTTTTAATTCTTTTTTTGATTTTTTAGGCTCTTCTAATTCTTCATCATGTCCTTCATCATTCTCTAGTGTCGCCTTATCATCACTACTATTCTCCAAAGAATTTTCCTCTTCTAAAGATACACTTTCTACAACTACTTCATCAGTATTTTCCTCTATATCGTTATTTTCTTCTTCCAAAGTTTTCTTTACTTCGCTAACAACATCATTTAACTTTCTAGTTGCCTCTATTTTAGCCTCTTGTTTTAAAATAAATTCTTTAATTTTCTTTTGTTTCTTTTTCGTACTATGAAGTAAAACAAATATAACAATAAGCATTAAAAGTAAAGCCGCACCAAAAGCTATAATAATATATGTATAATACTCAATTGTTTGATTAGTATCTTGAATAAAAGATTCATCAAAAACTATAGCAGCTCCACTATCTGGATCATATAAATATAAATCTTCTTTTCCTGTTTCCAAATTAATTGCATTGATAATAACTAAATTACTATCCTCACTATACTTATAAACATCCATAGAAACACCATTAATTTCCACCGTTGTTTTAATATAATCATGTTCCTTATCAAATGCTACAGGTACTAAAGTATAACTTTTAGAATTAAATTCGTTATATAAAGTATATTCTCCGTCTAAATAACGATATAACGCTACCTTACCATCTTCATCTTTTAATCCAACTAATGTGTAATCTATCGCATCATTAACAAAAGCAGGAATTTGAAAACCATCAATTTGAACCGTTGTCTCACTAAAAGATGCCGGTGCTGTAAGCAAAGTAGCACTCTTAACAACTGTATAGTTTTTACCATCTATAGCCACATTAATTGGATTTTGATCTTCAACATTTACTATTAATGTATAAGTCTTCTCATCCCCATTTTGTGCCGTAACAACAATCGGTATCGTATTAAGTCCTTCCGTAACTTTAATCTCTCCAGCACCATCAACACTTGCTTTAGCATCATTTTTTACAGCTTCAACATTAACCATCGTAGTACCTGTTGGAACAGTAACATTATATTCTAGGACATCAGCACTAAATTCCGGATCTATCTCATAACTTTCTTCACCAACTATAACATTAAGACTTTTCAAATTATTATCTTTACTATAGCTAGCTTCCAATTCTTCTTGTGTCATAATCCGAATTGATTTACTAGAGCTAGTTAAACTAATTTGACTTAAATCTGAATAAGCATAAGCAAGATAACTACTAACAGATACTCTTGTATTTCCTGTCTTTAAAGTTTTAAAAACAAATGTATAAGATTTACTTCTAACTCCACTAGCAGAGGAATTAACCATAGAAGTACCTCCTGCTTCAGCTGTTGAACTAACTAGTTGTAAATAACTTCGATCATAATTTAAATCCATCTGCCAACTACCAATAGAGGTTCCACTAGATAAAGTAACAGTAAGTGTAACCCTATTTCCAACTACAGCACTAGATGCACCTGATAAACTAATAGATCCACTAGCAGCATCTACCATACCAGGCATAAATAATAAACAAATAAAACCTAATATTAAAATTTTTAACTTCTTCATACTTCCTCCTTTTTATTGACTTATATTATAAGTACCTAAAATATTCTTTTGTACTTGTAATAGATCTAGGGCATTAATAGTTCCATCTTTTGAAGTATCTCCTGCTGAACTATAAGCTCCAGACAAACTATATGTACCTAAAATTCTTTTTTGTACCTGTAATAAATCTAAAGCATTAATAACTCCATCTCCTGAAGTATCTCCGTAAATAACAACTGTTAAAGTTCTTGTCTCACTACTATTTTTAATATTTACTTTATAACCAGTTCCGATATTTCCACTACTTACACTAACACCATTTGCATTCGTAATCGTAACATTACCACTACCTGCTATCGCTTCCAAATTAGCTTTTAGTGCTGTAACCTGTGTATTAGCACCTATACCACTTATCTTATCATTAGACATAGAATATCCTGCTGAAGATACAATCGTACCTATCGCTGAAGAGCTTGGACTAGAACTAGAACCTCCATCTACTCCACCATTAGGACTATTACCAATAGAAGCACTCATATTATAATAAACTGGTATATAGAAAGCAAATCCACTATCAAGAAGACCTAAATCTCTATAAGAACTATAAGTAGACGTAGATTCGCTAGAAGGAGCTGCAATATTTGTCATATACTGATTAATATATAAAGTATTTGAATTTACCGGAGCAACATTAAACTTTTGTAAATAAGTATTAAATTGCCCATTACTTAAATAACCATTAGCAAGCAAATCTGCTCCACCCTTAATCGCGTTATATGCACCATACCAACCATGATTTTTAGCATAATTAAGTCCACAACTAGTAATATTATTGACGCAACTACTATTTACTCCAATATTATAAAAATTATAATAACCTTCATACCCTGGATAAACCCCACTATATAAATTATACAAACTAGTACCCGTTCCCATTTCTTGACGCATTCTAGAAGCTAAAGATATAGGATTAAAATCCATTTCTTTTCCAGCTTGAGTAACTAAAGAAGCAAAATCAGTACCTAAACCTAAATGATAAGTATAAAAAGAAGCCCCTCGAAGCATAGTATCTATCGCTGATGTATAAGACGATTCTAAAGCACTATCATATTTTAAATATTCAAACTGAAAAATATATTGTTCCGTTAAGAAATTACGCGGATCCATATAAAATGCTACAGCTTTTTGACTAGCAGCTCTAAAACTACCTTCTCTAGAACTACAACTACTATCTATATATTCTGAATTACTAGTTTGAATTAAACTCTTACCGCAGGCACTTTCTTTTTCTACAGCCACACTCCACTCTAAATTAGTTTGTACTGCTCGAAATGTCCAATTAGGATGTTTCTCTTTTAAACTACATAATCCACTCCAATAGCTTGAAGGAAATCCTGCCGCTTGCATTTCCGACTCACAAGCCGTAGTAGGAGTTTTTCCATCATCATAACTAACATTACCAAGTCTTACATATTCACTACAAACATAGCCCGTAGAACCATTATAATCAATCTGATACCAACCAGAGTCACAAGAACCATTTTGCTTTTCGTCTGCAACTATGCTAGTAGACTTTAAATAATAAGTTGATCCAACATTTTGAGTAGCAAGAACTCTATAACTAGTGCTGGGACCACTTCTAATATTATTAGTATCTAAAAATATTACATATTCCCCACTAGCAAAAACCCTCATAACCAGACAAAAATAGACAAAGACAAAGAAGCCAAAAAACTTAACAACATTTTTTCTCATATTTGACCTCCTTATTATCATTCATAATAATTATAAACTATTTACGTCTAATTAACAACATATTACCCTAAAATTACCAGTAAAATGATGTAAAGTAAATATTTAAATTGCAACTATTCCCATCTTTGACACTTTTTATATTTGTAGATTAATTTAGTTAGATTTTATCTATCTTTTTTTATTTTTAGTCTTG
>CALVQM010000050.1 GCA_944358125.1 uncultured Bacilli bacterium
ATAAATTATATCATATTATCTAAAAATTTCAACTATATTTTATAAATTTTTGTATTTTTCCGAGCAACTTTTACAATTACTATAATAGATACTATGCCAATAGGAAGCATAATATAACCATAATTAAATCCTGTTTGAGGATTTTCAACCAACCCATCATCAGTAGGCACTTCTGGTTCTACAACTACTTCTGTTGTCGAACAATCTTCCATCATTTCATCATAAGTAACAGATTGCCCTTTAGAATCAAAATAATACTTATCATCAACTATTGTACAAGTGTAATTACAACATTGCTCCATATATTCTTCTTCACTTACTGCTGTTCCATTTTCTCCATAATAAACATCATCAACAATCATACAAACAAAATCTTGTGGCTTTTCTGGCTCAACATAATCAGCAACATCAGGCATAAAACTAGCTTCACACTCTTCGGCACTTAAATCACCAGTAAAAACTAAATCAGCAACTGTATAAGTACCTGTATGTCCACTAGCAGCCGTAAAACTTACTTCCGAAGAAAGTCCATTATTACTAGTCCAATCATCATTAGTTTTAATACTTTCTAAAGTAACATTGCGAAGAATTAATGTTCCTTCTACTTTATTAATTTCTTTCGTACTAGTAACTACTATATGACAAGTCATATAAAATGTTCCATCACCAAGATCTTGTTTAGCATCACAGTAATATCCACTAAAATCAACTGAAGCTGCATTTACATTTACTGGACAGATAACAGCAAGAGCCATCAAAAATACTAACAAAATTTTTTTCATCACAAAACCTCCCTGATTTGATAGTTATATATCTTAAAACTTTTACAAGCTTTTGTCAAGGAGCAAGCAAAAAAAAGAAACTCTAATCTCTAGAATTTCCTATAATTGATAATAAATGTAAGAATATATTAATGAAATCTAAATATAATTCAAAAGCTCCATTAATTGCCACCACATCGTCATTCATACCCGCATTACTAAGTATTTTAACTTTTTGAATATCATATGCTGTAAAACCAAAGAAAATAATTAAGGCTATAATAGAAACTATTAAATCAAATGTTGTATTACCTAAAAATAAATTAACAAATGAACAAATAATAATAGCTAAAAGTCCCATAATTAAAAAGGTACTTATTTTATTTAAATCAATATTTACAAAATATCCAATCGCTCCAAATATTGCAAAAACAACCGCTGCTATTAAAAAAACATACATAACACTACTAATTTCAAATCCCACAAAAACACTTGAAAATGTAAGTCCACTAACAAACGAATACAATAAGAAACATATCTTAGCTGTAATAGGCTTCATCTTATGTACTCTCGCTGAAAAGAAAATTACCAATGCAAATTCTAAAATAATGATTAGCCAAAACAATGGTCCCCCAAAAATAGATAACAGCATATTTTCATTAATAGACACAATATAACCTGTTAAAAAAGTAACAATTAAACCCACAAACATCCATAAAAATGTTTTTGACAACAACTGATTCATCTAAATCCTCCTCATACTTATATTATATCACAAGCAACTATTTTAGTAAACTAGCCTGTCTTTTAAAAAATAAATATAACCCCCATAATATTAGTATTTCCATTCCCTCCAAAATAATAACCACAGGAATATATTTTAAAAATGGCATTAAATGAATAATAAAAGGTGGTATCGCTTGTGAGAAAAAATAATTTGTTCCAAAGTAATAATTAAAAATCTTCATTAAAAAATAAACAACATTTAAAACAACAACTAACTTGAAAACATGCTTTAATTCTACTTTTCTAGGATACAAATAAAATGTGCATAACCCCATAATTACTAACAAATGATGACTAATAACATATAAATAAAAATTGAATGATTCCCAAACACTTACAACATCAAAAAAAATAATCGCTGGAATTGGCCCCAAAAAGGCAAGAAAATACAAATAGGAATACCAATTCTCTTTTTTTAGTATTACTGCTATAATATAAAAATAATTAGACAAATAACAAAGATGAAATGGTAGCATGGTTTTATAATCGAATGTTTGATAATAAAAACTAGATACATACAAAACAATCATATTAAGAAGTAAAATAATAGCAAATATTACGACTATCCTCCGTTTTAAAACATTAGATAATTGATATAATCGCTTCCTATTAAAATAAATAACCATTAATCCAACTAAAACAAAAGCAATCAAAAACAAATGTGTCTTACCAAATAATTTAAAAGGAATAGTTATATTTTCATCAACAAAAAATTCTTTCAGCTTCATACCAAATCATATGATAACTAAAAGAATTTATACTAAACATTAAATCTAAAATAAACAATATCTCCATCTTGCATCAAATAATCTTTGCCCTCTAACCTAAGTTTACCGGCTTCTTTTACTTTTAACTCACTTTTATACTGATACAAATCATCAAAACTCATAACTTCCGCTTTAATAAATCCCCTTTCGATATCCGAGTGAATTAAGCCAGCACAAGCTTTGGCATTCATACCTTTCTTAAAAGTCCAAGCCCGACATTCATCAGAACCTGCCGTAAAGAAAGTTTCTAATCCAAGTAGTGAATAAGTAGCAAATATTAAACGGTCAAGTCCACTACTACTAATACCTAGTTCTTGTAAAAAGAGTTTCTTATCATCATCATTTAACTCCGATAATTCTGATTCCATCTTACAACACATCACAATAACACCAGCATTTTCCTTTTTAGCATATTGACTAACCAATTTAGTATAATCATTTTCACCCAATACAACATCATCTTCTAATACGTTCGCAACATAAATAAGCGGTTTTAAAGTAATAAAGCTAAAATTTTTCATAAGCATTTTTTCTTCTTCGGAAAAATCCACTAACCGAAGAGGAATATTTTTTTCTAAATTTTCTTTAGCTTTCGTAAGCACGGATACTTCCGCTACTGCGTCCTTATCTTTTGTCGTTTCCGCTTTCTTCATAATCTTATTAAGTCTGTTTTCTATTATTTCTAAATCAGCTAAAATAAGTTCTACATTAATAATTTCAATATCACGAATCGGGTCCGTTTTACCCTCTACATGGGTGATATTCGGATCATCAAAACAACGTACAACTTCAACAATGGCATCAACTTCTCTAATATGACTTAAAAATTTATTGCCTAAACCTTCACCCTTAGAAGCACCCTTTACTAAACCAGCAATATCGGTAAACTCAAAAGTAGTAGGAACCGTACTTTTAGGATGATATAAATCTTCTAAAAATTGCAATCTCTCATCAGGTACAGTCACCATACCAACATTCGGATCAATGGTTGCAAAAGGATAATTAGCTGCCAAAATATTTTTCTTAGTAATAGCATTAAACAAAGTAGACTTACCAACATTAGGAAGTCCCACAATACCTGCTTTTAAACTCATACATTCACCTCATCAGTAACAGTATTATAACACGATTTTAAATATTTTTGATAATTTTTAATACAGTAAAGAAAAAACACCAGTTAAAACTGATGTTAAATCGTTGTAGATCCTCCAATACCAATAGGAAGTCCAATAATATACCATACAATTACAAGACCTAGTAATATTACTCCTACAGCTACACTATAAGGAACTTGAAACCTTAATGTTTTAAATAAATTAATTGGTTTTTTATTTTGATTATATTTTTCCAAATAAGCTAAATATATAACATAATATGTAGCAAGTGGTGTAAGTCCCATTGTTACGCTTTCACCAAACCGGAATATAAGTTGGGAAAACTCTGGTGATAAACCTACATTCATAAATGCCGGAACCGCTATACCAGCCATAATAGCCCATTTAAAGACTGATCCCGGTAAGAAAATTGTTACAATAGCACTTACTACAAATAAAATAATTATTAAAGGAAAAGCACCTAATCCATCAATCGTAAGAATATTAGCTAAAGCTGCTGTAATTACTTCGCCAATATTAGTACTTTTAAATATACTAATAAAAGTTGAAGCAAAGAAAATAATAACTAGTGTCTTCCCAATTCCATCTAAACTATGACCTAAATCATCACACAAGTCTTTATTATTACGAATTGTTTTAGCCCCAATTCCATAAAAGAAACCTAAAATAACAAAGAACATTGTAACAACAAAGACAAAACCTGTACTAAAGAAGGAATCTACACTAAATAATTTATCAATGTAAAATTCTTGGGAATAATCAAGAAGTGCACCTGATAAAGGAAGTCCAGGAATAATACAATATATAAAGAAGAGCAAATATAACAATCCGGCAAAACTTGCTATAATTAAACCTCGTAATTGTCTTTTTGTAATTGTAAATTCCTCTTCCATTTCTTCTTCAGGAAATTCATATTTAGGCATTTTAGGTGCAATAATATTTTCCGTAATAAAAGTTATCGCAAGAGTAACTAATATTACTGCTACTATCATAATAAATATAAAAGCTCCTGTTCCTAAAGCATAATTAACATCTAAAGCATGAGCTCCAAGTAAAGTATAATCCATCAAAGCTGAATCAGTACTAGTAAGAAGTATGCTAATGCCTGATCCTGCTGATAAAGCGGCAAAACTTGCTATAATACCAATATAAGGATTTCGATGTCCATAAATAAATATTAAAGCACTAAGTGGTATCATAACTACAAATGGTAAATCACCCATAATACTTGATAATACACATATAAATACTAACCAAAAAGTAACCGTTTTCTTTTTAGCTTTCTTAGTTAAAAGCGTAATAACTGTTTTTAAAAATCCACTTTTCTCCATTACCCCAATACCAATTAAGATAATAATTAAACTAGAAAGTGGCTTAAAAGAAACAAAATTAGATACAGTTGTTGTAAATATATATTTAAGTCCACTTAAACTAAATAAACTTTCTACTGATACTAAACTTTGTGTATAATTAAACGTCACACTATCTGTAATAGTATTATATGTTACTTGTACACCCAGTAAAGATAAAAATCCGCTTATAACAATTGTTAAAACTATTAAAACTAACAAAGTCATAATAGGATCTAGTGTAATTCGTTCTTTAAGATTTCTTTTCTTCATTTTCTTCACCCAAAACTTTTTTTAATTTTCGTTCAAATTCTAACCGATCAATCATAACTTCTCGACCACAATTTAAACACTTAATTTTAATATCAACTCCAACCCGTATAATCTTCCATTTATTTTCTCCACAAGCATGAGGCTTCTTCATAACAACTATATCATTTAATTTAAATGTCTTTTCCATGATGCACCTCCACTTGTTCATAAGGGATCTTTATATGATTTTTATCATAAGCAACTTTTACTCTCTTTAAAATTTCCCTTTTAACTTTATAACGATCATCCTGCTTACAAATAACATGAATTAAATAATTAACTTGACTAGATTCAAAACCATTAACTCCCAAATAAGCCGAATCCGGAAGTGCTACGTTTTCTTCTAAAGCTTTATTAACTACTTCTGTTAATACTTTTTCTACTTTATCAATATCCTCTTCATAAGCGGTTGGTATATCTATATATAAATCAGCTTTCTTTTGAGAAGCATTAATAATTGTATCTATATTACGATTAGCAATAATCATTACTTCCCCATCAAAACCTTTAATCTTGGTTGTCCTAAGCCCAAGCTCTAACACTTCACCCGTAAAATCATTATAAGTAACAGTATCTCCCACTGCTAAATAATTTTCCATGATAAGCATTATTCCACTAATAAAATCTTTCACCGTATCTTGTAATGCTAAACCTAAAACAACACCTGCTACTCCTAAACTTGCAATTAAACTTTTCGTATCCACGCCATAGAAATCCAGAATAATTAAGAATGCAATAATAATAAGAACATATTTAAAAATACTTTGGAATAATTTAACAATCGTTTTTCTTCTTTTAACTTCAAAAGCTGTCTTTCCTTTAATCATTATTTTTTCTATACCTTTATTAAACATAGAAATTAAAAGGAAAGTAACTAAAATAACTACTGCTGTTCCAAAGATTTGTTTCGTCATAATAATATCAAATAACTTTTCAAAAAATTCCATTCTACTCTCCTTCGATATTAATATTTAATTCTTCTAATATTCTAGCTAGTTCTTCTTCATCTTTATAAGGAATTTCGATTTTTTTATTATTAATTTTAACTTTAACCCCTAATTTTTCCCTACATAAATTCTCATAAATACTATAACGTATATCGTAAGTTTGATTTCTACTAATCGTATGTTTTTTAGGTAAATTTAAAGCATTGATCATTTTTTCTGTATCTCGAACGCTTAAATCATCATGTACGATTTTTAAAGCTAATTCTTCAATCTTTTTCGGATCTTCTAGCTTACTTAAACTTCTTGCATGTCCCATGCTTAACTCTTTTGATTCCACTAACTTAACTACCATATCTGGTAAAGTAAGAAGTCCTAACATATTCGTGATATAACTTCTACTCCGAGAAAATTTATGAGCTAACTCTTCTTGGGTAATATTATTAATCTTTAAAATATTTTCATAAGCTTTAGCTTCTTCAATTGGATTTAAGTTTTCTCGCTCAATATTTTCAATTAAAGCAATCTCCATCATTTCCACATCATTAAATTCTTTAATAATGGCCGGAATATTTTTAAGTCCAGCTAATTTAGCAGCTCTTGTTCTACGTTCACCTGCTACTAACTCAAATCCCTTAATTCCCTTTTTAACAATAATAGGTTGAATAACTCCATGTTCTTTAATGGAATTAGCTAGTTCTTCTAACGCTTCACTATCAAATATTACTCTTGGTTGATAAGGATTACTTCTAATCTCATCAAGAGGAATTTCTACTATTCCTCCACTGTTTTTTCCTTCATCTACAATTTCTTTTTCAAAATTATCAAAGTTAATAACTTCATTTGAAAATAACTGCTCTAATCCCTTTCCTAAAGCTTTTTTCCTAGTTTCCGTCACGACTTATCACTTCCTTTGCTAAATTGGCATATGCAAGTGTTGCTTTACTTTTTGGATCATATTCATTGATTGGCTTCCCATGACTTGGAGCTTCTACTAATCTTACTAATCTTGGTATAATTGTATTAAACACTTTATCTTTAAAGTATTTACGTACTTCTTCGATTACTTCCAAACCAATAATCGTTCTTCCATCAAGCATAGTTAAAAGAACTCCTTCTATACGTAAAGTTGGGTTCATACTAGATTGCACCATAATAATGGAATTTAAAAGCTGGGTAATTCCCTCAAGCGCAAAGAATTCACATTGAACTGGAATGATTACTGAATCACTTGCTACTAACGCATTCATAGTAGCTAGTCCCAAAGCCGGTTGACAATCAATGATAATATAATCATAACTATCTTTAATTTCTTCTAATGCTTTCCTTAATTGTTCATTCTGTCTAAACTCTGGATCTTCTAACATTTTTTTAACAAATTCTACATCTACTCCTGCTAAATTAATCGTAGATGGTAAAACACTTAAATTCTTAAATTTCGTTTTTTTTATAGCACTCTTAATACTGCAAACTCCGGCCATAACTTCATACACATCATGTTCATAGTCACCATTTGAAAGTCCTAGTCCCGTCGTAGCATTTCTTTGGGGATCTAAATCAATTAAAAGAGTCTTCTTACCCTCTACTCCCAAAGCTGCAGCAAGATTGATGCTAGTGGTAGTCTTACCAACTCCACCTTTTTGATTAACTAATGATATTACTTTTGCCATTTATGCTACACCTCTTTATAAATTATTAGATAACTAAAAATATTTTAACATATTATTCGAAATTTGTCTTTAATAAATGAATGAATTTTAAAAAAAAGAAAAAGAGCCTAAGCTCCAACTACGATAAATGGGTCAGTAGAGGTTCCGGAACCGGTTATTTGGACATCAGCACGGATATTTATTACAGGTCGGACGCCAGTTGTGTAACTCGTGCTGCTAAAACCGATACTGCTACCTGTAAGTAACATGTAAGCATAGCTGCTGCTAAAACGATACGGAGACATGGTCCAGTAACTATTGTCTGTGTATAAGTAATTATTAGTATTACTTTCATTCGCCCACCAAGGTATTCCTGCAAACATCGCTTCATCAGCACTGATTAGTCCAATTGGTTGAGTTAAGGCTTTATTTCCTGTACCGCTTCCACTTGTTGTATAAATATCTTCTGTTTGACAGGTTAAGCTTGGGCTACTATTACTTATTCTTGTACTTGGCTGATAATAAGTTGTACTAGTGCTTATTCCAGTTCCACTCGTTACTCTTCTATCTCCGCAGAATCCGGAATTTCCATCGACATATTCTCCATACCCTTTATTAGCTATATTGTTTTTATACCAACTATCTAATACTCCTTTTATGGTGCTAGATGTTTGTAATCCGTGTAACTGTCCACATTGATACATATATCCTACATACATGTTATTATCATCTGAACTATTGAATTGACCTGTTCCTATTTGAGTTCCCTCACCTGTCATATTTCCGGCATCTGGAGTTGGGCTATCTGCTACTCCTTGGTAGATCATTCTAATTGACCCATCTCCATTAATTCGGATTATTCTCCAGTAAAACCCAGCAAATGATACCCAGTTATCGGGATTTCCTGTATAATAATAACTTTCTTTTCCTGTCCAATCTGTTGTATGATTTGTTGGAGCATTAGGACTTGCTAATATATATTCACTTCCAGATGATTTTTCATCAAAATATAAGTAACACTTTGTTCCTTTTTTAGTTAGTGGTACTATACTTAATGTTTGGGTTTCTATATCAAAATTTATTGTAGCATTTATATTCTCCCCATTTACGGTACAATAACTTTCATCACTATTAAATTCATATCCACTTAAAGGTATTTCATTAACTTGTTTATATTCTTCTCCTTCTTGAATATATGCTCCAATTAAATTAAGATCACTTAAATCATAATTAATTGTTCCATTTATAAGGGGTAATGATTGTGTAGTTTTATATTTAGCTTTAGAAGTAGTAATAATTAAAGTAACCATAAGTACTACTACACAGACAATACCACATAAAAGATATATCCTATGTTTATTAGAATGTAATGTCTCAAATTCTATGTCCCTTTTTAACATAATACATCACTCCTTTTTTAATTTATATATGTATTAAAAAGTTCTACGTTTTAGGCTTGTGTAAATTAGCTTATAAAAATCGTATCATATATCTAGGTGATACGATGAATTTAAAATCAATATTTGGCAAAAATATAAAAAACATAAGAGAACACAGACTAAAGCTAACACAAGAACAATTAGCAGAGACTTTAAATATGAGTAGAAGTTTTATATCTCACCTTGAAAGCCCAAATGTTAATAAAGGTATTTCTATTGATACACTATTTTTAATATCACAAAAATTTAATTTAGATATAAGAGATTTCTTTGAAGGATATGAAGAATTCTATCATATTTAAAATATAAATAAAAAATCCTAAATATTTAAAATAACTAAAATTTAGGATTTTTTTATATTATAATATATGTCAGATTTTGTCGAACGCTTTTGCTTGCTTTTTTAAGCACAATACCTGATAATAATAACTTGAGCATTGGGACTGGTGTCTACTAAATAGACAAATTTCTATTGTCGCCTCCTTACGAAAGGTTTTGGTTGACGTAGGAAGGAGTGTATATAGTTAGTTGAAGAATTTATTTCTGAAACTTATAAATTGGTTTAAGCCAAAAAAGGCATCAACCATCATCATTGTATGTAACAACATGACGGTTAATGTCTACAACCAAAAGTAGGCATTTAGACCTAATGCTCTACAAATTTATTGTATCACACTCTTTTCATTTTAACAATCAAATTTTATTTTGAGTTTCGGTTTTTTACGAAAAATATTTATGAATTTTATATGATTCGAACAAAATAGTTCAAAAAATTAATTT
>CALVQM010000051.1 GCA_944358125.1 uncultured Bacilli bacterium
TTCTCTTTAAATGACTTCTTTTTAATACTTCATATTCCATTCTTGACTCTCCTTTATGAAGTTCTACTTCATTTATTTACCCATTAAAAAGTCTTACCATTTTAATGAGTCTCCTAGCTTATAACTAAATTATAAATAGAGCTATATGAAAAGTCAAGAAAAATATCATTATTTTGGCAATAATATTTTTATTTTAGCAATACAATTTATTGATTTAATTAGAAATGAGAAAATAAGTAAAGGTGAAAGTATTATGAATTATGGAATAAAAATGAAAAAAATAAGAATAATAAATAATAAAAATCAAAGTGATATAGCAAAAATCCTAAAAATTTCTCCGTATACATACAGTCATTATGAAACACAAGATGCTATAATGCCTTTAAAACATCTCATAAATTTTTGCGAATATTTTAATATTTCAATTGATTATATCTTTGGCTTTACAGAAAAGACCCAATATAAAAATGCAAATAAAAATATAAAACTTGAAAATAATAATTTAAGAATTTACAGAAAGCTTAATAATATTACCCAAAAAGAATTAGCAAAAAAACTAAATATCACTCAATCCTCAATATCTGAATATGAAAAGGGTCATAAAATAATATCTACCCCAATTCTATTTTCCATTTGTAAAAAGTATAACATTTCTGCTGATTATCTTTTAGGCAAAACAGATAATCCTAAACATATAAAATAAAAGAGCAAAATAATTGTTCCTTACTTTGCTCTTTTAGTACTTCTCTTCTTTTTATTAGTTGTAGACTTCTTTGTAGTACCACCCTTTTTAGTAGTATTACTACTAGGCTTTCTAGTACTACTCTTACTAGAAGTCTTTTTATTTGGTGTTTTCTTTTTTGTTGATGTAGATTTAGTACTAGTACTTTTTGTTTTAGATGATGGATTAGCCTTTTTACTTCCTACCTTACTAGTAGTACTATTCTTTTTAGCAGTGTTACCACTTTTATTCGACACATTATTACTCTTTTTAGGACTACTAGTTGTTTTTTTCTTACTATCTTTATTAACAGTCCTCTCTATTTTTTCATCTTGTTTTTCTTTCACTGGTTCTTGAACTATAACTACTTCTTCTACTTTCTCATCAGTTGTAACTACCGGAGTCTCTACTTTAATTTTAACTGGTTCTAATTCTTTTACAACAGTATTCTTCGCTTTTACTTTTTTCATAAATAAAGCTCTAATAAGTGGCAAAGATACAAGTTTTTTCTTCCAAGCTTCAAAATCAAAATTAAACTCTTTTTTAACTTTAGGTTTAGCTTTTTTCTTTTCTTTAACAGGAATAGCTTCCTTTTTTACTACCACTTCAACTGTATCTTTCTTATTTTTCGTTAATTTTATATATAAGAAAGTAATACCAATACAAAATAATGTTATAAAATAAGCCGAAATTAAAGCGATAAAAAATATATCAATTGGATCAAACTTTCCCATATATACCTACTCCTTTATTATTATACTTCTTCTATACTAGGACTATAAGAAGCTACTTCTAATTTAATATCATTTCTAACTAAATAAATAGTTCCTTCTCCATCATACCCTAGATCTTCTTTATATTGATAATTCATTTCTACTTTTATTGCCTCTACTTCTTCATCATTTAACATAAAAGTAGTATCTTCTGTATTTACAATTTCTACATTCGTTATTTCTGGTAAATCTTGTATTCTATCACGATAAGTATTATCAATGACATCACGATAAATAGTATCTTGAGCTTTTAACCTAAAAGACTCAACACTACTACTTAAAATATATTCTAAACTTCCCACATCATACTTATTTATTTTATTATCTAACGTATAAAAATCAATTACAAAAAGTTTAGCTAAAGCTTCAGCATAAGCTTCATAATCAACTTCTTCTGCTTCTAATATATTTTCTAATTCATGAAAAACTTCTTTCATATAATCAGTATCCCTATCATCTAGAGTATATCCATAATCATCAATATTAGATATCACACTAGTTACATTTACTTCTCTTTTTTCTTCTTCTTCATGATAAAATATACGAAGTACTCCTAAACTTATAACTGCCAATAGTAAAACACTAATAACTATTAACCCTACTTTATATTTCTTTCTCATTCGCTAGCCTCATTTTCTTTCATTTCTCTAACCGTATCCCCTTCATTTTTAATTAAATCATGAACAATTATCGCATTCGATACATCTAATACTTTTTCTGTTTTATCAAGTAAATTAGAAATATAATCACTTGATAACTCAGCTCCTTCCGAAATAACTTTGTATTGACTTTCGGAATTATTATAGTAAATCAAATTAGTCAAGAAATTTCCATTCGGAAATACCACATAATTATCATCTTTAATATTAAATATATCATGACCCATTGCAAATTCATTTTCTATACCAAGCATATTACCAAGTGTTGGCATAACATCATACATACCCATTACATAATCCACTTCTCCATGAAGCTTGCGACGTAATGATTCATTTTTCGTCCAAATAATAAGTGGTGTATTCTTATTAAGTTCATGATCATATTCATCATAAGCTACATAAGTTGGATCATCTTCACTCTTAAGTTCTCCTGTCCTATAATCATAATTATATAAGTAATTAATTTCATTTCTAGATAACTTAGCATCATGATCACCATATAATACAAAGACTGTATTATTAAAATATTCTGAATTATTGACATATTGGAAGAACTCACCTAATGCTGCATCCGCATAATGACTACTCATGATATAATTACCAGCATCTGTACCATACAAATAATTTGTTGTTACTTCACTGCATTCTCCAGTTTCTTCATCACATTCTTCAAAAGTAGTCGACATATCGTATTCCCCATACTTATCTAGGAAGGTAAATGGTGAATGATTAGATAAAGTAATAACGGTACCCATATAATTAGTACCAGTTGCTTCTATTCCTTCAATAATTGGCACTACTTGTTCAAAGAACTTCTTATCACTAATACCTAAATTAATATACTCTAAATTATTAGGATCATTAGCATCTTTATTATAAGTATAACTTTCTTCAAAATACATTTCATCATATCCAAATAAAGGATGAACTGTTGCTCTATTCCACATCGAAGCATAATTACCATGCATACTAAATGTAGTATATCCTTTTTCCTTTAAAAGTTTTGGTATGGTAATATACTCTCGGTCATAATAAGAAGTAAATACTGCCCCACTAGCCGCTGGCATTAAACTAGTATTTAATGTAAACTCGGTATCACTAGATGTTCCAATACTAACTTGAGGATAAAAACGAGAGAAAAACATTCCTTCACTAGCAAGCTTATTTATATTTGGTGTAGCTTCTACCCCATTAAATGTTAAATCCATAAGATAAGTCTGCATACCTTCCATATGAATAAAAACAACATTATACCCTTCAAGTATATCAGTGTACTTATTATCACCATCATACATATCAATATCTTCACTAGTAAAATAATCTATAAAACTTTGTGCAGCTTCTTCATAACCAAATAAGCTACTAAATTTAGGTGTTAATGTTTGAATTAAATCATTAATTTGATATAAAACTAAACCAAATCTTTCAACAACATATACTCTATTCCATTGCTTAGCAAGTCTTGAATAATCTGTACCTGTTGCTGTAACAAAAGTATAAGCTAAAAAAAGACAACCTACTAAAAGGGTAACCGTACACATTTTCTTTCCTTTTTCCACAACACTCATAAAATTATAATAAGCTGTACGAAGTAATTTTTTATGAATAAAATAAAATACAAAAGGAAATAAAATATACATCAAATCAGTTAACTTTAATCTATCAAAAACCGAACTCATAACCGTTTCTGTTTGTCCTGCTGTACCAAGTTCTCCAAAAGAAGCAAAAGAAGTATAAAAGGTATAATAAACAGAATTAATAACTTCCATCGCTGTAAATACAATTAAGACAATCAAAAAATAACGATACTGATTTTTAGGTTTTACTAAATAACCTAAAGATCCTATCATAAGTACCAATGCCAAATCTGAAATAAAAGCTTCAAAACTCCACATATTATCAATCGTAAAGCCTCGAACTAGCATTAATCCAACCATAGCAATAACAACATACGTCAAGAATAAACGATTCGTAGCTATATATTCAATAATATTTTTTCTAATTTTTCGAAAAAATAATTTTATCTTTTCTTTCATGCCTTCACCCTTCTTCAGACATAATTATATAATAAATTATAGATTTTTGCAATTTTTCCTTGCATTTAATTGCATAATTTGATAATATATTTATGCATGCAGGTGTAGTACAGCGGTTAGTATGCGACCTTGCCAAGGTTGAGACGGCGGTTCGATTCCGCTCACTTGCTCCAGTGACGTTTCTGTTCGAACTTTTATGTTTGAACTTAACATATAATCAATCCAAACGGATTGATTTTTTTGTGTTCCAAACTCCCATAAAATTTAGAAATACATAACAATTATTATAAGAAGAAAAAATTGTAACATTTAACTGCTACAATTTTAATACTCTAATTCTTTTTATCAATAACAATCCATTTTCCCTTTTTCTTTGCCCCAACTCTTTGAATATATCCATTATTAACTAATTCGCTTAAATAATACCTAACCATTCTAGGCGTTAAATTCAAAAATGCAGCCATTTCTGCTTGTGTAATATTAGGCTTATCTAAAATTAATTTAATTATACTTTCTTCCATTTTGCTTAAATTAAATTCTGAATAATCAAATTTAACCTTTTGATTTTGAATATTGTATTCAAAATCATTTTCATTATACTTAATGCTTACTATTATAAAATGGGGATAAAACTGATAAATACTTTTATCATATTTTTTTAGTATTTTTCTTATTCCTGTTCCCAAATGCTCTACTAACTCTAGATCTTTAAATATCCTCATAAGTTCTGGATTTTTAGGAGCAGAATATCCTTTTAAAAATTCTTCTTCTGTAAATTCATCTTGAATACCACCAAAGGAAGATATTTCTAGTCTATCACTAAAAAATTCAAATTTTGGTGGATATTCATTAGACCAATCGTTATGAACAATAGCATTTATAATTGCTTCTCTAACAGCATTATAATCATACATCGACTTTTGAATACGTTCAGGATAAGTAATTTTTGCAAATACCTTATTTTCTATTTTGAATTTTTCTAATACTCTATAAGTAGCTGTAATTAAAGAACAATCGCCAAATTCATAATATTCTTCTATTTCATCAACATCATCACCAACGTATTTAGCAACCTTTATAGAAATTCTATTATTATCTGCCAATAGATAAGCAATATAGTTAAATTTATTATCATTAGTATAAAACTCTAATTGTTTTTCAAAATTTTCTCCAACATCAAATCCTTTTTCCATATAATACATTTTTAATTGTCTAAAAGTTAAATCTTGTATTGGAGATACAAGGTTTTTTAAAGATTCTTTAGTTCTTGATCTAAACATTTTATTTATTAAAGTAGTCGTCATTTTTTCATTTGAACTACCAACTCTAATAAAACAACTATCAGATGTCATTCCCATGCCTTTAATGTGATATGGTCTTTCCGTTCCTCTAGCAACTGTAATATGAATGTATTTTTTATTATCTTCTTCTAAAACTTCAATATCAAATAAGCCTAATACAGATGGTTCTATATTAGAAACTATCAAATCTTTTATTTTTCTTTGCAGTAAATCTAAGTTATTTTTTAGACCAATAACTTTTCCGCTATCATCAACACCAATATAAATATTACCGCCATCTTTGCTATTAAGAAAACTTATAACCGTTTCTTCTAAATCATCGGGTAATTTAATTTTAAATTCATTTCTACTATCTTCAATTACACCCAGCATTGTATTACCTCCAATCTTCTTAAATTAATTATACTATACATTTCAAATTTTTCCTAGCAAATTTCCTAATAAATTTCCTAATAAATTTATTTAATATAAATAGTAATAGTTAAAAGAGAAGAAGATAATATTTTTAAACAAATTTCAGTATATCATTCTATAAGGAATTGATTTTTTTGTACCAAAAAGAGAAAAAAATATCATTTTATTCCAAAATTGTCTATAACTGTGATACCAATATTTTTTTATTTAAGACCATAGAACTAACTTGATTTCCAAAAGTAATAATTATTTTAGGATTAATAATTTCAATTTCCTTATATAATAAATCAAGATACTGACTAAAACACAATTTAGTAGTGCTCTGGCATCAACTTGAGTACATTTACCCAGATTAGTCATAAAATATTTATGTCTTTCTACATCATCATAAACTATATTAGCAAAAGTTTCATTCCAATCTAAGTGGTTTTCTTCTTTGAATTTCTTTATAAATTTTCTCATCAAGCAATCCAATACTATAAAATAGTTTCCATATATTTTTAGTACCTATCCATGGAGATCTTCTACCTTTCTAACTAGGAACAGCCGCAATATTTCTTCCATTTGGATTCATAAATAAAACAAATATTAATAATTACTATCAAAGACAAAAGCAAAGTTACATAAATATTAAATAAAGATAAACTTAAAAACAAGATATTTATTAATATCTCAGACTGTTAACAAAGTGATATTTTTTAAAAGAATTATCACTTTGGCTTTTTTTAAAATTCTATTTATAATTATAAAAGTCGGGATATGAAAATCCCGACTTATTTAGTATTTCTTTTACTTTTTTCTAATCTTCTTTGCAATCTTAATATTTTTACTTGTTCTTTCTTTACTTCATTTTGATCCACTTGACTTGATAAAACATTAACCATTCTTTGATGCAGCTCTGTTTCTTCCGGTGTATAAAATGTTGCAGCATCATTACTCTGAGTTAATATTAAGTCTTGAATAGATATTGTATCTAATTTTTTCATTTTATTTGTTCTTGAGAAATAACCTACATAACACATTAAATCTTTAGACCCACCAGCTTTTATATATTCATTAATGAATAGTCTTAATCCTGGATCTGAACGATCAATTGCATACATCACTGGAATATCAATATTTCTCTCAAATTCCTTAGCAAATAAGAATCCTCTACGAGGTCCAATGCAATTTCCACCACGTTCAATAATTCTATACATAACAGCATCCAATAAGCCTTCTTTTTGTTTTATCCATTTTTCAACATTGTTTATTGTTGCCTCCAATTCGTTATCACTAGGTAATGTTATACCATTTTCTTCTAACAATTTTACAACATCTTTAACGTGCATTCCTTTTAATTGTTTATTAGTAACTTTATAATTACTATATGAATCAAAGCCTTCTGCTGATTCAACGAATCCTCTTGAAGTTAAATGTAAATGTGCATGTAATATATAATTGGGATCTACATATACTAAATTTCTATATCTTGCTCTTTGAAATCTATATCTTTCTTCCCAAGGTAAAGATTTAATAAAAGCAGATGTATTATAGAATTTATCCCAATCTAATGCTCTTACATCTGAATTCTCATCTAATAACTCATTAATGTAACTATTACTATTAAACATTACATCACTAACTTTCATTCCTTCTTGTCCAGAGCCAGGCATTAATCTATTTATTTCATAATCAGGATATCTTAATTCGTACCAAACAGCCATTTTTTCAATAAAGTTTCTCAATTCAATTGACACCCAATGTTCATCAAAATTTGTATATTCACCTTTTACCATATTTTCAAAATTCCATTTAATATAATCATCAATTTTTGCATCTAATGAAATGTTTCTAATACTAGCAAAATGATCAGCAATTGCTTTTACTGCTAGAAAAACTGATAATTTATTTTTTAATTTCTTTAATTCTTCTTTTAAATTCACGAGTAAAACCTCCCTTTTTTTCTGCTTCTATTATATCACATAATTATCTGTTTTTAATTTTAACTTGCATCATATTTAACAATTTCTTCAATTTGTTCACTTATAACATCGTCTTTGGATTTTATTTCATCAAAAATTTTAAATGCTAATTTTTTATCTTTTCTAAAATAATTAATTATCCCATAACAAAATTTTAAATATATGTTATCTGAATATATTTTTTGTCTATTATCAATAAAGATTAATATTTCTTCTACTTGTGATTGTTCTAAATCTTTTCTTTTTAGCAATTTAATATAGGTCCTTACACTTTCTTCAATTTTAACACACATCATTAATAAAAATGCTTTACTAAAATACGCTCCACAATTGTTTGGGTTCGTAAAATCACATTTATTTATTACTTCTAACGCTTTTAACGGACCACTTTCTTCATATATAATTATTGCTCTTTGTAATAAATAATTTTCATAGAACAATTTATAACGTTGTTTTTCAATTTTTCCTTCGGCTTTAATTTTAGTTAAATAATTAAACATATTATCCTGTAAATTTTTAATTCTATTTAATATTATTGGATTTTCATAATACTTTTCGGTTATTAATAATTTACATATAGTATTTTGATAAGCCTCTAAATATCTGTAAGGTATATTTTTTTCTATATATCCATATTCTGACTTTTTTAATTTTGTTATATGCAATAGCCCTGAAATTCTATCAAGTAATTCAAAACTTTTTTCTGGATCTGGCGAAATAATTTGTATAATAGATGTTATATATAATGATGATAATTCTAACATTCCAATTTCTGCTTTATTATCTACTAAGCTATTTTTATGTGATATCTTTATATGCCTGTTAATACTTTTGGTAAAGTCTTGATTAAAACTAGGAATAAATTCTAAGCCAGGACTATACGGAAAATGAATACTAGTTGTTATTATCTCAATTTCATAGTTATTATCATTATCAATATTACCTTTTCTTTCTTTTACTTCAAATAGAATAGTTAAATTTAACTCTTCCATAATTTCGTTAACAGTATATTTTTTTTCAAGCTTTTTAAAGTCTTTTCGTGTATATACTAAAACATTAAATAAATCATTAGATTCATTTTTTAACATCTTGAAGAAATTTTCTTTCTCTACATCATGCTTTTCTATTTCAGTTGAACATATTAAAAACGCAATGCCTTGCTTATTTGTAGTATTTTTTGGCAAGTAAAACCTACATACTAACCACCATATCAATTCAAAAACAGTTAATACTATTGCAATAATTATGTTTAATTTAATACCTTCCCATTCATATTCTAATGGAATATTAATCAAAATTATCCACGTTATCACAATCATTACAATTATTACTAAAGGTGACTTTTTATTTTTCTTTATTATTTCATTTAATTTGATAAATTCTTCAACATATGACATTTACTATCCTCCAAATAAAAAAGAGTATCATAATAATGATACAAGTTCTATTATAATTTTAGCATATTTCTGCTTTTTTTGCTATACTTCCATAGCTTTTTTCTTATAAATTCTATATAATTTAATTGTAGTTAATTTAATCAATCTTGGGAGTATACTTTTTCGCATACGTGTATAGTTATCGCTCCATTGAGAAAATTACTCACACCCTCGTGTGAGCTTTATTTTATAAAATTATCCCTATTACTATTGAAAAAGAAAAATTGGATATTGATAATTTACCTAAAAATTCTCTTTTACAGATTATTCCGAATAAAAAGGAAAATAAATTTGAAAAAAATAAATACACCTACTTCAAATAAGTGTTTAAATATGGTAAAATATTTTTAGAGTAATTGATTGGAGATATGAATATGAATTAAAATTTAAACTCTTTTAGAGATATTATAGCTTATGTTAATTCTTTAGAAAATGAAGAACAAATTAAAGAATTTGTA